>NZ_JPQB01000005.1:0-539097 GCF_000740665.1 Vibrio sp. B183 | reverse complement strand
ATGAGAATGACTTAGCCAGTGGCACTAGCCCAGACGCGACACGCGTGAGCAAAGAAGGAGATTTCACTACGCTTGAAGGTGCGGATAAGGTAGTGAGCTACGAGCTTGACCTGACCACCAACCCGATTGATGGCCTGACTTCTCAGGGCAAAGCGGTGACGCTCTCTGAATCCATCGATGCGAATGGTGTGGCGACGTACACGGCTTCCAGCGTGGATGGCGATGTGTTTGTGCTGACGTTACGCCCTGATGGCAGTTACACCTTTGAGCTGAAAGGTCCGATTGACCATGACGCTAACAGCGACAGTGAACGCCTTGATTTCACGGTGGTGGCGACCGACACCGATGGTGACACCGACCGCATTACTCTGCCTGTGACGATTGGCGATGATAGCCCGAACATCGCATCGGCTGAGGCGTTAATCCTCAATGAGAATGACTTAGCCAGTGGCACTAGCCCAGACGCGACACGCGTGAGCAAAGACGGAGACTTCACCACGCTTGAAGGTGCGGATAAGGTAGTGAGCTACAAGCTTGACCTGACCACTAACCCGATTGATGGCCTGACTTCTCAGGGCAAAGCGGTGACGCTCTCTGAATCCATCGATGCCGATGGTGTGGCGACGTACACGGCTTCAAGCGTGGATGGCGATGTGTTTGTACTGACGTTGCGCCCTGATGGTAGCTACACCTTTGAGCTGAAAGGTCCGATTGACCATGACGCCAACAGCGACAGTGAACGCCTTGATTTCACAGTGGTGGCGACCG
This sequence comes from Vibrio sp. B183, assembly GCF_000740665.1. NCBI lineage: Bacteria > Pseudomonadati > Pseudomonadota > Gammaproteobacteria > Vibrionales > Vibrionaceae > Vibrio > Vibrio sp. B183. The sequence continues at coordinate 538,329 of NZ_JPQB01000005.1, read as the reverse complement.
ACACCGATGGCGACACCGACCGCATTACATTGCCTGTTACGATTGGCGATGATAGCCCGACAATTCGCTCTATTGACCCATCAAGCACGTTTGTCGTTGATGAAGATGACACGGCAGCAGGTTCTGATTCGTCTGGTGCAGTCGCCGTTGCGACAGGTAGTTTTGTCACCTCACAAGGGGCTGATGGAGTTGTTGCCTATGAGTTGGTAAATATAGCTGATACACAAAATGGTCTAACGTCTAATGGGCAAGCCGTTACGATTTCTGAGGTGAATGGCGTTGCCGGCGCGACCACTTATCAAGGTGTGGCTGGCGGTCAAGTGATCTTCACTTTAGTGCTGTCTGACAACGGTGATTATACTTACACCCAATTCAAAGCTTTGGACCATGCACAAAACAGCGATACGTTGACCATTCCGTTTGATGTGGTTGCGATCGATAAAGACAACGACACTTCACCAGCTGTCCGCTTGCCAATTGAAGTTATTGATGATCAACCTGTACTAACGGGATCGACAGGGGAAACATCTGTCGACGAAGATGACCTAGCGGGTATTGGCTCGGATCGCTCTGAAAACACCACGATTAATGGTAACTTCGTTATCGCTGAAGGCGCTGACAGTGTTGTGGAATATGAGTTAACTAATGCAGATGATACGTTAGATGGCTTGTCTGCTGACGGCGAAGCGCTTGAGTGGGCTGCTGTCCAAACCAGTGGCACGACGTTCACTTATACAGCAATGACTGAAAATGGTCATGAGCCAGTATTTAGAATTGTTTTTGATACATCAGACAACAGCTATCAATTTGAATTACTTAAACCTCTTGATCATCCAGACGGTGCGGGTGAAAACAGCGTCCAAATAGACTTTACAATCAAAGCGACAGATTTTGATGGAGATGAGTCAGCTGAGATTACTCTACCTATTACCGTCGTCGATGATGTTCCATTGTTGACTGACCACTCGATTTCTAGAGTTGAAGGCAGTGGTTTCAAGAGAGTGAATATGTTTGAAGCCTCCACTGATAAAGGGGCTGATGACGCTGCTATTACGATGATTGAAGGGACTACAGACGGTACTTCAGTGATTAAATTTGGTGGTGAAAATGGTACCTATGTCGATAGTGTCGATATTCAGTCTGGCAATCAAACGATCAAAGTTTACGAAGAATATGATACTGGTAACGGAACAAGAGATATCCGCGAACTGGGTGAGTTGAGAATCAACTCTAATGGTGACATCCGTTTCAAAGCGTACGATAACCTAGAACATGATGGTGATACGTTTGAATTTAGTATTGACGTGACTGCGACGGATGGAGACAAAGATACCTCAACGGCGCAATTGGATCTGACCATCGTCGATAGGAAAGCGTCAGCAATCGCTCTCAAAGTTACGACTTTCGAAGAATCTGGTCGTGATCCGTCGATTGACTACGATCCAAATAATCCGAATACCGTTGATACCGCTAACGTTCAGGATAACCAGAGCGGTATCACGGGTCTTGACTCTCCAACACAGATTTTGCTTCAAGCGAATTTGTATGATGCGGATAACAACGAATCTATCGGTGGTATGACGATCAAGGCGGGAGATCACCACGGTACCTTCTACTACTTTGACGGCAGCCAATACGTCGAACTTGAACCAAACAACAGAGGCAAAATCTACATTGATGGCTCTTTGATTGATCAGACATCGAGTGTGAATGGTGATGGCGATCAAATCACCACGATCACCAACCTGTATTTTGTACCGGACAGAAACTACTCGACCGATGAATCAGGTATCCAGATCAAGTACCAGCTTGAAATTGACAACGATGGTACGTTGGATCATAAGCTGAATTCGAGCTTCAGAATTGAAGTGGAAAGTGTCGCCGATATTGCCACCTGGGATGATGCCAATAGCACCTACGAATACACGCTAACAGAGGATGGTGCTCATCAGACGCTCAACTTGAGTGCGGTGACACAAGATACCAGTAATCCAGAGACGATTACGTACCGTCTTGAAGTGACTCAAGGTCAAGGCGAGTTTGAGTTACTGGATGCATCAGGAAACGTCATTGCAGAGTCATCTCCAGGCGTTTATCTGATCAGCTCTGATGACATCAACAGTGTTCAGCTAAATCCGAGGGATAACTTCTCTGGTGCGATTAAGTTTGACGCAAAAGCATTGACCGAAGAAAGCTCCAATGCTGGTTCTGGCAAAGAAACTGCCGAGTCCGTTGTGCAAGAGCTGGTATTCAATGTCACGCCAGTAGCGGATGACAGTAGTTTCTCGGTCAATCGTATTTCCATTTTTGAGGATAACGCAGCGAGTCAGAACACAGTCGATCCCGATACCGATCATGAACCGTTTACACTCGATAAAGTCATCACGCTCAATTCAACGGCTGACATCGATACTCCGGGAGATACTTCTGAAGTCCTGTATGTCCGTTTATCTGATTTCACTGACGAAAATGGTCAGCCGCTAACTGGTTTTGAAGTGCGTTGGGTGGGTTCAGGTGATCCACTACCCCTGATTACTGATGTTAGTGGTAGCTACTATGAGATTGCACAATCTGACTTAGACAAAGTCGAGATTCAGCCACCTCTGCATTCCAACGAGAACTTTACCTTTGAGGCGACAGGTGTGGTGAAAGATACCGCAACGCTTGGCGATGGCTCTCAGGTTACCGATGTGGTCGAAATGGGGGCAGGTAAAACCGTTCATGTGTCTGTAAAAGGTGTCGCTGATATCCCTTACATCCCAGATGTACCAGATGTTCCTGACACTGGTGCTGAGCTTGATACTTGGTACAGCTACACAGACGGTAATGGCAATGCAGGTGCGCAGGTTGTCATTAATGAAAACTCCAGTATTGAGCTGAGTTTTGCCGTCCTGTCGGGTGAAGAAAAAGATGGTGTCAATGATAACTCTGAATCGATAACGGTACTTCTCTCGGATATTCCTGATGGCGTTCAATTGTACGACAGTAATGGTGGTGCAATTGACTTGGTATATGTAGGTAGTGATGCTAATGGCCCTATTTATCAGGCCAATATTACTCAAGAGCAATACAATTCAGGTATTACGGTTGAACCGCCAAAACATTCGACGGAAGACATTAACATAACGACGAAAGTTATCGTTACGGAGAATGACGGCCACATCAGAGAAGTTGACGGCAGTATTCTGGTTAAAGTTGTTCCTGTTATTGATGCCGGTGGTAGTGATGACGCTTACAGTAGGACTTCTACAGGTAACGAAGACAGCTTTATCGTCGTCCCTTGGAATCTGCAAAATGCAGAGAATCCTGACAGAGCACCAGATACCAATGATCGTGATTATGAGTTCGTCTCATCCATTACTATTTCAGGTTTCCCTGAAGATGTTGAGATTACGATTGATGGCGTTCCAGTGGCTAACTACACAGGCGGCACCGCGATTTATGATGATGTTACCAATACATTGACGATCACTGGGTTGGACGAAAACTCCAGCCAACCTGTCGTGCGTGTTAAGCCGCCAGAAGACTCTAGCGTCGACATGAACTTACAGACCAAATTGGTCATCGAAGAGCATGACGCCGATAATAATGGGGACAGTGTTACCCCTAAAGAAGTGACGGGTTCACTCACCGTTGTGGTTAGGCCAATTGTTGAGAGTGATGGTGATCTTCAGGTTAAATCTAATAATGCTGTTGTTACCACGATTGACGATGCAGATGGTCGTATAGACTTCACTATCAACGATCAAAATGGTGATGCGAATGTTATTTTCTTTGAAGATCTTGATCCGAGTTCGGATGAACTAGTCAAAGAAGTGGTGGTTCGTTTTGTCGGTATTTCAGGCGATGATTTGGATCAACTGTTCGTCACAGGTGCTGTGAATAATGGCGATGGCTCTTGGACAGTCACTGACGAAGAAAACTTCAGCATTGTCGCCCCTGATGGCCTAAATTACACCGATAGTAATGGGTTACCGAGCAGTACCTTGACCGTTGAGTTTGTCGCTCAGGTTTACGATAAAGGTGATGAAAACGAGAATGGCCCAGTGAGTCAGAAATCGACCACTGTGGATCTTACTTTCCCGAATGATGTTATTGATCAAAACAGCGAAGCTGCGGTTATAGAGCAAGTGACGACTCCAGACGCCATTATCACAGGAGTCGAAGACAACTACGTTGACCTTAGTAGTCAGATAAGCAATGTTGTCCAAATTGGTGTCGATGGTAGCAATGTGAGCACTGCGGATCATGTCGCGGACCAGTTCACCATTGTGATTGACCCGAACGATATTCCGGCAGAAGTAAGTGGTCTGAAGGTCATCGGGGCTGAGTACGATTTCGCCAATAATCTTTATCTGTTTGAGGCAACCATCAACCCTGACGGCAGTCTTTCTATTCCTGATGGCCTAAAACTAGAACTGCCTGAAGATTATGCAGGTGACTTCAACTTGCCTATTACCTTTGTCACCACGGATAAAGCATCAGGTGATGAGAATCGTGTTGAGCTTAATATCCCTGTCGCTGTGATACCGGTAGTTGATATAGCGCCGGGAGCGGGCGAGCAGGGGCAGCCTCTCGACAGCGATGTCACTCCTGAAATAAGCCTGAGTGCGACTTCAGTTGAAAAAGGCACGGGTACTCAGCTGGACGCTAATGCACTGGAAGATAATCTTATCAAGTTAGATCTTGATATTGATTTGGCAGATGTTCGCAACGATAGTCACCAAGGCCAAGAAACACTGACGAGAGTTGAAATCACGTTACCTGACTCTAGCTTGGGTTATTTCGCTGATGTGAATGGTGACCCGATCCAACCAGACAGCAGTGTGTTTGTCGTTGATTCTAACGATCCTGCGGTTATTCAGGCTGCATTGGATGGGTTGTACTTTGTACCTAGAGAAAACTATCCTACGGATAGCAGTGGTAATTCAATCTCCTTTACAGTGAAAGGCACGGTGGTTGACCAAACCACTTTTGATACCACAGGTACGACGCAAGTTTCCAATACGAGTAGTGAGCGCACCTTCACGCAGAACGTGGACATTGATATCACGCCAGTCCTGGATCCTGTCACTATGCCAACCGCAGCGGACAATATCGTTGTGGTTGGTAATGAAGATACCGACATTTCGCTCACTTCAGGTGGTTCTGGATTGTCGATCGCATTGAATGACACGGATGGCTCAGAGCAATTCCTTTCAGCCAAACTAACGGGTGTGCCTGATGACTTTACGGTAACCAGTACTTCGTCTGACTTTGTGGTTAAGAACAGTGGTGGTGGTGAATGGGTTATTCAATTGACTGACCCGAGCGTAACAGAAATCGATCTGTCAGCGATTTCGATTCGCCCAGCAGAGCATTTCAGTGGCACTGCCAATATTGGAATTACTGTGTTTACGCAAGAGCAACTGTTACAAGAGCCTACTGCACATCAAGGGCAATTCACCATTGATGTTACCCCTGTTGGCGATGTGGTAGACATTGACCCAATAAGCAGTGTGACTGGTAATGAAGGTGAGAATATCGACATTGCTATCAACGCGAGTATCGTTGATAAAACCGATCTGTTACCGGGTGATTCTGCTCAGGATCAGCCAGAAACATTGTTAATTACTGTTGAGCAAGTACCGGACGGTGCGACGATTTACTACCCAGATGGTGTGACACCTGCGACCAATCTAGGCAATGGTAAATGGGAGCTGCGTGTCGATGCTCAGGAAGTCGACAAGATTGTGTTTAATTCCGGGGATCACAACAAAGGAACTTGGAATGAAGATAGCCTGAAAGTTACCGTCCAATCGGTGGATAAAGATGCGGATGGCAATGAATATCTTGGTCCGACAACGAATCAGGTCTTTGATGTCGCCGTTGATGTTGAAGCGGTGAATGACCGCCCAGAGTTCAACAATATCGCTGATATTCAGACCGCAGAAGATACTGTCGTGGCGATTAAAGGCTTCACGGTGTCCGATGTGGATTCTAGCCTTGATGATCCCGATGCTGAATACACGTTGACTTTAAATGTAGATAGCGGCGAGCTATTCCAAAACACCACGATAGCAGCTAACAATGGGCTCACCGTCTCGGTGGATGCATCAGGCCAGACTGTGACAATTACGGGTAAAGTCGCTGACATCAACTCGGCTCTTGCTCAAGACCTTGTCACATTCAAGCCGGATGAAAACAGCAATGATTTGATCGACACTGATGGCGTTAAAGTGACGGCCCACATCGACGATCAAGGCAACGTGGGTTCGGTGGATGCTGCAAACCCAGATACCTCAAACACCAACGAAACGTCATTCGTTATTCATGTCTCTGAAGTGAATGACGAGCCTCAAGCTGGTGATCTTGACCTAGGGGATATTCTTGAAGAAGGCAGTATTCAGATCACCGCCGCGCAGTTGATTGCCGCCAGCAATGACATTGATGGTGATGATTTGGTGGTTAAGTCAATCTCTGTCCCCGCAGAGCAAGGTACACTGATTCTTAACCCTGATGGTGTTTCTTGGACGTTTATGCCAGCAGATGACTTTAATGGTGATGTGTCCATCAGCTATACCATTGAGGACAATGGTACAACGAAAGGGGTCAATGACTTCCTTCAAGATACAGGTACGGTTTCACTGTCTGTGATAGGGGTAAATGATAAGCCTGAGATTGATGTGGACGACATTACGACCATCATCAATGAGTCTTCGGGCCAGTTGATCAGCGGAATCTCCGTTAGTGATGCAGACTATGTCGATGCATTTGCTAATGATGCTATGACTGTCACGCTCAGTGTCGATTTTGGACAGCTGAATGTAACCATACCTGCGGGCTCTTCTATCACAGCGACTCCGTCGTCAGGCAGTTCAATTACATTGACGGGCACTATTGGTGAACTGAATGCCCTGCTGGATTCTCCATCTGCCGGCACAGGTGTAACCTTTGATGCGACGCACGCCCCATCTGACAGCGTGATGCTCACCATTACTGCAACGGATTCAGGCAACCCTTCAGGCATGGTGATGTCGGAGACAACGCAAAAACCGATCACGATTACGCCTGTTGCCAACGCGCCAACTCTATCGATTACGCCAGATAACAATTATGTGAAGAACATTAATGCCAGCCTTACAGCAAGCAATAATGGTATCGCTCTACTGGGGATCGTTGCGGCACTCACGGATGTCCATGAAGCTCTATCTCTAGAGTTGTCGGGACTTCCTGCTGGATCAACGGTGGAAACATCGTCAGGAACACTGGTTCCAGTGGACGGTAAAGTTGTTGTGCCTACAGATGATATTGATAGCGTCTCTATCGTCGGTGCACAGGAAGGGGCACATACCATTCAATTGACAACGGTGTCGACTGAAACGGATAGCTCTACGGCTGAATCAGCACCTATTGATATCAACCTTAACGTGACCAATGATATCTCCGATATTGATGTTTCTTCCTCTAGCCAAGATAACCAGCTATTGGGAAGTGACGAAGGTATCGAGTTGCAGGCGGGTTCCGGTGACGACCGAATCGAAGGAGGAACTGGCAATGATACTCTCATCGGTGGTGCTGGCGACGACACCTTACTAGGCGGCGCTGGTGACGATATTCTTGATGGTGGTTTAGGTTCAGACATTCTGACAGGTGGAACTGGTGAAGATACCTTTATTTGGCATGAAATTGATGATGGTGCGACGGACACTATTACCGATTTCAGTATTGCTGAAGGAGATCAGATTGACCTGCGTGAAGTGTTACCTGAACTGAAGCAAGCTAATGTGGATATGGATACTTTACTGTCCCATTTGGATGCAAAGTTAGTTGATGGAGATGATATTGAACTTAAAGTGCACCCTGATGGCAATGGAAATGGAGAGCAAACTATTCTGGTGGAGGATTTAGGTCAACAAATTGACTTCAACAGCATGGATTCCTCGCAAATTATATCGACCTTGCTTGATCAGCACATTATCGTCCACGATCAGTAATTCTGGATAGAAAAGCGCCCTCAACCTCGTTCAGGCTAGGTTGAGGGCGCTTTGTTTTATCTCATGTTTTTAACCGATAACAACCTGGCCTAGCACGTACCCTAGGCAACATGCCCCAATCACACCTATCAAGCCGACAGACATAAATGAGTGGTTGAAATACCACTTACCGATTTTAGTTGTACCGGAAGTATCAAAGTTTACCGTGGCGATATCTGAAGGGTAATTCGGGATGAAGAAATAGCCGTAAACGGCAGGCATCAAACCAATCAATAGGGCAGGATCTAAGCCGAGCCCTAGACCAACAGGGAGCATCATACGAGCAGTCGCTGCTTGAGAGTTGACCACAACAGAGACGATGAACAGCGCCAAAGCGAATGTCCAAGGGTAGCTGGTCACCATTTCGACGATACCCGAACGGAATTGAGGCATGGCATATTTAAAGTATGTGTCGGACATCCATGCAATACCAAAGATGGCAATAGCTGCGACCATACCAGACTTAAAAACCACGCCGTTGGGGACGTCGCGGGGGTCGGTTTTGGTTGCCAGCAAGATTACACCACCAAAACACAGCATCATCATCTGGATAATGACGGACATTTTTATTGGCTTATCACCCTCAACAACGGTGCGTATTTCCGGCACCATCGCGATAATGACAATGGTTATGATGGAGGCAAGAAAGATCAGCACTGCGTTGCGAGCCGATGCAGGTAGCACTTCATCGAGAGAGGTAGCGGTTGTGCTCTCGATGCGCTTGCGCCATTCGGGATCTTTGAGCCTCGCTTGATATTCTGGGTCATCGTTCAGCTCTTTTCCTCGCTTCAGGCTATAGAGAGACATCAGCAGAGTACCAAACAGCGTTGCAGGAACTGTCACCATCAGGATGGATAGCAAAGTGATGTCATGCTGAATATCGGCAAGCTGAGCGAGGTAGTAGACCACAGCCGCCGATATAGGTGACGCGGTAATCGCTATCTGAGAAGCCACCGAAGATGCTGCCATAGGTCGCTCAGGGCGAATACCATTTTTTAATGCTACATCGCCGATAATAGGCATGATGGAATAGACAGCGTGGCCGGTACCTAAGAGAAACGTCATTGAGTAAGTGACGAAAGGGGCGATGAGTGTCACGCGTTTGGGATTTTTGCGCAGAAGTCTCTCTGCCACTTGCAGCATATACTTCAGGCCACCAGCAGCTTCCAAGATAGATGCACAGGTTACCACCGCAAGGATGATCAACATGACCGTCACAGGTGGCGATGTTGGTGGCATCTTAAAGATGAAGACCTCGATCACCAACCCAATTCCTGATACGACACCTAAACCGATACCACCATAGCGTGAACCGATATAGAGCATTAACAGCAGGAAGAGAAACTCAAAATACAACATAGAGCAATTCCTTAAAGTTATTGTGGATAATGACATTGTCAGAAGCTGACGGATAATTTCTTCGCTGATGGTCACACAATACAGATGAGCAAAAATGGAAAGTGCTTTCTAAGACGTTGCTCACAGGGATATCAATGCAACTTACTGACAGTTAACAATAATTTCACACAATTGGAACGCTATAGATAAGTAGCAGCTAAGTTGTAATGTGCTTTTGGAAAGTCGTTCTTCTTAGTAGAAGAATGGATTTGCATACAAGTGTGGCGGATTATAATTGGAATAATAACTCAAATATTGTTTAGCAATTATTTTATATACTCAAAATTGAGACAACTTAGATTACATCAATAAGATAACCTATAGCCGATTTATAGTTTGGAAAAAATATATATAAAATTTGGTTAGTCGTTATGGAAAGTATGCCTTCGATCCTTATTGTTTGTATGGGTAATATATGCCGATCACCACTTGCTGAAGTTGTTCTGAAAACAAAAGCACAGCAGCGTGGCTTAGTACTCAATATTGCCAGTGCTGGAACTATTCGAGATCAGGTTGGCAACTCGCCAGACAGACAAGTTCAATCATTAGCGAGCCAGCACGGTTATGACCTGAATGGTTTGACTGCAACACAAGTGACGAAAAATGATTTTTCTAACTATGACATGGTGTTAGCAGCAGATAAGGCAAACTTGGCTGCGTTATATGACCTCTGCCCTAGGGAGTACAGAAACAAACTTGCGTTGTTTCTTTCGTATTCCGATGTTGATGAAAAAGAAATCCCCGACCCATATAAAGGGAGTCAAGTTCGTCACCAGAAGGCCTTTGAGCTGATTGAACAGGGAAGTGACGGTGTACTCAATTATATTACGTCAATAGCGGCATAAATTTAATTTTTCCAGTTATTAAAAATGAGACATATCAGAAGAACTGTTTATTAATTGATATTGAGTCTTTCTTATATATAAGGCTCATTTTTTATCTTTGTATTTATTTTCCTATTGTCTTGCCGGGCTCAGGTTCGGTTGGGTAAGTATTATTTGAATTTTTATCGATAGCGATAAATGACTCTTGGCTTAATTCAGGGAACAAGTGTTGTGAAAAAGGTTTTGATTACGTTTGGTACGCGACCAGAAGCAATAAAAATGGCGCCTTTGGTTCATCAAATGAAAAGTGATTCTCGATTTGAAACCAAAGTATGTGTAACTGGGCAGCACAGAGAAATGCTGCATCAGGTATTAGAGCTTTTCCACGTCGAACCGGACTATGACCTCGATATTATGGAACCGGGTCAAACACTGACAACGGTGACAACCAAGATTTTAACGGGGATGGAAAAGGTTCTTAGCGAATTTAAACCTGATGTTGTTTTGGTTCACGGTGACACGGCAACAACTCTGGGTGCGACGCTCGCCTCGTATTACCAGCAAATTCAGGTTGGCCATGTTGAAGCTGGTCTTCGAACTGGAAACATCTACTCTCCATGGCCTGAAGAAGGGAACCGAAAACTTACAGGTTGCCTAACGAAATTCCATTTCGCGCCCACAAAAACCTCTTTACAGAATCTGGTTGATGAAAACGTGCCTGCCACGAATGTTCATGTGACGGGTAATACGGTTATCGATGCGCTGTTCATGATCCGCGACAAGATTGAAAACGATTCAGATCTTAGAGCGACACTAGACAGTGTGTTCCCAATGCTTGAATCCGACAAGAAACTGATTCTGGTGACTGGTCATAGAAGAGAGAGCTTTGGTGGCGGCTTTGAGCGTATCTGTCAGGCGCTGTCTGATACGGCATTGCGTCATCCAGATTGCCAGATCTTGTATCCGGTTCATCTAAACCCGAACGTACAAGAACCAGTCAATCGCTTACTCAAAAACATTCCAAACATCCATTTAGTGGAGCCTCAACAGTATCTGCCATTTGTTTATCTGATGAATAAGGCTCACATCATATTGACGGACTCTGGCGGTATACAGGAAGAGGCTCCATCTCTCGGCAAACCCGTTTTGGTTATGCGAGATACCACTGAAAGACCTGAAGCTGTGGAAGCGAGAACGGTCAAACTGGTAGGTACGGACAGCGATTTGATTTGTCGCGAGCTCACTCAGCTTTTGACTGATCAAACAGCCTATGAATCCATGAGTCAGGCCCACAACCCGTATGGTGATGGGCAGGCTTGTCAAAGAATTGCAGATATTTTAGCGCTTTAAAGATTAAGGAACACACAATGTTTAACAAGGTTTCAGTTGTAGGCTTAGGCTATATCGGCTTACCAACAGCTGCGGTTATTGCTTCACGCGGAATTGAAGTTATTGGTATTGATGTCAATCAGCATGCGGTGGACACCATCAATCAAGGTGAGATTCATATCGTTGAACCGGATTTGGATATCGTTGTTCGCAGTGCGGTAATGACAGGTAAACTAAAGGCAACAACCGTTCCTGAAGCAGCCGATGCGTTTATGGTTGCGGTTCCAACACCATTTAAAGGTGACAACCACGAGCCTGATTTGAGTTACATAGAAAGTGCCGCAAAGGCAATTGCACCAGTGCTTGAAAAAGGCAACTTAGTGGTATTGGAAAGTACGTCACCAGTGGGTGCTACTGAAAAAATGGCTGGCTGGTTAGCAGAAGCTCGCCCTGACCTGACGTTCCCACAACAAAGCGGAGATGCTGCTGATATTAAAGTTGCACATTGCCCTGAGCGGGTATTACCGGGTTATGTTCTACAGGAATTGGTGAGCAACGATCGCGTGATTGGCGGTATGAGCGACGCCTGTAACAAGCGTGCCGTTGAACTTTATCAAACCTTTGTGCGCGGAGAATGTATTCTTACGAATTCTCGTACGGCGGAAATGGCTAAACTGACTGAAAACTCATTCCGCGATGTGAACATTGCATTCGCCAATGAACTGTCTCTTATTTGTGAAAAGTTGAAGATCAACGTTTGGGAATTGATCAAACTTTCTAATCGCCACCCACGTGTGAATATTCTTAACCCGGGTCCGGGTGTTGGTGGACACTGTATCGCTGTCGACCCATGGTTCATCGTGAACAGCTGTCCAGAAGAAGCGAAAGTGATTGCGACAGCTCGTGAAGTGAATGATGGCAAGCCTCATTGGGTGATTGATCAGGTTAAACAAGCTGCAGATGAATTCAAAAAGCCCGTAATCGCTTGTTTAGGCTTAGCGTTTAAAGCCGATATTGATGATCTGCGAGAAAGTCCAGCACTGGATATCACAACAAAGCTTGCCAATGAGGATGTGGGGCAGGTGATCGCTGTCGAACCTAACATTTCTTCGCTGCCGGAAAATCTGGTTAAAGCGGGCGTTGAATTTATGGATCTAGAACGTGCTCTTGAAGTGGCGAATGTTGTTGTGGTCCTTGTCGATCATAAGCAATTTAAAGCCGCAGACAAACTCGCTTTCAGCAAGAAAGTGGTCATTGATACAAGAGGTGTTCTGGCGTGATATGAATCAGAGAGTGAAGTGGCTCAGTCATTCACTCTCTGAGCCTTCTCGCTAAAGGTTCGATGATGAAAAAAGTCCTCCTAGTGATGCCATTGAGTACCCTTAAATGGGGAAGTGATAACGCCGGTGGCGTTGACTCCGTCTGCCAGCAAATAGTTCAGTCACTTGAGTTCAGCGCGCCTAAGGGTTTTGAGTATGAAATTCTGGCAATTAAGGTAGGTTCTTCTCAACAAGAGTTGAACCAAAGAATTCAGCTCAATGAGCGAACTCATGTCACTTTCATTGCTAGCAAAGGGAAAATTCTAGGGGTACCTGTACCAGGCTTTGTTTTTCAGAACGTTAAGCTAAGTGAGCTTGCTCGTCGCTTTCAGCCTGACGTGATCCACAGCCACCTGCCCAGTCTCCCTCTGTTACCAACTGGTAATGCTCACTCTGTGCTTACCTTGCACTCATTGGGTAAAGTCGCTAGAAAACGTCGTAGTTGGCTCAACAACTTAATTTTTGAAACCGTGCTTCCAGCATTCAGTTTACGTTCTGCCGATCGGTTAACTTATGTGGGTGATATCTTGTTTGATTCGTTACCAAACGCTTTGCGTGCAAAAGCGCACAAGGTGGGCAATCCGGTGAATGATGTGTACTTTAAGCAAACAAAAAGATCAACATCAGAGACATTGCGGTTGGTGACTTGCTCTTTAATCTCACCACGCAAGCAAGTCGACCAGATCATCAGGTTGTTGGCTCAGTTAGCGAGTACTATCAATGTAGAGCTTAAGATTATTGGTCCTGTCGATGAGAATTATGCCAGAGAGCTTAACACGCTGGCAGAAGAGTTAAGTGTTGCTGAAAGAATGGTTTGGCTTGGCCCAATGAATGTGGAGCAAATCAAGCAAGTGTATGAAAATTCTGATGTTGGTGTGTTTCTTTCCCGTGAGGAGACGTTTGGCCTTGCACCATTAGAAAAGCTTGCCTCTGGCCTACCTGTGATCGCAACTGAAGTGGGCATTTTGCAGGAAGAACAAACCTATTTTAGCGCTGCTGGTGTGCACTACACATTGGCTGATGGTTCCGAAAAGGAAACTGAAAACGTTTTGCAGTTTTTGCACAATCTGCCTGAGGTGGATACCGAGTCATTGAAAGCTAAGTTTTCACCGCGTGCTGTAGTCGATGAGTACCAAAAGCTCTACGGAGAGTTGTTGTGATCAAAAAACTGCTCACCTATGCTCCTGTTCAGATCTTTTCGGCCCTCAGCTTGTTTGGACTTATTGCAGTACAGACTCGCTTCCTTTTGCCAGAAGAATACGGTTTTCTCGCCGTCTTGATGGTGATTGTGGAAGCGTCACGTTCAGTATTAGTTCAGTGGATCAATAACTGCCTCATTCGTTTCTATCCGAGTGCGGAACTGGATCGGCAGAAACAGATCAGTGCGGCGGTTGTTCGTTGGTTGATTGGCAATATCCTCTTCTCTTTCTTTGTCATTGGTGCTTTGGTCGCTCTGCTGACAGAGTTTGAATGGCGTGTCTTTTTTGAGGTTTACGCCTTCTTTGTTGCTAAAGCTCTCTATCTGTTTGCGACTGAATTCGCGCGTGTGAACCAGAAGGCGGACTACTACCGCCGAGCTGTAATGACTCAGGCGATCTTGTCGATATTCGCAACCGTGCTATTCCTATCACTATTCCCCACTCTTGAAATGGCGTTGCTGTCTTTAGTCGTGAGTCACTCGATAGGGTTTGCGATGTGTGTTGGTGCTGGAGAGTGGCACAGGGAAGTGATTGCGGAAACCGCGCTTAAAAAAGAGCTGTTCTCTTACGGCGCACCGCTCATGTTGTCTGGTCTATTGGGCATACTGGCAGCAAGAAGTGATCGTCTTTTTATCGCTAATCTCACTGGGCTTGAACAAGCAGGGCAATATGCCGCGATTGCGAATCTATTGTTTGGCATTATGGCGTTAGTTTTTATGGCCATTGCTCTACCGCTTTATCCAGAACTCACCAAACTTACCGAAGACAGAGCACGCCTAATTGCAAAGCACAAGATGTATAGCGGTTTACTGTTTGCACTGAGCTTACCCGCGACTACTGGCCTGTGTTTACTCGCTCCGGCATTAGTGGGCATTTTCCTTGGTGATGCGTACGCAGATATCGACCTAACCACGTTTTATTTGGTCGCCGCTGCCGCCTTGATGTTTAACTTACGCGCACATTTTTTTGATCATGGTTTGCAGTTTACATTACAAACCAAGTACGTGCCTTTGATCATGGCGGTTGTATTACTTGTTCAAGTGCTGGCGGCTTTTGCTCTTATTCCTCAATTTGGCGCATTGGGAGCAGCAATCGGCATTTTATTGGCCATGTTTGTGGGCCTCTTGCTAACGGCCTTTGTTGGTTGGAAGGCGGGATATCGATACCCCATTCCTCAATCCTTGCTAAAAACCGTGATCGCAACGGCGGGGATGGCGCTAGCGATTCTTGTCATCCAGCCATTCCTTGGTCAAATCAACAATGTCTTGGCTCTGATTATCTCGATTGGTATTGCTTTTGCGGTTTATGGTTTGGCGCATTTGCTGCTGAACAGCTTTGAAGTTCGCTCATCGCTACTCAAGCTAAGGAGTAGACAAGGTGCTGTCTAAGATCTATCTATTGCCTTTTATCGCTATTGCATCATCGATTCTACTTGGTGGTTACATGCTAGAAGATCTTGGGGTGCCGTATGTATCTCAAGGTGGATCGCCACTGTTTAAGATCCACTTGTACTCCTACCTGATTCTCATGGGGTTTGGGTTGATATTTCTGTTTGATGGGATGAAAGGTATTGCCCAACGGTTAGGCAGCTATTACCGTTTTTGGCTGATTGCGTTGGCATGCAATGTTTTCGTGATCCTATATGGTTTTGCCATTCATGGTTCTTCAGGGATGGCCTATTTGGTTAATACGTTTTTGGCGCCAGTTTTGATCGTACCGCTACTGGCTTATCTTAACGATGATCAAAAGTCCTTTCTGCTCAAACTGATTGCCTATCTCATACTGCTTAATTCGCTTGTGGCAGTGATGGAATACATGCTCCATTTTCGCCTGGTCAAGGTTGATTTTCAGGAGTTTTCTTTCTTTCGCTCAACGGCATTTCTTACTCACCCGCTTAATAACGCGCTGATAACGGTCAGCATTGCGCTGCTCGTTGCCAACAAAACCAAGCTACCAGGCTTTGTGTATATGCTGATTGTTGCGCTAGCGTTATTCGCATTCGGCGGTAGAGCTGCGTTAGCTATCTTTATTTGTGCAGTATCGGTGTCTTTTGCTCCCATGTTATGGAAAGCCATTACTCAGGGAATTCCGGACAATAAGCAAAAGATCGCTCTATTTATGCTGATCGGATATTTCGCGTTTTGGGCTGGTGCGTACCTGCTGGTTGAGTCTGGCATTACGGAACGAATTGCATCAAAACTTTATATTGATGGCAGCGCGTCGGCTAGATTGGACGTATTCTACTTAATCGATCAATTAAGTGTTCGAGAGTGGATATTTGGTGCAAGCCATCGTCTACTTGAGTCCATTGAGCTCTACTTAGACATTGATGTCATAGAAAACTATTTGGTCGGTTGGATTTTCACTTTTGGGCTTGTAGGTGCTGTTCCTCTGTTTGTAACGGTTTTTGTGCCTTTGGGCTACTTTGCTGTATCAGGCAACTATATTGAACGCGTAACTATCCTGTCTTTTGCTCTGGTCAGTATCACCAATAACTCTCTAACAACAAAAACCCCAGCATTGCTTCTACTCTTCACCTGTCTGTACTTAGCTAAGTCACTTAGGGAAAGGTTGCTAGCTCGTCAAAATTCTCATTTAAATTCAGGTTGTTCACATGCCTAATGCTATCGCTCTATATCGTATTGCACGTTGGTTCTATCTAAAAAAAGTACCGATAATTCCCGAGATATTTCAGCTATTCATATTTGTTCTATATGGAAGTCGAGTCTCTGCCAAGTGTCAGATTGGCAAAGGGAGCATGTTTGCTTACAAAGGGATGGGCGTATTACTTCATGATCGAACGGTGATTGGAGAAATGTGCAACATAGGTGTTGGTTGCAAAACAGCAGGTAAAGGCCCTTATCGAGAGGTACCTCGAATAGGCAGTCGTGTTTACCTTGGCCCCAATAGTATACTCATCGGCCCAATTATTGTTGGTGACAATGCAATCATCGGCGCAAATAGCGTGGTGACAAAAAGCGTCCCAGAAGGTGCCATTGTTGGTGGGATTCCAGCCAAAATTATTGGATGGGTAAAAGACAACGATTATGACATCCATGACAATCGTTCTGACGTTGAAGGGACAGCCCCATTCCTTCAGGACCTCCGTGGTTAGGGGATAGTAACGTGTACACCTCGTCGATATATAAGAAATCGCCAATATTTATTCAGAACGTAATGGTGTCTTTACGAGACTTAGTGCGTGCAGCCATTCGTAGTGAAAAACGTGTCGCAGGTTTGAAGAGTCAGCTTAGAGAAAACGAATACTCTCATGATGCACTCAAGATCTTTTGTGATTCGCAACTTGAAGCGGCATTGTTGCGCGCAAAAAGCACTGCTGCTTACGGAACACATCAACAGCTAGACCAGTTTGCGTTTATTGACAAACAAGATGTCAAAGCCTCACCGGACGCTTTTCTCAACACACAGCTCAACCCTAAAGTGACAGTGAAGGGCAGTACTAGTGGCACAACAGGTACGCCTCTATCGATCCCACAAGACCTCAATTCGGTGCTTAGGGAGCAGGCGTTTGTCTCTCGTCATTTAGAGTGGGCTGGCTACCAAAAAGGCGACAAGCGAGCGTGGATTCGCGGTGATGTAGTCGTGCCACTATCTCAGAAAGTTGGCCCTTATTGGCGCTATTCAGTTTTTGAAAACATGATTCTAATGTCGTCGTTTCATCTGACAGCGGATGCGATTCCGGGTTATCTGACAGCAATGGAAGACTACGGTGTCGATATTATTCAAGCGTACCCATCCTCAATCGCTACGCTAGCCAAGTTCCTAGAAAGCAAGGACTTGTATTACCGAGGCAAATTGAAATCGATCGTGACCTCCTCTGAATCTCTCTCACAAGAAGATCGAGAAGTAATTGAGAAACGTTTTCAATGCAAGGTGTTTGATTGGTATGGGCTGTTTGAGCGTGTCGCAGCGATTGGTAGTTGTGAACATGGCAATTATCACCTTATTTCTGATTATTCGCATGTTGAATTTCTAGATAGTGGTGATGGCAAGCACGAGATTGTTGGCACGAACTACAACAATGCACTTTATCCCCTCGTACGCTACCGCACTGGGGATCACGTTGTTTTGGCAAATGAACAACGTTGCCCATGTGGAAGAACATACCCTGTTATTGAGAAAATCGAAGGACGCGTTGGTGATTTTCTGCTCGGTGAAGATGGTCAGAAAATCCATATTCTTAACCACATACCAAAAGGTATAGAAGGCTTAATAAGCTGCCAGTTTGTTCAAGAAAAAGCAGAATCAATCAAAGTATTAGTTGTCGTTGACGAAGCCAAGTTTACGAAGCAGCAGGAACAGCAACTCATCGCCAACACTAACGAGCGTGTAGGACAAAGCATTACAGTCGATGTTCACAGAGTAGATGCATTACCGAGAACGAAAAATGGCAAGGTGCGTCAGGCCGTATGCAGCGTGGAGAGCACATTTTGAAAAAGACCATCAATCTGACCATTGCAACTGATATCAAAGGGCAGGGCGGAATTGCAACTGTATTGGGCGTTTACCAACAGTCCGGGTTCCTTGCTGACAATGCGGTAAGGCTGATTGCAACTCACTCTACCAACAATCGACTTGGGCGCGTTGGAGCATTACTGCTTTATATCAGCGCGTTAGTTAAGGTCTTGTTCTACTTTGCGTTTTATCGTGTCGGGTTAGCACATATTCATGTTGCCTCAAGAGGAAGCTATTTGCGGAAATCAGTGCTTGTGAGGTTGATTAAAGCACTGGGTGGCAACGTGATACTGCATTTGCATGGAGCTGAGTTTCGCGATTTCTATGCGAACGAGTGTGATGAGAATAGAAAGAAGCACATCCGTGACACATTCGAAATGTCGGATGTGGTTATTGTGCTTTCCTCTCAGTGGATCGATTGGGCGAGAGCGACTTTTAATCGTTCAGAGCACTTCCAGTTGGTCTATAATGCTGTGCCATCACTTGAGCTTGAAGCATCGTCTACATCTTCTTCAACCATCAGCTTTCTAGGAAGAGTGGGTGAGCGTAAGGGCGTTCATGACCTGCTCGAGGCCATGGTTAGAGTCAAACGACACTGCCCTGACGCTAAGCTCATGATTGGAGGTGATGGTGAAGTTGAAAAGTACCGTGCGATGGCAAGGGATTTAGGGCTTGATTCCCATGTGGAGTTTTTGGGTTGGGTTTCTGGTCAACGCAAGCTCGACGTGCTGAGACAGACTCAAATCTATTGCCTACCTAGCTATAACGAAGGGTTTCCAATGGGTGTATTGGAAGCGATGTCGGCTGGTATTGCCGTGGTGTCCACTTACGCTGGTGGTATTCCTGATGCAATATCTCATGGCAAGGAGGGCACTCTCGTAGAAGCTGGGGACTCAGAGGCCTTGGCTGATGCGCTTATTGAACTATTGATTAATCAAGATATGAATCAAAACTATACCCAAAACGCAAAACAAAAATTTGATGAACACTTTTCTGTGCAAGCGATTATTCCTCAAGTGCAACGTATTTATGATGTCGTGCTTCTCCAAAGGAGTCGCACATGATTACTGATATTCGTCGCTCACTTTTAGACGATGCCACTCACAACGATTTTGCCGGTTTTGATCCGTTTGATGGACTAAATGCTCGCGTTTTCGATGTTTTCCCGCGTTTGCGTAATTCGCTATTCGGCCTCGCATGGATTCAGATTTTCAAACGCTCGAACATTAATATGCGTCACCTTCTTGGAGTACCAAAGAAGCGCAATCCTAAAGGCGTTGCTTTGTTTATTTCAGGGATGTTAGAGCAATACCAGACCACTCATGAAACTCACTTACTTGAAGAAGCCCAGAAATTGGCAGACTGGTTGTTGGAGCATCAGTGCTGCTCGAAAACTTGGGGTGCTTCTTGCTGGGGATATCATTTTGATTGGAAAGCCCGGGCATTTTTTGTACCCAAGGGTAAACCCAACGTCATATCAACCATCTACGTAAGCAGAGCTTTGTTCGACCTTGGAAAGCTGACCAACAACCAACGCTATGTTGATGCAGCATGTTCCAGTGCAGAGTTTATTGTTGAGCATTTATACACAGAAGATCAGCAACGACAATTTTTTGCTTATATCCCAGGGGAAAAAGCATTCGTCCATAACGCAAGTTTATGGGCCGCTGCCTGGGTTGGATTTGTTGGTTCTGAGACAGACAACGCGAAATATCAAGAACTTGCTAGAACTGTGGCTTGGCAAAGTATCAATGAGCAGTCACCTGATGGCAGTTGGGTATATGGCGCACGCAGCCACCACCAGTTCATTGATGGTTTTCATACAGGTTATAACCTTGAAGCGTTATACGAACTCAAACATTCGCTGCAAACCGACGAGTTTGACGAGTCGATTGATCATGGGTTGGTTTACTACAAAGCACATCTTTTTGAAGAAGATGGTACGGCGAAGTACTACAACAATAACCGCTACCCTCTTGATCCGCATTCAGTAGCTCAAGCTGTGATCACCTTAATTAAGGTCGGTGGAGAGCAAGACGATTTAGACATGGCAGACAAAATACTCAATTGGTCTGTCAAAGAGCTTTATCTTTCAGATAAAAAGCAATTCGTTTATCAAAAGACCGCACGCACAACTAACGCGATTAACTATGTGCGTTGGACTCAAGCTTGGATGTACCTGTCCATGAGTATTTATTTAAAGAATCAGAAAGGAGAAAAGTCATGAGTCGAGTGACATTCTTGGGAAGCCCAATGGACACAATGACCATGGCTCAAACCGTAGAATCAATAAAAGATCGTATTGAATCCGGAGAGTTTACTCAACACGTGGTTGTGAATGTTGCCAAACTGGTAAACATGAAAAAGGATCACGAGCTAGCAAAATCTGTGACTGAATGTGACATCATCAATATTGATGGTATGGGTGTCGTGTGGGGGGCAAGGTTTGTTGGTCATCAGATCCCTGAGCGAGTCGCGGGTGTCGATTTGTTTCATCACCTCAATGCTATGGCTGAGGCTGAGGCGTTTCCTGTATTTTTCCTAGGAGCAAAACAAGAAGTTGTAGAGAAAACGGCGCGAGTCATGAAAGCCAATCACCCCAGTCTCAATATAGCTGGATATCACCATGGCTATTTTTGGGATGATGAAGAAGCTTTAGTAAACAAAATCAAGGAGTCAGGCGCAAAATTACTATTTGTAGCTATTACATCGCCAAAAAAAGAAAACTTCATTAATAAATGGCGGGATGAGTTGGGCGTGGACTTTGTTATGGGGGTAGGCGGTACATTTGATGTGGTTGCGGGTAAGGTTAACCGCGCTCCGGTTTGGATGCAAAATGCTGGATTAGAGTGGTTATATCGAGTTATTCAGGAACCAAGAAGAATGTGGAAGCGCTATTTGGTGACTAACTCAAAGTTTGCTCTTTTATTACTGAAAGAACGACTTGGCAAATAATCAATCCTGTCTATACAACCCTTAATGTGATTTTTGTCACTAAAGCAATGTAACAACTGAAAACATTTTCTTTGATTAATAAGTTTAATTAATACTCAAGGTGTTATTGGTTTTTTGTTTGAATGTAAAACACTCAGTTGTTACGCTTTGTTCTGCCGTACTAATCAAATCTATTTATTAACATTTTGGTGTGAAAATGAAAAAACTAATTATCGCTCTACTTTCGGGTAGTATAGCGCTGAGCACTTCTTTGTCTGTATTTGCTGTTGAGAATCAAATTACGAACGAAGAATTTCTTCTTGATGCACAAATTCAACTTTCTAAAAATCAGGTACCGACAGAAGGTGGGTATTTGTCTGCAAGCATTGATTTAACAAATATTGGTGATGGAGATGCCAGCCTTAAATATTGGGTATCTGTAAAAGGCCCTAAAGGTATTGTATTTCCTGCTAAGTCAGTTGTTGGTGTTAATAGTTCTGAATTTGACAGTGAAAATATTGAAGAAGGGTCTGCACTACATATCGAACGTGGTATTTGGGTACGTGAGTATATGGATGATGGTTTATATCAAGTAGCTGTCGAAGGTGTTAACGTTGAAACGGGTAAAACTTTCTCTAAATCAGAGACGTTTGCTAAGGGCGTAAGTATTGAACAGCCAGCGGCTATCGATGGCCTGATACTAGAAGCATTTGCTGTTAACGACACGATTTTCCCTAGTGAAGGTGGTTATCTGATTCTCGACCTGCAAGCTCATAATACCAGAGAGCAATCTGCCAACATTGAGTTCTGGGTAACTGCTGTTGGTCCAGACGGCTTGGCAATTCCTGTTCACGCTCGTGTTCTTAAATCGGTACCAGCTCTGGAGGAACTTAGTATTATTCGTGGCTTCACTCTGGACGCTAGCTACCCGGATGGCGAATATACGATCGTACCGCAACTATATGATGTAGATAGTGGCAAACGTGTTGAAGGCGCCATTAAAGTTTATAAAGGTGAACGTGCCGTTACTGACTAAATCTTTCGTTTTCATATTCTGTAGCAGGTATCTTCCTGCTACTTTCTTCATCCACCCCTTCTAAATACCTACATTAGTTTAAGCACTTCCCCATGTAATATTCTCAATATTTTTATATTCATGTATTTTCATAGCGGGTGCCTCTAATTAAACTCACGAAAAATGATTTGGTTAAAGTACGCTTCCACTTGTCACGTGAAGTATCAAAACGTTAGAGCTAATTTCCATCGACCTTTAGCGTTTTGGTATTTTCTTCTATTTTTATTTTTTCGGATGACGTATCAATAGAAAGAAAATCGCATCCTGACTCCCCGTCGTACTCGTTACCAACAATATTTACGTTTTCAAATGAGTAGCCACTTTTCTGACTATAAGTTCGAATGATCTTTTTATATTTCTGCTCATTTGTTCCTTCACAGGTAATGTTGGAGAAACGATTATGTGAGACGGAAATATTTTCCACTGACTTTGTCGGTGACTCGTTCGCGGAAAAACTTTGTAGCCTGATCCCCATCGTACTATCGGATACATCGTTATTATGAAACTCAACATTACCCCAGTGTACTGGCTGTTCAGCACGTGTATTGGGGTACACATTCATGACGTAACCGGTGATATTGTCGAATTTATTGTCTTTCACCGAGACATCCGTGTAATAGCTAACTTCTAATGCCGCGCTACTAATATCTTTGAAAGTATTGTGAAGAACAATAGCACCCTGAACTTGGCGTCGGCTTGAAAGCTTTAAAGTACATCCCTGAAATAGATTGTATTCGAAAGCGATGTTTTGTGTACCGGGCGCACTAGAGCCCTGAGTCGCCTGCGTGGTGGTGACTTGGCTGCAGTTGCGAAATGTGTTGGCGAACAATGTCGCATCTTGCGAAAGAGACTCCCCTTGATTCGGTCCGGTTGTGACTCTTAATGCCGCGTCACCAAAATTCTCAAACGTATTGTTCGATAGATGGGAGCCCGACGTACTGGCGAGATAAACGCCTTGCTCGCCCCAAACCTGTTTTATGTCACCATTATTTAGACCGACAAAGTGAAGACCACTTATGTATATGTTCTGAGTTTCTTTTATATAAAGTAGGTATTCACCAATAAAATCAGCGCACTTACGCAATACCACTCCTTGGCTACCAATTAGGGAGATTTGCTTGGTGGTGGTTAAGTACAGCGTTTGACACACATCATATGTGCCTTCAGGGATGACGAGAATGTCCCCAGGGTTTAGAGAAGAGAGGGCGGTTTGAATGGCTTGGCTATCGTCTTGGGAATCGTTACCAATGGCACCAAACTGATCCAGTCGGTACACCTTGTCCTGAGATAACGTGGGCAGAGCAAAAAGAGCGATAATGACGAACAACGGTATTTTCATAATAAACTGACCTAGCTTGGGCATCGGTACGTTTTCTCGAATTATGGCTGCCATTCTATACGCCGCTGGATATTGAGATAAAAGTTTTTATCTTTTGTCTGTTAAATGAAGCGGTATCCCAATTTAAATGTCTCGTTTCTAAGATGTCTCATTATTGAGGCGTGATATTCTCGCCTAATTGTTGAACAGACCAAATTCCATACAGATAATTTGCGCGAATCAATCCTAACCGCTTATTTCTGGATTAAGCAACGTAACAGAAGAATTACGCCAGTCTTGAGCAATACATTAATTTGGCAACAAATCAGCAAAGGGTGTTCTTAATGGAACGTAAATTATTAGCAGTGGTATTTGGCTCACTTGCATTAGCCAACATCAGCTTGCCTGCCCATGCATCCGAACCTATGGGATGTATTATCAGTCAGCAGTCAGGGGAGAAGTATTGCCTTAAAGCGGGAGAGCGCTCAGGTTATTCACTTCCAAATTGGATCTATGCGCACCCGGTCGATGTTCTCGCTCCGAGTGGTGTTTCTGTTATGTTGAGTGACTGGGATAACTTGTCATACAACAGACTAGCCGTTTTTGACTCTTATACGTCAAACGAACAACTTAAAAATGTCAAAGCGTATAACGGTCGTTACTTAGACTTTTCTAAGCCTCGTTCGATGCGTGTATTGGCGTCGGAGCAATACCCAGAAGCATGTATTGTCAGCCTAGAGAATGATGAACGTTACTGTCTAAAAGAAGGACAACGTTCAGGTTACTCGTTACCTGAGTACATTAAAGGTCATGAAGTTGAAGTCCGTGCTCCAGAGGGGCTTGGGGTGATGCTAAGTGATTGGGACAACCTATCTTACAATCGCCTAGCGGTATTTGGTGGTTACAAGTCTAATGCTCAGCTAGAGTCAGTTAAAGCGTACAACGGTGAAATCCTTGATTTCTCAAACCCACGCTCTATGCGAGTTTTGGCTTACACTGAGCCAGATAAGAAAATCGAGACTGAGCTGAAATGGTCTTGGCAGGGTAGCAGCTTTAAACCTGAGTCTGATCAGGTAATGGTAACGCCAGTTACCGCTCAGCTTAATGATGACAACGGTGATGGTCGAATCGATAACCAAGACGTCGCAGATGTGATTGTTGTAACGTTTGAAGGCCGCAATTATTCAAGCGCTGGTCTTGTTCGAGCACTAAGTGGTGTGGATGGTTCCGAGCTATGGAGCTACGACAACGGCGGTGTTATTGCAGATGCTCGCTACAGCCCTGCTGTTGCCGATCTTGATCATGACGGTGTGGTGGAAATTGTCACGACCAGCACAGGCAGTGACTTCATCAAGGTGCTAGATAATCACGGTAATGTGAAGAAGCAGATTGCGACTATTGAGTCTGGCTGGAGAACAGTCGGTGACATCGCATTAGCAGACTTGGATGGCGATGGTGATATTGAAATTCTGTCTGCGGATGGCGTCTACGATTATCAATCTGGTCAGCTAGTGTTTAGCCATACTTGGTCTCCAGCATCAATCAGTGGTGACTTTGACGGTGACAACCGTCAGGAAGTGTTTGCTGATGGTACTTTATTCCAAAGCTCTGGAGCTGTTGATTGGCAGTACAGCGCAGCTGATAAAGTCTGGTTCTCTTCATTGGTTAACCTAGATTCAGATAAGAACCCTGAGTTGGTCGTCTCTGTTCCGGCAAGTTACTCGTCGGCACAGAACAGCTCTCTTGCAGTGTTGGAGCATGATGGTTCAACTAAATGGGAAATCACTAACGAGAACAACCCAGGTGGTGGCGTTCAAGCTGTTTCAAGTTTCCTAGCTGCGTACAGCGAGTCAGTGACTCAGCAATCAGAAGTTTTTGGTTACGAGAAAGGCAATGTGGAGTCGGCACAAGTCGGTAATGAAAACCTGCTCTATGTCCGTTCTGGTGCTGCAATCGATGCGATTGGTACGGATGCCCATAACACGATTGGTGGTAATGGCGGAGCACTTCGTGATCCTATCGATCTTTCAAATGTTACGGCAATTGACGTCACATACGGGAAGTACTTCTGGGGTGGTCGCCATCTCCTGGCAATGGAGTTCTCTCTGAAGAATGGTTCATCAGTCATGGTGGGATCTAAAAACTATGGCTACCATCTGCAAACCAAGCGCTTTGTTCTTCCTGAAGGTGAGAGCGTTACGGGCGTTAACGTTTGGTCGCAAGGTTGGCTGGTTGAAGGCGTACAGTTTGAAACGGCAACGACAGCAGGCACAGACAGCATCGGTATTGTTTACGCAGGTTATAAAGCCGTTGATATGTACAATGCTAAAGGCGAGTTAGTTTGGTCTGTTGAAAACGACGATATTGGTAGCGGTAAGATTGGTGTTTCTGCGTACGACTTTGATGCTGATGGTATCGACGAAGTGCTTGTACAGGATCATTTCAAAGTACGAATCCTTGACGGTCAGACTGGTAAAGAGTTAGCTGTTATCGACAACTCAACCGGAACTTTGTGGGAATACCCAATCGTTGTTGATCTAGAGGGTGATAACAATGCTGAAATGATCGTGGTCGCAAACAACTACGACAGTAAGTACAGCATCAACAAGGGCGTGTATGTGTATCAGTCTGCTCAGGATGACAAACCATGGACTAACGCGACGCGCATCTGGAACCAACACTCGTTCAACCTAACGAATATTACACAGGCGGGACAAATTCCTGAAACGTATCAGCCGAGCTGGCTAAGTCACAACACTTACCGTTCGAGCACGCTACGTGCAGGTAAAACGGAGTTTTCTCCTATCTTTGGTTACCCGAATGGTGATGTTCAAAAAGCGGAAGTGACAGCGAGCAACTTGCTTTACGTACGTTCTGGCTTAGCGATTGATGCAGTAGGTACAGAGCTTAATGCGCTAATTGGCGGTAACGGAGGCGCGCTACGTAGCCCTGTTGATTTGAGCCAAGTAGAGAGCATCGAAGTCAGCTCGGGCCACTACTACTGGGGTGGTAACCATATCGTTGCGTTGAAGTTTAAGTTCAAGAATGGTTCTTCAGTCATGTTGGGGTCTAAAGGCTACGCTTCGCCAATCAAAGTCGAAACTTTCGATATCCCTCAAGGTAAGCAAATCAAAGCAATCAATGCTTGGACCGCGGGTTGGTTAGTCGACGCGATTCAGTTCGAATTGAACTAATAGCATCTTAAGCTAGTACATAAAATGCCAGGCAGATTCTCTGACTGGCATTTTTTTATCCTCATTTTGTCGAAAGTAGCTCGACATATCAGTTTCTATAGTAGATATGAGTCTTAACCAAGTTAACACTTTGGGTCAAAAGATAGCCCGAACGCATGAAATCTCTCGACGTAAGTAATTTCTGATATGTACTATCAGACCTGATATTAATGATAATAATTCGCATGGAAAATTTTGTATGAGAAAGCTATCCATACTTTTACCGTTTGCATTGTTTGCCAGTGGTTATGCTCAAAGTGCCGAGATTTCGCCCTATATAGTGAACGGTAGTTACGCTAACGTAACGACATACCCCTCGATAATAAGCTTGTTTAAAGATCGTATTGATTATGACAACAAGTATTATGTCGGAAGTTACTGTGGCGGGACGTTACTAAATGATCAGTATGTTTTTAACTGCTGCGCATTGTATTTATGGTGACGAAGAAAAGCAGTTGTTTACCTCCGCCGTACCAAAGCTTCAAAACGAGTCAGATTTTCCATATAGCGTCATTGAACGTGTGATGGTAAATGAGATTTACTATAAAAGTACCTATAACGATTCGACTTTAACCGATGATATTGCGATTTTGAAGCTTGCAACCCCTATGCAAACATCAAGTTCAGCAGACTACGTAGTTAGAGTTAGTACTGGTGATGATACTACATATAGAAGTACCTCTGAGACCTTTCACGCGGTCGGGCACGGGAATACAGAACCTGGAGCGGACAATAATGATAATCTGCTATTCACTCAACTCCAATATGTAGCCAACTCATCTTGTAATGTTTACACAGGTGTTGATACCAGTGCTAACCTTTGCATGGGGTGGCCAACACCAAGTAGCAATGGTCTCGATAATGCTACTTGTCAAGGAGACTCGGGAGGCCCGCTATACTGGTTGGATGGCAGTACCTACAAGCAAGCCGGTATTACAAGCTTTGGTCCTGCAAGTGGGTGTGGAAATCCTGCAGTTGAACCTAACTCAGTGTTTACTGAGGTTTTAGATCACGAAGCATGGATAGTCTCTGTGCTTAGCGGCTCGGAAACGCCTGTTCGGACTATTAGTGACTCAGATCGAACTAGTTATTTAAATTCAACGAACTCTTCTGGAGGCGGTGGCGGCGGTTCACTCGGCTATCTGTCTATTCTATTGATAAGCGCCGCCTTATTTAGAAGGAAATTAACAAGTTAGAATCTAAACCGTTTGCCCTTTCGTAAGCTAAACTTAATGTTGACGGATGCGAAAGGGAGACGGGAAAATGAAAAATCCAATTTGGTTCCTTAGCCTAATACTGGTTAGCTCCCGATTGCTGGCGGTCGACGTATCGCCTTATATCGTGAACGGCAGCAACGCGAATATCGTCAATTACCCATCTTTTGCCAGCCTTTTTTACCGCAACGGAAATACTTACAGTACCTCGAGTTATTGCGGCGCGACTATGATTAACAGCCAATACGCGTTGACCGCGGCTCACTGTATTTATGGTAATGAAAGTACCATGCTATATACGGTTGTCGTCCCCCAGTTAGAAGATGAAACGAATTTTTTATCTACTCAACAAGCAAAAGCAGAAGAGTTTTATTATCCGGATGACTACATTGATTCAGGCTCTGAGCTGTGGCCCAATGATATTGCGATTATAAAACTTGAATCTCCACTGTCCGTATCTGATTACACCTCTCTTCTAAATACCACTCTCAATAACAACTTTCCCAGCTCAGCAGACTACAAAGCGATTGGACATGGTCTGATAGAAGGGGGAGGAAATGGAACCCAGCTTTTGGAAACGTCGCTAGACTATATATCGCTTGCTAGCTGTCAAACGCAGTACAGTAAAGTAACCGATAAACAAATCTGTTTTGGCGGGCCTCAAATTGGCAGTTATCAAAACTCCACGTGTAATGGTGATTCAGGCGGACCAGTCTATTGGTTTAATGGTGTTCAATACATACAAATAGGTATTACTAGTTTTGGGCCCAGCACTTGTGGAGACCCATCCCTGAATGTCACTTCTGTGTTTACCGATGTCTATGATTACATCGGTTGGATCAACAACGTCATTAATGGGCAAGTCACACCAAAGTACTATGTTACAACCGTTAACGGGAATAGGGTGTTGAATAGTAATGTGAATGGCAGCTCTGTCGCAGCGACTTCGGGTGGCAGCAGTGGGGGCTCGCTGCACTATGCCGCTTTATTGATGATGATTGTAATATACTGTCGAAGAAAACTGACCTCAGCTCACTGATTTAGTCTGATGTTAGCTAAATAAAATCGTTCTCAAAAGTGAGAATTGTGCGTAAATAATTGAAAGATATCTTCTTAATGGTGTAATTAGCCAGCGAACAATGATTTGCTATGTTGACTAATTTTAACTAAACGATAGTTTTAAATTACATAATAAGTTGAGCCGGAGAGTTCGCAGATGGCAAATAAATGTACCCACGAGATAACACTTCTTTCAGATGTAAGCATGCAGTCTAGATTGTTTAAAGACTCTTTGGAGCAGGGCATTCAGTTAAACGTGTCAATTGTTCCGGTTGAAGAACTTGAAGCATGCGAAGGTGAGACTTCCGTTCTCGGCGACTATATTCTGTTCGACTACCATTATTTGGATGATGAAAAGTTCGATTTCTATAATCAAGTTCGATCGAAAAGTTACAAGAATTCTAAAGAGATAGTCATTAATTGCCCGAAGGATGTCCCATCCACTCAACTTTTTAAATGGCGTAACTTGGTCGGTGTGTTTTATGTCGATGATGACATCTCGTTATTGCTTAAAGGCATGGAAAAGATCATGCAAGATGAGATGTGGTTATCAAGGAAAGTTGCGCAAGACTATATTGAACACTTCCGCTGTGCTAACAGCGTCACCACATCACAGGCATACGCTAATCTGACTAAACGTGAAAAAGAGATCATGCGCTTACTGGGCCATGGTGCATCCAATCTTCAGATTGCAGATGAACTTTTTGTTAGCGAAAATACGGTTAAGACACATCTGCACAATATTTTTAAGAAGATAAATGCCAAGAACCGTTTGCAGGCCTTACTGTGGGCAAACAACAACATTGCGCTAGAAGAAAGAGTGTAGAAGCGTTTACGGTAGCCATTAAAAACGGGAGCTGAGTGCTCCCGTTTTTTATTAGTCGTATATGGTCGGAATTGGTTGACGTTTATGCTGTGTGGCTTTGTAGATTGCGACCAACCTGTCTGACGCTTCCTGTGATACTGGCTTACCTTCTAAGAAGTCATCAATCTGATCATAAGTGAGATTGAGAGCATCTTCATCGGCCTTTTGTGGAGTCAATTCTTCAAGGTCAGCGGTAGGTGTTTTCTTTACAAGAAGCTCTGGTGCACCTAGTGTTGCTGCAACTTCACGTACCTGACGCTTGCTCAAACCAAATAACGGGGCAAGGTCACATGCGCCATCACCGAATTTGGTATAGAAACCTGTGATGTTTTCCGCTGAGTGATCTGTCCCAAGTACTAATCCACCAACATAACCGGCAATTTCATATTGAGCGACCATGCGAGCACGTGCTTTTACATTGCCTTTGACGAAATCGATCTTAGATGCCTGTTGAGGCAAAAGTTCAGTATGAGCGAGTGCTTCGTGGGAGGCGGCGTGCAGGCCATCAACTCCAGCTTTAATATTGACGGACACAGAGTGAGTTGGCTGAATGAACTGCAACGCTATCTGGGCTTCATCTTCATCTTTTTGTTCACCATAAGGTAGACGAACTGCGATAAATTGGTATCCGCCATCGGTTTCTTCATTCAGCTCATTGACGGCAAGCTGTGCTAGACGACCACAGGTTGTTGAGTCGACACCTCCACTGATACCTAGTACTAACGCTTTGCATCGTGCTTCCTGCAACTTGCGCTTAATAAATTCGACACGACGTGATATCTCAAACTGAGGGTCGATTGATGGCAATACGCGCATCTCGTCGCGAATTAGCTGTTCCATTATGTTTCCTTCCTGCAAGCAATGATTTATAGAAAATAATGGTAATATCATACCTAAATGAACAGATTAGAAAACTGTGAACAGTGATTTCACAATCATCAGGAAAGAAAATGAACAAAATCGCAGTATTTGGCAGTGCATTTAACCCGCCGAGCCTTGGACATAAGAGCATTATTGAATCGCTTATGCATTTCGATAGGGTACTGCTACTTCCTAGTATTTCTCATGCTTGGGGTAAAGAGATGCTTGATTATCAAGCACGTTGTGAACTGGTGGATGCATTTATTGAAGACTTGCAGTCGAGCAATGTCGTGCGGAGTACTGTTGAAGAAACGCTTTATCAGCCAAACCATAGCGTAACGACATTTGCGGTTTTAAGTGAATTGCAGCGTCAATATCCAGAATATGAAATAACTTTCGTAATTGGCCCTGATAATCTTTTTAATTTTGCTAAATTTTATAAAGCGGATGAAATACTTAATCGCTGGTCAGTGATGGCATGCCCTGAGACCGTGAAGGTACGTAGTACGGACATAAGAAAGGCAATAAGTGATAAAAAAGACATTAATTCACTTACTACGCCTAAAGTTTGCCAAATGTTGGTCGAAAAAGGGTATTATTAACGAATGCTGTACTAATTATTTGGGGTGTGAATGAAAACTCATGCATTGATATTGCTAGCAAGTCTGGCTTCTTCAACTATTGGTGCATGTGAGCTATATAGCTCTGGCTATCAGTCTGATTCGGTTTTATTTCATTCCTCACAAGGTGTGTGTTTTTCCTTACTTGACGGTATTCAATACACCGCTGACAAACTGGATGCGTTCGATGACTGGGTATCAGAGGAACAATCACCAGATTATTCTTCTTATTGGTCTGATTGGGTTCTGCAAACGGAGACTAGTCCTATACTGAGTCAAAGTTTAGCCTCTAATTATATTGGCATTGGCGTTTGGGTACCGTCTGAGTTGGAAGATCAGATTAATGTCTCTGATACAGAAAATTGGATAATGAGCCATGGCCTTCAACTCAGTCTAGGCTTCGGTGATAAGAAGCCGGGAGAGCCTCGACTCCGATTAGATTATCGCTGGCACGATGACTACGAGCGCGATGTTATCATGCAGCTTGAGTTACCTTTCTAATGAAAAGTGAAATGGACGCAGCGAGCGTCCATCTTTAAGATTTGAACATGTTCACGACGGTTGGTGGTTCATCCTGAACGGTGTGTGAAGCCTGTATATCAATAATCGTTTTAGGTTTCTCTGGGCGTGAGTAGAAGTAGCCCTGAATCTGATAACAATCCATCTCATGCAATTTCTCTAACGCTTCTTGGCTCTCCACTCCTTCAGCCACTAAATCAACTTTGAGCTGTTTAGCAAGCTGAATAATCAACCAGACTACGCGTTCCGATGTTTCGTTACACAGCATGTTGCGAATGAAAGTTGCGTCAATCTTAATACAATCAATGGGGTAACTGTGAATGTAGTTAAGGCTTGAGTATCCGGTACCAAAGTCATCCAGTGCAACGGTAAAGCCTAATAGCCGTAACTGGTCCAGAATAAATCGAATTTCATTGGTCTGAGACAGTAAGACGGTTTCGGTTAGCTCAATCGTAAACTCATTAGGTTTGAAGCCATAACGGTGGATGGTCGATGTGAGGTGCTTTAAGTAACGATTAGTATCATTGAGTTCATGCGCTGAGCAGTTGATTCCAAGTTTGACCTTGTAACCAAGGCCTTGCTCAAGTTCCTGCTTTGCCTGACAAGCGAGATCGACAATACGTTCTCCCAACTCCACAATCAAACCTGACTGCTCAGCTGCTTCTATGAATTCCAATGGGGAAATCATTCCAAGTGCGCTGCTTTCCCACCTAGCGAGGATTTCAAAATAATCCCAGTGTTCTTGGTTTCGACGCACTATAGGTTGCGCTAGCACATATATTTCGCTGGGGTTAAGGTTCGATGGTGAGAGCTCGTTGCGTAGTGCGTCAATGACCATAGTACGTCGATAGTATTGCGCGCTGAGGTGGGTGTCATAACATTGCACTTGAGAGTTTCTTGACTGCTTGCAATCTTTCAGCGCTAAGCTGGCGTTGAGGATGAGCTGATCGGCAGTGAGTCGATTATCTGATTTTCTCGCAATGCCTATGCTGACATTGACTTTGATATTGTGTGCAGGGTCTTTATAACCGGACTCTAACTTATGCAATATTAAGCGGCACACTTCGAGCGGGTCTCTATTGTACGTAATAAAGGCAAATTCGTCCCCCGCAATTCTAAAGGCTAACTGTCTGTCCTGAATCGAGGTTTCAATCGCCTTGGCAACAAACTTAATAACTTGGTCACCTATATAGTTGCCGTACAAGTCATTGATGGACTTAAAGCTGTCAATATCGACATAGGCTAGAGTGAATGAGTCTCCACTGGTTTCCGACAACCTTTCGAGCTTGTCGGATAAAAAGCTTCGATTGAGCAAGCCTGTTAGATTGTCGTGCGATACTTCATAGCTAAGTTGATTGACGAGACTCTCTGATCGTGCCGAGAGCCACTTAGCTCTCAAGCTATGCACTACGACATTAGCGAATAGAGTGTGGTAGTAAATCAACTCTTCACTCTGATCAATTGGGGTTCTAAAGGCTGATAGCAAAATGCCAAGCACATCACCAGAACGAGTTCTCAGCGGAATACCAAGATAAGCCTCAATATTATTCTCTCGAATGTAGATATCTTCAGGGAAGTCTTTTGCTACACCCTTGGGGTAAAGTACAAAGTCGAGATCTGACTTGCTAACGTGTGCGCTGGGAGTTCCTCTCAGGGCATAGGAGAATGGTTTTTTTAAAGCGCTATCGCTAGCATGAGATAACATATGAGCATTGGAGTTGAACTTATCAATCTCTATCACGCAGGTGCAAAAAGACTCAAAATGCTGATGGAGCACTAAAGTGACCTGATCGAGTAGCTGCGCACCGTCTAATTGAAGAGTTTGATTAACCACATCTAAGCTAATAGACGTAATTTGTTCATGTAACCTAGCCATTTGAGTACCCTACCTTATCGTGATTTAAATCACTTATTTGTTGGTATTGGTTCAATCAAAATATGGTACAGATCTCATAACAATTCAAATTGGAAGGAGATATTTCTTGGCTTAATGCTCTTCCATTTGTTCTTTAGCTAAACGCTCTTTAAGGTAGTCGAGAAACAGTTTTGTCCTAGTATGTTGATAGTCCAGCTTAGGATAATACGCGTAAACTGTTGCTTCATCAGCAGTTATTCGGGGTAGGATACGTATTAAGGTGCCAGCTTTTAGTTCATCTTTTATCATCACATCGTTGGAAATTAAAATCCCCATGGCATTTTTAGCGGCGTAAAAAAGTGCTTCGGGGTTAGTAGTTGCAAGATTTCCTGACAAAATGATCTTCTTTCCATTCGTCAGTGTTATTTCACGATGTGGCCGTTCTCCCCATATTAGCGTGTTGTGTTCAGTCAACTCATCAACCGATTGTGGTTCACCGTATTTATCCAAATATTCAGGCGAAGCGTAGAAGCCCGCTTTGTGCTCGAACAGTGCTGAGGCTTTAAAACTGAGTGAATTAAGCTGTTCTATCTCACGGCTGATAAACAGATCAAGGCTAAGTTCAGGCAGTTGGCCAGGGGTAGTAGTGATCAATTGGATGCGAATGTCTGGATACATTTGTAGAAAATCATCGAGATATTGAACTAGAAATTTGGATCCGACTGCAATGGTGGCACCAATTTTTAAAAGTCCCGCTGGTGTCTGGTTTACTGAACGAGTTTCATCGACAATGGATTGCCAGCCATCAAGTTGGACCTTAGCTCGCTCATAGAACAGCGCGCCAGCTTCGGTTTGAGTCACGGTTCGGGTAGTGCGCTTGAGAAGTTGAACCCCAATCCTTTCTTCCAGCCAATGGACACGCTTGCTGATCGCTGAGCTGGTGGTATTCATTTTTCTCGCTGCACCGTTGAAGCTGCCTTCGTCTACCACACGAATGTAGCTTTGAACACTTTGTATCCAGTCCATGATTTCCTCCCATTAATTCTTTTTGGGAACTAATTAGTTTCCAATTGAGGATATTATCATTCGTTAGCGTCGAATTTAAACTTTATTGCATAAAGAATAAACGAGGTGACGCTATGAAAAAAACGCCGATTCTGCTGGCGATGATGATAATTGCGACGGGTCAGGTAGGTGTGAGTATCTATCTGCCATCATTACCGATGATCAGTGAAACGCTTCAGGTTAACCAAGCTGATGTCCAACTTCTTGTGACGCTGTTTTTAGTTGGATTTGGTGCTTCGCAGTTGTTTTACGGCCCATTATCGGATGCTATCGGACGTCGTCCGGTGTTTCTACTTGGGCAGGGGATATACTTGATCGGAACCGTGATTTGTTTGCTGTTTTCTCATAACTTGTGGATTTTGGTGTTGGGGCGTCTTCTACAGGGCCTCGGAGCGGGCAGCGCGTCTGTATTAGGCAGAAGTGTGCTTCGTGACTGCTATGACGGTGCAGAGCTGACCAAAGCCTTATCTTACGTTTCTGTCACGGCTTCGATCATGCCTGTGATTGCGCCCGTCTTCGGTGGCTGGGTGGCATTTTATCTGGGTTGGGAAGCCGTGTTTATTTTTGTTCTGGTCTACCTAGCCGCAATTTTTACACTGGGTTACTTCATCTTACCTGAGACCATGAACTACGGTCGAACATCATTCAAGGTAGGTGAAGTGGTTAAAAACTATGGAGAATTGATCACCAACAAACAAGTATTGAGTAGCGCGAGCTACAACTGGATTATTTACCTTGCTTGTATGGTTTCCTTGTCTGTAATGCCTTTCATGTTACAGCATGAATTGGGTTTAACGGCTGCCGAATATGGCTCAGTCATGGTGATACCGTCCGCAGGGCTACTGATTGGTACACTGGCATTGAATGTCCTTAATCGCTATTTGAGTACACAACAACTCATGGCTCTCGCTATCTTCATCATGATGGCTGCTGGAGCTTGGTTGGCGGTGACTGGCTTGACGCTGTTCAATATAATCTGGGCTTTTACTTGGATGACGATTGCGCAGGGGTTGTCTTTCCCTCTCTCAATTAGCATGTTGCTTGCGCCACATAAACGGCAGGCTGGTTCTGTATCTGCTCTAACAGGATCAATCCAGATGTGTCTTGCAGGGGTGTTTGGAGGTTATTTAGTGGAGAATTGGATACAAAGCCAAATGGCATTAGGTGCGTTTTATTTGATATCTGCAAGCTTAATGGCAATGGTGCTTTACTCGAGTCGGGTTCGGCCAGTGACACGCCAAGAGTTTGCTTGAAAGGAGTAAAACCCCTGCTACAATGCGCCTCAATGATTGAACTGACGATCTGAGAGGTCGACGATGGAACACAAACAATTCGAAGAGTTAGTCACTGCGCTTTGTGCAAAAGAGAACTTACCGCAAGCACTTGAAGTGTTGAAACAACATGAAAATGAAGAAGTTGCTGAGGCAGCGCAGTCTCTAACTGGTCAGTTTGCTTTGGCAGAAGTTGACGGTGAACAACGCATTTACCATGTGACGATGCAAGAAAACGATCAAGGTGAAGAGCAAGAATACGTTGAGCATGTGATGAACGAAGGCGATGACGTGATTCGATTTGTAGCTTGGTTCTTTGAAGTGATGTTTGATGTAAAGCGCAAAGATACCTATCAGATCGCAGGTAAAACGTACCAACAACCAAAACGCGCGAAATAGTCGAGTTTACGTTTTCTATAAAAACAAAGCCCCATTTTAGGGGCTTTGTTTCTTTTTAACCAACGGAGCTTTGGTTGTTGTCCATGGTAACCACATTATCGGGCACATTGCTTAAGCCTTTTTCTGCCAGCCAAGCTTGCAGATTGTCGGCGCCGCCGATGTAATGACCATCAAGCCAGATCTGGGGAACGGTTACCGGTGTTTTTTCGCCGATAATGGCTTTCACTTCTGGGATCATGCGATACAGAGCCGCGCTATCTTTAACGACATCGTGATATTGGTAATCAATCCCAGCGTCATCAAGTAATTTCTTGGCTTTCACGCAGTAAGGACAGGTCGCTTTTCCGTAGACAATGTTTCCTTTCAACGTATCGCGTTTAGTCCACTCTTGAATAATAGACTGTACCAACACACCTCGGTTCAAGGCTTCACCTTGGCTGACCACTTTGCCTTCGACCATAAGAATAGGAGCATGCCACGCTCCAACCTTCAAGGGTTCCCACCAATGAGAGAGCCAATCTTTCACTTCCAATTCAACGGGAACATCGGCCAATTCATTCTCAAATGTATCTTTGAGAATGTCTTTGGTCAGGGTGCATTCGCCACATGGAATTTTTACACTGAACGGTCCCCAACTGCCGGCCCAGCGATATAGTGTTACTTTGATTGGATCTGTCATAGAGCTCTCTCCCTTAAATGCCTTTAACTAATAGAACGGCGCGCGCTGATATTTATTTCAATTCGCGGGATTTTTTTGATTCCCATTGAGTAATAAAAGCGACAGATGCAATGATGATAGCAGCCCCTAGCCACAGTCTGCCTGGTGGTACCCAACTAAATACAATCCAACCTGCCAGTACATTTAATGGTAATTTCGCGTGGTCAAATGGCTGAACAAACGAAGCATCGGCGACTGAATACGCTTTTACAATAGCCCACTGTGCCAAAGCTGTCAGTGCTCCAGCGGCAAATAGCACCAGCCAGATCGTACCGCCAGTTGGCGTCTGCCAATCTGGAATTGCTAGCAAGATATTAAATGGTGTGATGAGGATCAGTAGGTAGACCACCATCGTCGATGGAGAGTCATCAGACGATAGCTTTTTAACCATAAGCGAATAACAAGCCCAGAAAAATGCAGCGCCCACTGGGAGTAAAGCGGCCCAGTTAAAGCCATCAGCCCAAGGTTCAAGGATGATCATTGCCCCAATGAAACCGGATAGCGTTGCTCCCCAACGTGCTATACCTACGTTCTCTTTAAGAATTAGCCCTGAGCCTACCGTTGCAAAGAGTGGTGAGGTCATCAGCAGTGCGATCCCCTGCCAAATTGGTACCGGGTAAGCGAGCGCCCAGAGCCACAATTGAATACCGATAACCGATAGAAAGAC
The DNA here is from genome assembly GCF_000740665.1 of Vibrio sp. B183. Classification (NCBI taxonomy): domain Bacteria; kingdom Pseudomonadati; phylum Pseudomonadota; class Gammaproteobacteria; order Vibrionales; family Vibrionaceae; genus Vibrio; species Vibrio sp. B183. Next base: position 500,096 of record NZ_JPQB01000005.1, on the reverse strand, counting down.
CCGGAAAATGTGCATTCCGAGATGTTCAGTACGCAGAGAGTGTCTGATACCCAATGTTTTTAAGTAGGGAAGAATGACAACCAACGCAATCGCATATTGGATCAATGCGACAGTAGTGGAAGACAAGCCGAAATTAATACTAGCGACCTGAGCGAGGCTGTTAACCAAAGCAAAGGCTAAACCAGCCGTGAGCATCCAGCTCGCGCCCTGAATAGGATGGTGGGGTCTTGAAGCCATAATTGTTGTGTTAAGGAATGTAGTAGGCTGAATCATACGATGTTCTTTGTAGTACGTCATCTATCTATCTTGTTGTACTTCATCAAAAAAACTGAAGAAACAGCCTGTTTTATTATGCGGTGTCGTATCACTAGCTACGACGGACTAGTCGGTTTTGGGTTTATTGAGTAGGTAAACCGAAAATACGACCAAAGTCATTCCCATGGCATGCCAAACAGTAAATGCTTCCCCTAATACGAGTACTGCAGATATCGCAGTGATCGCAGGGCCAATATTACTGGTTAGGCTCAATTGAGTCGGTGTTAAGCGCGCCATCGCGGCCGCAATCAAATAGGAAGGAACAACCGTACAAAAAATACCTAATGTAACGCCGATGGTAATTAGCTCTGAGCTCCAACTGTAGATTTCTGCCTGACTTAATAGCAGGTGAATGATGATTGCGACTCCGGCACTGCCCATGCCAATGCTCGTGAACAGAGAGCTACCCATTCTTGAGATGAGCGGCTTACTCCACACAAGATAAAAGGCGAACACTAAGGCCGACATGATGGCGAGACCGCTGCCGAATAAAACAGAGCTGCCAAGGGTGTTAAAGTCATGGACAAAGATCAAAGAGATACCAATATAGCCAAGCAATGTGGTCACAATGACCCGACGGCTTGGGACCTGCCGATACAGAGCCCAACTAATGAGCACGACAAAAGTGGGGAACAAGAAAATCAGTAGTCGCTCTAATTGAGCAGAGATGAACTCCAATGAGGCGATATCCAGATAGCTGGCGATGTAGTAGCCCATGATACCGATAGCCACGGCTTTAAGACCATGTTGCTTGGCCTTGGTACGATTGTCTGGTATGCGACACAAATACACCAACATGGCCAGATAAAGCGGCAGAGAGCTGAATGCACGCAGTGCCATGATAGAAGTTGCGTCACCACCGTATTGGTAGGCGATCTTGATCAGTACAGGTTTTATGGAGAAGAGCAGACAACCCGCTAGAGCCAGCAACAGGCCAACTTGAGTGGCGCGAAAAGCAGGAGGTCGAATTGTCTGGGTGTTTTCGGTCATTAATCTCGTATCCTTTATTGAGAGTTGGGCTACGAGAAGAATTAGGCTGGCTACGTGTTCTCGTAGCCAGGCACAGGTTTACCTACCGGCTACAGGCAATGAGAAGGAGCCAAAGGTAAGTAAACGAAATTTGCATCAGAGATATTCCTTAGTGATGAAAAACCAGATTAACCAGCATAGTTAGGAAAGGCAATCAGTTTTATCGCTCAAGATTGGCTTCAATCTGCCTCAATGCTTTTTGATACATTAGCCATGCACAGATACCAGCTAATAGGTTACCAACCATAGAGCCCCAAAATAGCCCCTCTATTCCGCCAAGATGTGCACCTAGCCAAAGGCAAGGCAAAAAGAACGCAAATAAACGCAACGCTGAAATGGTTAAGGCGGTGTAGGATTTACCTAATGCATTGGCAATGGATACCATTAGCATGCAGATGCCTAGTGGTCCGAGGCTGACAGGGACAATCAATAAATGCCAGATTAAAATCTCAGTGACTTGAGATTCGCTGGTCATCAATGAAGCTAGCCAATCTGCAGACAGCCATGTAAAGGCGGCAATCAGTAGTTGAAATCCAATCACAAATTGGCTGGCAATAACCACTAGTCGACGTATATCAGTGATGTTTTTCGCCCCTAATAATCGACCAACCATTGGGGGCATAGACATCGTAAGAGCAAGCACAGAGACGATAGCAAAAAACTCGAACCTTGATCCCAATGCCCAAGCGGCGACTGCAGCAGTACCAAACCCTGCGAGTAACTTGGTTGCTAACATCGAAGACAAAGGTGGTAGCAACTGACTGATCATCGCTGGTCCCATGATATTACCAATCGACTTAACACTTTGAGTGATGTTGAGATCATGCCAGTCAAAGCTCATCCAATGTTTGCGTGTGACCTTAGGTGCAACGATTAGGATACCGATGCCAAAGGCGATAATGGTCGCGATGGCAGCGCCGTTTAGCCCGAGATCGAGAGTAAAAATGAAAATTGGATCTAGGATCAGGTTAAGTACACTGGTGACCATCATCATTGTGCCTGGCAGCATAGTATTACCATTGGCTCGGCAAACACTGTACAAGAAGTAGAGTAGAGCGCCTGTCCAAGCACTGACCAGCCAGTAAATCCAGTAGCTATCAATTACAGGAAAGAGAGTTTCGGGTGCACTGAGTAGCTGCAGGATCGGGACTCGAATGAGGTAAATAAACACAGAGATAACCGCAACACCAATTGTCCCTATGGCAATCACTAACCCGCCAAGCTGGTGGGCAAAGCGTGTGTTGTTAGCCCCAATAGCCTTGGCGATTACGGCGGTTGTTGCGATACCTAATCCGACTTGAATGCCGATGATGATCATCTGAATAGGCAAGGTAAAACCTTGTGCTGCAAGTGGCAGTACGCCAAGCTGGCCTATGAAAGCACTGTCGACCAACTGAAAGCTCATCAAAGACAGGACACCAAATAGCATTGGCCATGTCATTTTGAACAGCTGTTGACCCAGAGATGGGGAGTTTTCAATGTTTGTAGCAGTCATATCATTCAATCATTCTGTAAAAGAAAAACCGAGGCAGTGCCCCGGTCTCAACTTATTCTTCCTTGAACTCTTCAGCATAACCTTTGGGTGGCGGTGTCCAGCCTCGCTCACCACCCTCATGTTTGTCTGAGCGATCGGTATTCATCGCCAGCTTTATTTGCTCTTCGAGGTGCATAAAGAGTTTTCGGTAGTTATTATCAAATCGTTCGCCTTCAGAGTCATCTTCCCAAGCCTGATAAAGCATGTCAGATTTCTTGTCTTCAATTCGGCGATACGCAGTTCGTTGTTGCTCTACATGAAATGGGTGGTATCCCAGAGATTTCAAGGCCTGTGCTCCAAGTTCAAGCGCAGAATGGTAAGTTTCTGACTCGATAATGTCAGCGCCAGCCTGACGTAATAGGTAGCCATGGCCTCGGTCGAAGGCACGGACCAACACTTTGACCTTTGGATACGTGTGTTTGACGTACTTGGTCAGTTCAACGCTGGTCTCTGGGTTATCAATGGCTATAACCAGCATGGAAGCTTCTTCAATACCAGCGGTGTGAAGTAAATCGGGCCGAGTGGCATCACCAAAGTAAGCTTTGGTGTCGATTCGTCGCACGACATCTACCTGGGCAGCCTGATGATCAAGCACCACAGTTTTAACCCCATTAGCGACAAGTAATCGATTTACAATTTGTCCAAAGCGGCCGATGCCCGCAATGATGACTGTGCCCTTTTCTTCAATTTGATCAGCTTCGCGGTCATTCGATTCAAGTTCAAACCTTGGCAAGATGACTTTATCAAACAGGATAAATAAACCCGGAGTCAGGAACATCGACAGGGCGACCACCAGTGACAGAGTTTGAGCAATATCTTGTGGAATGACATGATTCTGCACCGTAAAACTGAGCAAGACGAAACCGAATTCGCCCGCTTGGGCTAAGCTGAGTGTAAACAGCCACTTGTTGCTGTTTTTAATACGGAATATCAGTGCTAACACGTAAAGAATAGTTGCTTTGAGTAACATTACGCCCAGTGTTAAACCGATGATAAGTGCAAAGTCGTCGAACAGGATACCAAAATTGATACCAGCACCGACGGTGATGAAGAATAGGCCTAATAACAAGCCCTTAAACGGATCGATGTTGGACTCAAGCTCGTGGCGAAATTCACTGTTTGCCAGAACCACGCCTGCAAGGAAAGTCCCGAGTGCAGGGGACAGACCAACCAAGCTCATCAGCGCCGCGATACCGACAACTAACATTAACGCCGTAGCGGTAAAAATTTCACGAAGCCCTGAACTAGCGACGAAACGAAACAGTGGACGACTTAAATAATGTCCTCCAACGACCAGGCCAATAACAGAGCCGATAATCACCAAGGCATACGCCCAACCCGGTAGACCTGCGACTAAACTGAGTTCATCGTGGTGATCGGCTGCACTGCTGACTGCCGCCTGAGCTTGTTCCACCAACTCGGGGAGTGCCAATAGTGGGATAAACGCCAGCATAGGAATGACGGCGATGTCTTGAAACAGCAATACCGAGAAGGCATTTTGTCCCCCCTCTGTTTTGTTTAGACCCTTTTCATTAAAGGTCTGTAATACAATCGCTGTTGAAGAAAGTGCGAAGATCAAACCAATCGCAAGGGCAATGGTCCATGGTTGGTCAAATAGTAAAGCGACACCCATGATGACCGCTGTAGTCCCACCGACTTGTAATCCTCCTAAGCCAAGCAAGCGATTTCTCATTGACCAGAGCATCTTTGGTTCTAACTCAAGGCCGACCAAAAACAGCATCATCACAACACCAAATTCAGCAAAATGCTGAATGGTCGTTGTTTCTTCTCCAACTAAACCTATGATTGGTCCAATGACGACGCCTGCAATTAAATAACCGAGTACAGAACCGAGCCCAAGTCGCTTTGCAATAGGAACAGCGATGACAGCGGCAATAAGATAGATAAATGCTTGTAGGAAATAACCGGTCATTGTAAACCTCCTACAATGATTTCATCCAAACAGTGGCAGAGCTTTTCGACTTTTGAAGCTTTGTTGTAATCGACTCTATCTTCAACCAATGCCGATAACAGTGCTTGCCAAGCCTCAACATGTGTTTTGATACGACCATCTTCTTTCGCGGTACGAGCACCAAACAGAGCAAATGGAGCAAGGTATTCCATACCTGTCAGCGTCGCCATTTGTTCAAGAGGTTGGAGTAATTCACGTATGGTGAAGTGGTTGTATCCTTCTGTTTGGTACGCTTCTTCTTGACCACCCGCAGTGAGAGCACAAAGAAACTTTTTACCGTGTAATGCAGTGCCATCGTGGCCATACGCAAAGCCGTACTCCAATACCAAGTCTTGCCACTCTTTTAAAATTGAAGGTGTTGAATACCAGTAAAGCGGGAACTGAAATACGATTACATCGTGGTCGAGTAAGCGTTGCTGCTCACGATCAATGTTGATGTTGTAGGTCGGGTATTCGTAATACAGATCAACCGCAGTGACCCCTTCGACTGCCTGACAGGCTTTAAACAGTGGTTGGTTAACTTCGGAGCGTCGTTGAGAGGGGTGGGCATAGAGCACTAAAACTTTATTCTTTGACATTTTCCAGTTCGCAGATCTTAGGTTTAGAACTTTATTGTTGCACACAGATCAACTTTTAACCATTGGTTACTTTTTGGTAAGTCATGAAATAGTTTCAGTTTTTTGTTGATAAAAAGTTGAGAACAAGTCCAATAGGTCGCTGAGATGATTTACAGTCAATGAGGCGTGTTGAGTAAATGTACTTGGTTTACCATGAGTCACGAGACAAGACGGCATACACGCGTTGCTTGCTGCCTGTAGGTCATAGACATAGTCACCTACGTAGAGAATTTGTTGCGGACCCAATTGCCATTCTTTTGCGAGTGCAAGAAGCGCATCTGGTGCTGGTTTAGGCGGGAAATGTTCACGACTGATTACACGCGAAATATTGAGTTGGTTATGCTCGATTTTTCGTTGTGAGGCTTGTTGGCAGTTGCGAGTAATAATAGCGGTGTGAAGGTTATGATGTGTGATGAAGTCAAGCAAGTCGTGACAGCCGGGCATCGGAGAGGAGTGATCGGCATCATCCAATTCATGTTGCAGTACCAACTGTTTTGCCCGAATAGCTGATTGAGAGCAATCCAATTCGTCAATGAAGGTGAGCAAGTCGACTTCTTTTGGACAGCCGACTTGTGTTCTTAACCAATGAAAGTCCAAGTTTGAGGTGACTAAGGTGTTATCTAAATCAAAGACAATGGCTTTGATTTTGCTGATCTCCAGAGTCACTACATTCATGGCATTTTCCTTTAGTTAGTTTTAGGCAAATTCCTGCTCTAAATAAGCAACAATATCAGAGGATTCATACATCCATTCGACCTTGCCTTCTTTCTCGATTCTTAGGCATGGCACTTTGATTTTGCCACCGCCAGCTTCGAGTTCAGAACGGTGTGCCTGATTTGTTTTGGCATCGCGCAGCTCAATATTGACTGATTGGCGCTTCATAGCACGACGAACTTTTACGCAAAATGGGCAAGCTTCGAACTGGTACAGAGCCATAGACTGGGCTTTGTCATTGACGGCTTGCTGACTCTCTGCCGAGCGTTTTACGCCTTTTGGTGAAAAGACAAAGTTAAGCAATAGAATTACGCGGCCTAAAAACCAACGGATAAACTTCATAACATTCCTTTACAATACAACAAATAGGGTGACTTTAGCGTGGGTTGTCTCACCCACTTTTTATATCGTGACTAACTAGTGTTTGCATTGTAACCAAGTTGTTCGTCAATTAGTACTTATCTTATGCTGCTTCGTAACTGTGATACCTAATCGTTTTGCTAACCGTGTCAGATTCGCTCGGTCAGTTTTAAGCTGTCTTGCTGCCTTTGCCCAGTTAAAGTCGGCATCGGTCAAGGCGAGTGTGATGATGTGTCGCTGGTACTCTTCTGTTGACTCACGAAGTCCTTTTGTCCAATCGATGAATTCTGTATGTTTAGTTGCAACGACGCTGCTTGGCGACTCTTCAACAGGCAGAGAATGGAGCTCACCGATGTCATCAATGGAGACTGTGATCAGTTTGCCGTTGTTGCCTCTCGCTCTTGCTTTCAGCGCCGCTCGGTTAATCACATGTTCTAACTCACGAACATTGCCCGGCCAGTTATAGCGCGATAAGAGGAGTTGAGCCTCTTTGCCCAGCTTGATTTGGACGATCCCAAGCTTACGTCGTGCTTGTTCGAGGAAGTAACCTGCCAGCAGAACAATATCGCCTTCGCGTTGGCGAAGTGGTGGGACGCTGATCGGATATACGCTAAGGCGATGATAAAGGTCTGAGCGAAAACGACCTTCACTGACTTCTTCTTTCAAATCACGATTGGTCGCGGCCAAAACACGAACATCAATTGTCTCCACTTTATCTTGACCAACGGGTTGAATCTCGTTGTTTTGCAATGCACGAAGAATTTTACTTTGTGCTGTCAGAGGCAGTTCACCAATTTCATCAAGAAATAGAGTGCCGCCGTCTGCTAATGCAAATTTACCGAGCCGTGACTTATCAGCTCCCGTAAACGCCCCTTTAACGTGACCAAATAGTTCACTTTCTACCAAGTTTTCAGGAATGGCTGCGCAGTTGACATATACAAGAGGCTGCTTACGGCGATTGGATAGGTGATGAAGGCTTCGAGCGACAAGCTCTTTACCTACACCAGTTTCGCCATTGATCAGAATATTGAAGTTGGATGGCGCCACGACATCGATATCGGACTTCAGCGTCGTCATTTTTTCGCTGGCACCGATGATCTCGCCCCCTTCACGCTCCCATGCATCCTCATTGAGTTCTTCGAAACGTTGTTGAGTCTGCTTAGCTTGTTGTTCTAACTGACTAACGGTCATAGCAACTTTGAGAGTTGATGCCACAATCGCCGATAGAGCGTCTAAACTGCGAGTAGGGATTTGGTCAAAGACATTGGGCGTTAGGCTGTCCAGAGTCAGAATACCAAGTAGCTTGTCAGCATAGAGTAGGGGCAGGCCCATACAAGCATGCATTGGCAAATCGCCATCGTAATCAAGCAGTAAGTTATCGAACGGATCGGGCAGTTCGCAGTCTGCGTCGAAACGCACAGCGGCTTTTGAGGCACAGATTGCGTCAAAGCGAGGATGTTCATCGACCTTAAAGCGACGACCCAGCGTATCACGCGTTAAGCCCTGAATGGCTAAGGGGACTAAGGTATCTCCTTGCAAAGAAAGCAGCGCCACACTGTCACATTGAATGGCTTTGCGAATAGCATCAAGCAGCTTGTTGAAACGATCGTGCTCATTGTGGCCTGTTGCTAGGCCGATGGTCATATCGATTAAAGTCGAGACAGAGATATCTTGCATGATGCGGTAGGGCTCCAAATGACGGTAGGTGACTCCTCACAGAACGATGTGAGCTAAAAGTAACCAGTGATAACGTGTAATTATTATATTTTAGAGTCATTTCGACATATTTCAACTGGGTCATTATGACTTTTTGATAGTGAATAATGCTCGATAATCCAAGTAATTAGGAGATGTTTAAACTTGGCATCAATCGTGCTCTTAGAAGGGAAAAAGATAATACCCATATGAGGAGAAAATAAAGATGCTCAACAACCAACATATCGAAGTCGTAAAAAGTACTATTCCTTTGCTCGAAAGTGCCGGCCCGGTTTTAACACAGCATTTTTATCAACGAATGTTTTCGCACAACCCAGAGCTTAAAGATATCTTCAATATGACGCACCAGAAAACGGGCCGTCAAAGTGTTGCTCTATTTGAAGCGGTAGCGGCTTACGCCAAGAATATTGAAAACCTTGAAGCACTGACATCAGCGGTTGAGCGTATTGCTCATAAACACACCAGCTTTAACATTCAAGCTGAACACTACCAGATTGTTGGTCATCACCTAATTGAAACGTTACGTGAATTGGCGTCAGAGGCATTTACCAAAGAAGTGGAAGAGGCATGGACAGCGGCATATCTGTTCTTGGCAAAAGTGTTTATTGATCGTGAAGGCGAGCTGTATCTTCAGCGTAAGCAAGCCATTGGTGGCTGGGAAAACGCACGTCAGTTTGTGGTTAAACAGAAGCAACCTGAATCAGAATACGTCACCAGTTTCGTTCTTGAGCCACAGGATGGTGGTGAGGTGCTGGACTACAACCCAGGCCAGTACGTTGGTGTTGAAGTTAAGCCGTCTGCAGGCGAGCACAATGAAATTCGTCAGTACTCTCTGTCTCAGAAACCTAATGGCAAAAACTACCGAATTTCTGTTAAACGTGAAGTTGGGGAACACAATGGGTTGGTATCTAATTTCATGCATGACGAAGTAAATGAAGGCGATACAGTTCATTTATATGCACCGGCAGGTGATTTCTACTATCAAGAAAAAGACGCGCCAGTGGTTCTGATTTCTGCCGGCGTTGGCGCGACGCCAATCCAGTCGATGCTGCAAACATTGGCTGCGGCTGATAAAAAAGACGTCTCGTACCTTTACGCTTGTAATAGCGCTGATCAACATACCTTCAAGAGTGAAACAGAACAGCTGATTTCACAGCGCGGTTGGCAGCAGTTTACATGGTACTTAAACGATCAGGCTCATTTCGAAGGACAGATGAACCTGTCTTTAGTGGAACGCGAGTTACCGTTAAGCAGTGCTGACTTTTATCTTTGTGGGCCGGTCGCGTTTATGGAAGCGGTGGTTAAGCAGTTAGAAGGATTGGGTGTGACAAGAGATCGAATTCACTACGAAGTGTTTGGACCTCATACCTATCTTTAAGATTGATAAAGGGCTTCCCATTGGGAAGCCCTTTTTAATCAACCGAAGGTGCGTTTGAACCAACTCCAAATAGGGTTGCTTCGTTGCGTTACTGGGGAATTGTCGCTTCCCAAGTAGTAGCTCGCGAGATACTGTGTCCGGATGGCATTTACATCTAGACCAGAAAGGTCGTTTTGTAGATTAGCGGTTGTTTCAGCGTGGTCATTAGCCAGGCTGAAATCCATTTTCAGATAACCCTGAATATAGAGCCAGACATGTGTTACCAGAGTTAGCATTTGATAACCTTGATACTCGAATCGCTTGGCATTTTGCTCACCAAGGTTATCGTGTAATGCTTTCCACATGGCTTGAACCGCTTCTCGGTTGGTTTCAACACGAGACAGGCACTCAATATGCGCTTTCGTCATGATGCCGAGTAAATGGGATTCATCGGCGCTATTGGGTTTATTCTGTTTTACTTTGTCAAATAAGGCTGATTGTTGCTGCAAAAACTGCTGCCACAGTTTGGGATGCTCCTTTACGACGTCCAGCGACTCTGCGCCAATAGCTATGAATGCCTGTTCCAGATCAGTCATTAGATTGTAGAGTCTCGATCTGAACTTCAAATGAGCCTTTGTCACAGTCAATGAACAAGCTGCTGCCAGTAATCATGATGGACAGATCCATTCCGCGTTCAACTACTTCGGACAAAGCATCAATACCTTCTGCACTGAGTCGGTAAATATTAGCGTCATATTGGTGAGATTTGTTTTTGGTTTGCGCCCACCAGACGTCAGATTTGCTGGTAAAGGTGAAGATGTCGACTCTCTTTGCTAAGCGAGTGGCTTTCTTAATGCGATCAAGGGAAGGTTCACCAATTTCAATCCAGTGTAGGATCGTATCATCAAGTGCTTTGATCCAGAGGTCCGGTTCTTCAATCGAAGATAGGCCTTTAGTGAATGTAAGTTCCGGTTGATATTGAATACAGTAAGCCAGAATACGCGCCATCATCCGCGGAATGGTTTCTGATGGGTGCTGCGCGATAGTCAGTTGCGGAGAATCGTAGACGTCACGGTTTGTGTCCGAGAGCGAAATTCGAAACTTATAGATAGTGGGTTTGAGTGCCATAGTCGTTTACTACACATAAAAAAATAGCCAGCTTGAAGCTGGCTATTGTAAAACTTTATCTAGCTAGTTGAAAATTAAACTAGTTTGATGTTTTCAGCTTGTGGGCCTTTTTGACCTTGAGATACAGTGAACTCAACTTTTTGACCTTCAACTAGAGTACGGAAACCGTCGCCAGTGATTGCAGAGAAGTGAGCGAAAACGTCAGGGCCGTTTTCTTGTTGGATGAAACCGAAACCTTTAGTTTCGTTGAACCATTTAACTGTACCAGTAACAGTGTTAGACATAATGTATATCCTTGATAAATCTTGTAAAAGCCATGACGGCAACGATAGCGTGGAAAAGGAGATTGCTATTGCGCACGACGTTACGGAAGAAATACAAGAAATCCAACGAAACGGCGGAATAAAAACAAGAACCGTTTTCTAGCTGCCGTCTAGTCTAAAGCTAAGTGGCACTAAGTCAATAAAATTCATATGATACTTTTTCGTTACCATGCTCTTTTCATTCGAAATTTGCGCTAGGTAGAGTTTCGGAAATATTACTGATTGGGCTATAGATAGTGTAACATTCGTTTGTATGGTGATTTATTCTGTCAAATATGGGTTTGGTGAGTGATTTATCACCAAGTACTAGTCGTTTGTAAAATCAAAGCAGGACAAAATTATGGGCAAGAGTGCCAGAAAAAAACTTAAGCACGCCGCTTCTCTTCAAGCTAATTTGGAAGTTGGAAGAGGTGAAATACAAGACAATGCGTTAAAAGCCATCGTTACCAGCCAACTGTTTAAAACGCGGGTAGAGAAGTCGAAAAAGGGTAAAGGGAGTTTTTCTCGTAAGCTAAAACATAAGGGCAAAGAGCCCTATTCAAAAGCCGCTTAAACAGCAACTTTCGAATAGGGCTCTTTTCTTTTATCTATTGAGTGCGACTATCGCTCGATTCGCGGTGAGTAAATGGAATAAGCCGTAACCTGACCAGCAACAATCGCTGAGAACATAAACAGTGCTGAGAGACCAATACTTGGAATGGGCAAGATAGACTGTTCAAATACAGATTGCCCAGCACTGACCAAAACTCGACTACCTGGTACCAAGATGATGATGCCCTGGACGATATAGATAGACCCTGTGAGATCCATCTTCTTCGCCACCCAAGTGCCGTAGAGCGTGATCAGCACGGTGGTAATCCAAGTTCCCACAACCCAACCACTTTCGAAACCTAGGTAAAACGGTCCCCACATGCCCAGTACCGCTACAGGCAAACCGAGCAAAATGTCTTTAGGTCTGGCATTGAATATCACACCAAGAGATACGGATATTAGAAACAGCCCTGAGATGTGGAGCCAAGTGGGTATCTCGTTGACGTAAGAAGTGATATCCGGCTGCCCCCAGATTGCTTCTCCGATGTTCAAACCCATCATAATGCCGACAAACAGTTTAATCAGGGTGAGAAAGCTTTGACCCAGCAGGCTGGTCCCTGAAACCAAATCGTTAAACGCTAGACATTCGAGCGAGTTAGCTATCGATAAGCCGGGAACAAATAAGACGATAGCGGCGATACACAGCGCCCAGACTGGTAGATCGGCGCTGGTACTGGCGAAAAAGGCAACCAGAATGCCGGTGACCAGTGCAGCGACAAACTCTACGGCGATGGAGCGCCTCGCTTTACAGATTTGTTGAGCGCCCCATGCGAGAAAACCGAGAAAGATCGAAATATAGACAGCCTCTAGCGTACTACCAACCAACATAAGGTACGCAGGTGGAATGCCCATATTCGCAAGTGCAGTGACCCATTTAGGGTAGCCTACAGGTTCTGGAACGGGCTCCTTACTAGGTTGGTTAATTCGAATAATGGTATTCGCCAGTAAGCTGAGGTTAATCGAAGCGGGCTGATGGCGCTTCATAACCACGGCATTGTTGTCGTCAGGAAACTGATAGTTAACGGTTGTTGGAGTCGCTTGAATCATGACATCGACGCCATGTTTTCGAGCATAAAACTGAGTGTATTTTTCTAATTTGTAGGGCGCGCAGCCACTACGATGCAAGGTGTCACCGATCTCAACGATCTTTTTGATTCTGTACTCTGAAGGCATGGTATGTAGTACGAAATATCGAATGCGCGCAAAGGTAACAAAGCCATATGTTCTATTCGAGCGCAAATCTACTGAACAGTGGCTAGAGTCACACTCTTTTTGATATTCCCAATGATAGGGATGCTTAAAAGTGAAAACTTAGATTGTAACAACGTATTTGGGCTCGAAATGTCTGGTTTAAAATGCATCAGATCACAAAATTGCCAACGATTATAGATGTAAATGTTGTTACTTAAATGTAACTGTATATTTCACTTTTGGCGGGTTTAATGGGTTTTGAGCTTGAGTTGTAAGGAACCTTACCTATTGTTTTTTTAACCATTACTTTACATATGTTACAGGGGTATTTGACGGACAAAAAATGTACCAATTTAGGGGTTGAATTTCGGAGGGAAATGGCGAAAATATGTGCAAAATGAGTTTGCAAAAATGAAAGGAAGCTTTTTCCAAGTTTAAAAAGCGAGGCAATGATGAAACTATTTCTGATAATAATGGCGTCAATCTCAGCAGGTGTGCTATCCGCTGAACACCTTCATTCTTTCATGTTAGGTCTTTCGATTTCTGCATTGGCCGTTGGCAGCTGCTACTGGTTTGCATTCCGAACGACTCGTTTTCCTCAGCTAGCTTTGTTGCTTCTGATTTGTGGCATGCTATCTAAGCTGACTATCACCGTGATAGGAGTGAGTTGGAGTATGTCGGAAGAGCTGATTACTTCTCCATTAGTATTCGCACTGTCATACCTATTCTTCTCTTTGGTGGTGACTTACTTGTGGTTTAGCTACCGAGACAGCATTACGCCAAAACCGAAGAAGGTTCAGGAAGCTCAAGCTTAGTCGCTCAGAGAATCAAGATTGATAAAGCCAGTGTTATGAACACTGGCTTTTTTGTACTAATCTACCCATATATGGAGTCGAACTCTCATTATTTAATAAAACTTTCCAATAAGCGTAACGATTGATTACAAAGCGAATAAATATCATTGTTGTTTGTTTATACTCGAACTAATCATAAAAACTCCGATTGTGACTAGAGTTGGTAACGTCCCATGAAAAAAACGTTTCTCCTAAAAGCAGCACTTTTCTCCTCTATCGCTGCGACATTCAATGCCATTGCGGCACCTACTATTATCCCTGAGCCTCCGACATTAGGGGCAAAAGGCTATGTCTTGATTGACTACAACACTGGCCAAGTGTTGGTTGAAAAGAATGCGAACACCAAGCTTAATCCGGCCAGTTTAACCAAACTGATGACGGCTTATGTGGCAGGGCAGGAAGTTAAAGCGGGCAACATTACTTTGGATGATCAGGTTGTGATCAGCAAAAACGCTTGGGCAAAGAACTTCCCTGATTCGTCAAAGATGTTTATCGAAGTCGGCACTACGGTACCTCTGATGGATCTTTATCGTGGTCTTATCGTGCAATCAGGTAACGATGCGAGTGTCGCGATTGCAGAATACGTTGCTGGCAGCGAAGGGGCCTTTGTTAACTTAATGAACTCCTGGGCTGAAAAGCTCGGCCTAGAAAACACCGCCTATACCAATCCACACGGCTTGGATAGCAATGGCCTTTATTCAACCCCTATGGATATTGCGAAACTGGGCCAAGCCATTATTCGTGATTTGCCTGATATCTATCCTCTCTATAGCGAGACGTCTTATACCTACAACGGCATTACTCAGTACAACCGAAATGGTTTGCTACGAGATCGCAGCATGAACGTTGATGGTATGAAGACAGGTTACACCAGCGGAGCAGGGTACAGCTTGACCACATCCGCAACCAGTGGGGACATGCGTTTGATCGCCGTGGTGATGGGTGCAAGCAGCACTAAGAGTCGAGAATCTGAAAGTAAGCAGTTACTTAGCTATGGTTTCCGATTCTTCGAAACGGTGTCACCTACCAAAGCTGGCGATACTGTGACTGAAGCAAAAGTCTGGATGGGTGAGCAGGATCAGTTAAGTGTGGGTGTCAATGAAGATATCTACATGACACTACCAAAAGGTAATGCGGCCAAATTGACGGCTGAAGTCGAATTTGACCGCGAATTGGTGGCTCCTATCACTGAGGGAGAAAAAGTCGGCACCATCATATACAGCGTGGAAGGTGACGAGGTCGCGACGGCAGATCTAATCGCTCAGGCTGATATCGATGAAGGCAGTCTTTTCAAACAGCTGATCGATTGGTTCAAACGTCTGATTTCTAGCTGGTTCTAACAGATAAGCGGATGCCTTGTGCATCCGCTTTTGTCTGTACTCTAAAGCATCAATTTAAGGACATTGTGTTTCCTAATAAGATGATGGTGAGCCACTGCGAGAATATGAAGTATCACCAGTGAAGCAAGCACCAGGCAAGATAAACGGTGAACTTGAAAGAAAAACGAACTTATTTCTACTTCTTGAATTAGATTGCTAATTTCTACTATCCAGAAAAAATAATACGGGCTTTGTAGCATCAGAAATCCGGAAATAAATACCCAAGACATCATGAAATACATCAGCGAATGAATGAGTTTAGCAATACTCTTTTGCCAATGAGCAATGTTGTCGTCAACCTCTAGGCTTGGCCTAAAATACTTCCACACCCAACGTGCCAAAAACACGGGAGCAGCAACTGTGGCAAGCGACATGTTTAATGTCGACAAGAAGTGAAACATAGGAGAATCCTGGGTTGTAAGGTGCATCCCATATCCTGCCATCGTTGTGTACACAATGATGATTGCCATAAACCAATGAAACGTTTTGGTGACTCTGTCATGACTTACTCCGCTCATGTTCATACCTTCCCTTTCATATTCACACTAGACAGAATCAAGCCAACATAATAAGTGCTTAATAAAAGTTATCAGATGATTCTGCTGTTATTTTATTTTGCTAATTAAGTGAGAATCTAGCGGAAGGAGAGTTATATTCATCATTTATCCCTGTTTTTGGAAAGGATATCCCGAATAAAAATAACGGTTGCAAGTGAGTTTATAAAACTATTGTTTGATTTATTAATAGTCATTTATTTGGAAGATATGAGCCGTCGAAATGTTACATATAGTAAATGGATTTGTATGTCATCATTGCACCGCATTAGAGACTGCCGTTAGCGAGCAAACCAAACTCTTAACTAACGTTAACTCATTGCTGACATCTCTGTGAATGAAAAGGCGCAGAATCCATCGCACTAAGCGATACAAGGATTCACCCATGGAATTTACTGAGAAGGATAGAGAGGCGTTATACAATACGTGGATGTCTCAAAAGTCTAAAATGCGTCTCACGCAAATGGAGTTTGCGAAAAAGTTAGGGATCAGTCAGCTAAGCTTCTCGCAACTCTTACGCGGAGAAGAGCCTTTGACGATGTCGTTCATTAGCCACTTTTGCCGATTACTTCATCTCGATGCGAAACTGGTCTTTCCTTCACTTAAGCAAGCTAATGATATGGGCCCTAAGGTGGTTTATCTTCAAAGCCGTATGAGTGTTGACGGGGAAATCCAGAACGCTTACATCGAAGGCAATCAAATTGTGGTCGAATACGCGCACACCGTGAATCAAGCGTAATGTGAGACTACGGTAGCGTCGCCTCTGTCTGGCATTAAATTTCAGTGGTACTCTAGGCATAGAGTTCATCCTGAATAGTAAAATCATGCTGGAAAAAGAAAATCTCATTAAGTTAGCACGCGTCCAGATGCCGTTTGGCAAATATGCTGGACGCGTTTTGATCGATCTCCCCGAAGAATATCTACTGTGGTTTGATAAGAAGGGCTTTCCTAATGGGGAGCTCGGCGACCTCCTCAAGCTATGCCTTGCGCTAAAAATCGAAGGATTAGATAGCGTCGTTAAGCCTTTAAAGCGAATGTAACCCTAGAAATTAGACAAAAGACTGACTATGAATTTTGATATCGAAGCATTGAGACACCACCAACTGGTCGAAGATGGCCAACTTGAGGGGTGTTACATTCATCAACCTGCTGAAGGCAGCCAGCAAGATGATAAAGCCGTTTTGGCAGAGCGCCAAGCGTTAGAAAAGATGGGCTACAAAGTAGTACAGGTTCAAGCGAAAGGTAAAACAACAACCTTTGCCGAGGCGATGCAAAAGTTTGCGAAGAAGAGTGGTCATCAGCCCAAGTAATCGGCGAATGTAACCTACCGCAGCACCCTTAACCTCTACCAAGATAAATCCTGTTTCTATTCAAAAGAGTCAGACCGTTAGGCTGACTCTTTTCGTCTCATACCAGTAGTTGTAGTGGACTGAGAATATAATCCCGTGGTCGGACATTCTTTGGCCCAGATTAAATACGAATAAGCAATATGACGGGCCCATAATCCGCGAGGAAGGCCCACTTTAACTTAGATTAAAATTGGAAGCCCAGCTTCCTGGCAATCCCTTCGCTCGCGTAACCATGCTTTGTTTCCATACTGATGTATCCTATCTATTTTCCCCAAAGGTGCTTCTGTAATTCAGCAACCTCATTCAGCATATCAACCTTTAGTGGATTTGGTGAGTTTTTGGTCGAACCTATATGTATATCTATAGTATTAGTTTCTAAACGTTTAATGAGCTTTGGTGACAGGTAAGGCCTTAAGCTTGTGTACCATGAAAGCCCCGTTATTTTAGGAACATTTTCAGGCATGAAATCGAACTTCTCTATTTCTTTGTTCCACTTGTCGATCAACTCCCTCTGCTCCCTTCTGACTATTCGTTTTTCGTCAAACTTCCACTTAAGCCAGTGAGTAAACATCCCTGCGATGTACGCTACTAAAGTAATAAAGACCTCAATCATAAGGAGACTTCCTTTTTGTTACTTCACTATATCTTCTTCTTGATGACCGTCGATGAATTCCTGCAACAGCTTAAGTAGATATTCAGAGCTTAAGTCTAAAGTGTGTTCCACATTAGGGGCGACATACTCCAGTGATGAGTTGCAGCCATTACACACCACACGAACAACGCTTAACATTTCTTCAACGGAGGAGTTTTTAAATGATGTGTCATTAAGTAAGGCCCCGATCACTTCTATGAGCTGATCAAGTTCTGACACAGTACGTTTGGTTTCGGGGTTGAGCCCTTTACCTTGAGAATAAATGAACCGAACCTTTCCAAAAGAAATATTGTCCAAGCTATCAGGAATGTAAGCTGGTTTAGACCCAAGCACACAGCAATTCAATATGCTATTTTTCTCATCAGACATAGTGACTGATGCTAGCAATTCCTCACCAGTGATGGTTTCTAGGCGGACTTCATCCCACACGCGAGGTATATTTACTCTACACTCTGTACCTTTAGTTGATGTGGTTAGTAGTTGCTCTTTGAACAGTAATGAGTGTTTGGACATATTTTTACTCCTACTTCTGCTTTCCTCTAATCTTCAAGTTGGCCGTGACAACTTTCCCGACCTTCGCTCATAAATGCGAGCAAGATATAGTCTGGGCAAGCTCCTTCGGCTTCCATTTCTGTAACATCTTCGGCTGAATATCCACGAATATTCCATCGCTACTTGTAAAATTGTTCAGTTTTAAGGTCAGTCACTTTGTTCAATAAAAGTTCACTTAACCCGTCTACATAAACAAAGCTCAATCGTACTGGCTTTGCAAACTCATTGCTTATGATTAACAGTCGGTAATGCGTTTGGTTAAAGTGCTCTTACTTCTGAGATAAAGTGATCCGACTATTTATGTTTGCGAGCTAATTCGGAAATATAGTAGGTCCATCCAACCTCATTTATTACGCGCCTGACATATTGTTTATTCGCATTTAATCAGGCCTAAGAAGGGCTGATTATGATCGGGGCCGTTGGATTCTGTTTACTGAAGAAAATTAAACATCGCTTTACAGCAAAAGTCCCAAAGTAAGCTCTTTGCTTTGGTTTGATAAAAACGCAGACCAATTAGTGAACTGGGTCATCGACCTCAACTCTGTTTCGCTTTGAACATTGAAGACCTAGATAGTGTTGTTAAACTCCTCAAACGTATGTAATTCTAGAGGCACACAAACCATGGGCTTTATTTCCTAGTGTGAGCAGTTTTTCATCGTCAGAAATTCACCAGTATTCACAGCCCAACCCTCAATAGGCGAAGAACAAGGTAATCACAATGCAGCAAATAGGTAATCAGAGTTTAGTGTCTTTTATGGTGTCGGATCAGGACAGAAGTGTCGCGGTTTACAACCCCGCGACGCAAGAGCTACTGGGTTATGCACCGGTTTCCACTCAAGAGGAAATCGAACAGGGAATTGTTCGGGCTCATAATGCTCAGAAAGAGTGGGCCAAGCTAACAGGCAAGCAGCGAGCTGTCATCCTCCAAGGTTGGTTTCGATTACTGGTTGAAAACCAAGATGACCTCAGTCGTTTAATGACTCTAGAGCAAGGCAAGCCACTAGCGGAAGCGAAAGGTGAAGTACTCTATGGTGCGAGCTTTGTTGAGTGGTTTGCTGAAGAAGCAAAACGCACTTATGGTGAAACCATTCCAGCGCCAACGCCGGACAAGCGTATGGTGACTATTAAGCAGCCAGTGGGTGTCGCGAGCGCGATTACGCCGTGGAACTTTCCGATAGCGATGATTACTCGCAAAGCCGCTCCCGCGCTTGCAGCAGGTTGTAGCTTTGTGGTGAAACCCGCTGAACTGACACCGCTGTCTGCGTTTGCGGTAGTAGAACTGGCCTATCAGGCGGGTATTCCTCGCGATGTTTTGCAAGTGGTTGTAGGGGAGAGTGCACCAGAAGTTGGAACGCTGTTTACCTCGCATCCATTGATTCGCAAACTGTCTTTTACTGGTTCAACTCGCGTCGGTAGTCTCTTGATGCAGCAGAGTGCCCACGATATTAAGCGCACTTCAATGGAGTTGGGCGGTAATGCCCCGTTCATCGTATTTGATGATGCAGATATAGACGCTGCTGTTGCAGGAGCCGTGGCTTCTAAGTTCCGCAATGCAGGCCAGACGTGCGTGTGTGCCAATCGCTTCTACGTTCATCGCAATGTATACGATGAATTTGTGGCTAAATTTGATGAAGCGGTAAAACAGCTCAAGCTTGGTAACGGCTTGGAAGAAGGCGTCAATATTGGGCCTGTCATTAGCCAAGTCGCCAAAGAGGGTATCGAGCGTTTGATTGATGGGGCGATTGAACAAGGAGCGCAGCCTGTTTCACCTATAGTGCCTCAATCTGGACAGTTTATTGCTCCGGTTATCCTGAAGAACGTGACTCAAGAAATGGATATTGTCTCCAAAGAGATTTTTGGCCCTGTGGCGCCAGTCCTGGCGTTCGAGAGCGACGAAGAGTTGATTGAGATGGCCAACGACACTATCTATGGTCTGGCCGCTTATTTCTACAGTGATAACATTCGTCGTATCTGGAAGGTGGCTGAAGCGCTTGAATACGGAATGGTTGGGATTAATGATGGGATTATCTCATCAGAAGTCGCGCCTTTTGGTGGCGTTAAACAATCCGGTATTGGCCGCGAAGGGGCCAAGCAAGGTATTGATGAGTATATGGATGTGAAATACCTTTGCTTTGGCGGCCTGAGTTAACTGCTTACACACCTGAATTAAAATAGCCCGCAATTGCGGGCTATTTTAATGGCTTCTCTTCGGTCCGTTGCGGACTAAATCCTGACCTGTCTTGAAGATTTCGTCGGTAACCCAGCGAGCTAGCAGCAGTTGGTGATTATCATCCAGCACTGCCACAAAGTGGCGGCCATCAGCGTTGTTTGTCGCAAGTGCGATACCCGCAACGCCTTCCAAACCAAAACTGCCGCTTTCTACAGCGAGGAGAAAAGCTTCAAGCTCTTCCAGATTATCAATGATGCGATCATCGCTAAACATAATTTCTTCTCTCTCGTCACATTGAATTTCAATGCGATAACTAATCATGGCGCTACTTTAACGATCATAGCCGTTGATTTCCAGATAAGCCGCAGAGGCTGAACAAATTCTCACCATTCACGCTCTATTTTTACCATTCACGTCTTCCAACCACCGTTCGTCGCATACCCAAGCAGCCTTGCTCATCGCTGATTAACCTTTGAACATCAGCTAAGAAGAAGGAACGACAAAATGAAACTGACGCATCAATTAGGCCTGTGTTTACTGGTTAGCGCTCAAGCGGTCGCAGCGCCAAGCGACAAGTTAATAGAACAATACAATCACGCCGCTCAAGGCGATGAAGATCTGGTTGAATCCGTCTATGAGCAGCTGCAAGGTCAGATCGAAAGACAATGCGGTGATGCTCTGACATTGGTCTATCTCGGTAGCACACAAACCTTGATGGGACGCGATGCTTTTCTTCCTTGGAACAAGATGAAATACGTCGAGCAAGGGCTCGGTACGATTGCCAAAGGGTTGGATATGCTATCGGATGATACAACGCCTGTTCCACTGCAAGAGATTCGTCAGGGGCTACCAGAGTCACTATTGGCAAGAGCCGTTGCGGCGACGACTTATACATCATTGCCCGATATGTTTAATCATTTCGAACGTGGTTATGAGCTGTATTCGGGGCTTCTCTCTGAGCAGGCTTTTAGGTCTCAGTCCTTTGATGCGATTGCCTGGGTTTACATCTACGCCATTCAGGCGGCCATTCGCGCAGAAGACAGCTTACAGGCACAAAAATGGGCACAGGAAATGTCAACGCTCAATGCCCAGCACCCGATGACGTTACAAGCGATAGCGATGGCCAATAACGCCTAAGGAGCGAGCATGTTGCAGTTTCAAAATCTAGCCAAGCAGTACCAACTCGGTCAGCAGCGAGTGGAGGCACTCCGCAACGTCACTGGCGAAATTAGTAATGGTGAAATGGTCGCTCTTTGTGGCCCGTCAGGCTCAGGCAAAAGCACGCTACTGAATATTCTGGGTTTGCTTGATAGTGAGTATGAAGGGCAGGTTACGTTTGACGGCTCGTTATACCCGAGAGAGGCACAACAATCGGCGCAATTGAGGCGGACCAGCATGGGCTTTGTATTCCAGCGCTTTAACTTGGTTCCCGTAATGAGTGCATGGGAAAACGTGGCGTACCCATTAATGTTGAACGGATACCCTGCCAAACAGCAGCAACGGCTCGCCATGGAAATGCTTGGCAAAGTGGGGTTGGAAGAGTTTGCTCACCATCGACCTGATCATCTCTCGGGTGGTCAACAACAGCGCGTCGCCATTGCACGGGCGCTGGTTCATCAACCCAAACTTGTTATTGCCGATGAGCCAACCGCCAGTCTGGATAGCCATACCGCGCAGCGTGTGATTGAACTGATGAAAACCCTCGGGCAAGAATTGGGAACAACCTTCATTGTCGCCACTCATGACCAAAGAATGGCGAATCAATGTGACCGCACCCTCTCACTGGTGGATGGCAGAATAAGCAAGGAGGCGATGAAATGGGCCAGTTAGTTCCTCAATCAGTGCGCATAGCGTATCTGAATTTGCTGCGAAATCGTCGTCGCAGTGTGTTGTCCGCTCTTATCATCACGATTGCCGTTTTTGCTTTAACGTCAGCGGGTGGGTTTGGGCTTTACACCTATGAATCACTCCAAGAGTCAACAGCGCGGGATACGGGCCATCTGACAATAAGCATTCCCGGATTTTTCGAGAAAGATGAAGACATGCCATTGGCGAATGGTCTGGAAGATAGCGCCGTGATCTACAAGCAACTGATATCGAATCCGGATATACGAGGCATTCAGCCTAGGATTGAGTTCACAGGGCTGGTCTCAAATGGCAATAAATCGACCATTTTTGTTGGTACTGGTGTGAATGAACGTGAGTTCGATATGAAGGGGCCGTTTCTCGACGTGCGTCAGGGTAATACTTTGTCTGATATTCGCTCTTCGCGATATCAACCCTCGGAGCCTGAGGTGATGCTTGGCGTCGATTTGGCGCGTAATCTCAACGTATCAATTGGTGACTGGATCACCGTGCTTGCAACGACGAGCGACGGCGCGCTGAATGCGCTCGATTTTAAAGTTCATGGTATCTATTCAACGGGTGTACCGGACTTAGATAAGCGCCAGCTATACCTGCATATTGAATCGGTACAGGAACTATTGGTGAGTGACAAAGTGAGTACTTTGTCGGTCTTCCTCTACGAAACACAAAACACATTGAAGCTTCAGAGTTGGCTGGAAGAACAACTCGCTTCTTTGCTACATAGCCAAGCACTGGAAGTCACGCCGTGGCAGCAAAGAGCCTTTTTCTACACCAAAGTGAAAGATTTATACGATCGAATCTTCGGCATTATGGGGGCGGTGATGTCGCTGGTGGTGTTCGTTGCCCTGTTTAACACCATGACGATGTCGGTGACGGAAAGAACGCGAGAAATCGGAACCTTGTCCGCGTTAGGCACATATCCTGCGGAAATCGTGGCGGGCTTTGTGCGCGAAGCCGCATTGTTGGCTGGCATTGGCACACTCTTGGGTGGGCTTCTAACAGTCGTCACCAGTATTGTCCTGATGGTGGTGGATGTGCAAATGCCACCACCACCGGGTCGAACCGACGGTTATCCACTCAATATCTATTTTTCACCTGAACTACTGAGTTACAGCGCATTGGGTGTCATGGCGATTTGTATTTTCGCTGCGTTTCTTTCCGCCCGAAAGGGTGTCAATAAGCCGATAACGGAGGCATTGACCTATGTTTAAATCACTTTCTATCGTCATCGGATTGAGTCTGTTGAGTGTTGGTGTGTTTGCTAATGACACGGCCACCATGGTCAAAAACGCAGATGCCTATCGCCTTGATACGGCGTACGCCAAAGT
The DNA here is from genome assembly GCF_000740665.1 of Vibrio sp. B183. Classification (NCBI taxonomy): domain Bacteria; kingdom Pseudomonadati; phylum Pseudomonadota; class Gammaproteobacteria; order Vibrionales; family Vibrionaceae; genus Vibrio; species Vibrio sp. B183. Next base: position 476,545 of record NZ_JPQB01000005.1, on the reverse strand, counting down.
GGTTTCTCTCGTTACCTTGTATAAAAACGGAGAGCTGAATAAAACACGCCAATACAATGTTTATACACGCCCTGAACGCAAGTCTTTAGTTGTGTTTAAGTCACCGGTTGAAGCGGGGCAAAAGATGCTGATGTTGGGAGATAACTATTGGCTAGTGATGCCTAAAAGTCGTCGCCCAATACGTATAACACCGATGCAAAAATTACTCGGTGAAGCCTCCGTTGGCGATGTATCTACTCTCACTTGGAGTCAGGATTACCGAGCGACGCTGACGGCTCAGGAAACCTTGACCATCAATGAGCGTGCAGTGTTGTCAAACCAGCTTTCTCTGCAGTCTGTAACTCAAGGTGCGAGTTACGATCGCATCGAGTTATGGTTGGAATCGGAGAGCGATTTCCCGATCAAAGCCGACTTGTACTTAAAGTCTGGCAAGCTGGCTAAGCAGGCATTGTTTGAGCAGGGTGAGCGCGATGGCCAGTCAAGAGTCGTGAGCATGACCTTGATTGACAAGATTCAGCCAGCGAAAAAAACGGTGATTGAATATCAGCAAGTGACGACTCATCAACTTGAAGATAAATACTATATTCCAGCATTTTTGACGCGTAACGCACTGTCGGAGCTGTAACGTGAATTACCGTTTGATTTTCGCGTTGGCGGCAACGGTTTCAGGTAGCGGCCTTGCTCAGCCAAGTTTCAATTGGGACTGGACGGTCAGTGGTAGCCAGAATCAGCACAGAGAATCCGTCTGGTTTGAACCACATACGGCGTCGCACACTGAGCAGCTAGACGCGTTGCTTCGTGTGCAAGCCGAGTGGCAAAGCTGGAGTGGCTTGTTTGCGGCGCAAAGTAGTCAACTCGCGTTGAGCAACTCATCCGACTCAGCTGATAATGAGTTGATTGTTCAGGAGCTTTTTTGGCAAGGCGTCTGGGAGACAGGCGTACTACCGCTTGATATGACGCTGGGTAAAATCCGCCTCGACTGGGGAGTAGGGTATGGATATCGCCCCTTAGACTTGTTCAAACCTTATCGGCGTAACCCAGTGGGAATTCAGGTAGAGGAGGGCGCAGGTGTCGCAATGGCGTCATATTTTGATCTTTCGGGAGAGTGGAGTTTGCTTTACAGCGATTCCAGCTGGACAAAGCAAGAGTCTAGCGAGCTCGAACAAAGAACTGAGCAACAGGGCATTGGTCTGCGTCGCTACTGGCTGACAGATGAGACAGAATGGCAGGCCATTGCTTACTATGACGATGTAAGACAAGGCTTAATTGGCGGCTCTATGGTGTCTGTTTATGATGCGTCATGGGCATACCACGCTTCTTTTGTGTACCAGAGAGACTACCTAGGGTTTGAGCAGCAAGGCCTCTACTCACCAGTGATTCTGGCTAACAAAAGTAGTGGCTTTCAAGGTTTAGTTGGGCTTAATTGGGCGAGCCAAGCCGGCAATCAAATCATTGTCGAATATTGGTATGACAATCGGGCATGGAGCAAAGAGGATTGGCGACAGGGACTCGAAAGAGCGGCTGCTTTATCAGAAAGTGCCAGCACCGCTGGTCTATCGCATTCGTACGCTCAGGGGCTCAACCATATCAATCTGGTGCAGCATAATGTCATGTTTCATTGGAGTTTGAATCCTACTAGCTGGAGTCAGTGGCAATGGAGTAAAAATGCCTTATGGCTGGAGAATGTAGAGCCTACTTTTGATCTCTTATTATCGCCACAAGACGGCGGTGTCATTGCAACACAGTGGATTAACTACAGTGCTTATGACTCGGGACAGACTTCGGTCGACGTTGAACTTGCAGCCCGTTTTATGACGGGAAGCCATGACTCCGTATATGCAAATCTATCAGATAAGCGTATGATTTTTATAAATCTAAAAGGAAAATTTTGATGACTGACTTTGCTACTCGTTTAACAGACGTATTGAAGAGTTTGGTGTTCACCTCAGTCTTTTGCCTCATCATCGCATTCGCAACACATGCCATCTGGCCGAGCCCGTTTTGGGAGCATATTCTTATCAGTTTCGGCTACGGATATAGCGCAGTATTGAGCTCTCATTTATTGCAGTGGACGAGTGAGCATTGGACTCGGCGTCAGCTGAGCATGTTGTCTATTGGCGCTTCAATGGTGTTTGGTACGACCAATGCCTACTATTGGTTAAGCAAATACGACAAGTTTGCCGACTTCAGCCAGATGAAGCCGGTCATCATTCTTGGGTTTATTTTCTCAGCGGCTTGTTTTCTGTATTTCTATACGCATGAGCAAAAGCTGCAGACTCAAAAGGAGCTGGAACGGGCTCGCCGTATTCAAACGGAGCAGGAGAAAGCACTGCTACTAAGCCAACTGAAGCAGCTGCAAAGTCAGATTGAACCTCACTTCTTGTTTAATACACTGGCTAACATTAGCGTATTGATAGATAGCGACGCGACAAGCGCCAAGCGGATGCTGGAGAAACTGACTGAGCTGTTACGCGGGACGTTACAACGCAGTCGTCAGTACAATACGACCTTAAAAGGCGAATTGGAGCTGGTGGATGCTTATCTTGCCATTCAAAAAATACGGCTCGGAGAACGCTTGAATTATGAAATCTCCGACCATTGTTTGGGTGACCTCAATATACCGCCTCTGTTGGTTCAACCGCTAGTGGAGAACGCAGTACAGCATGGCATTGAACCCAGCTCTGTCGGTGGAAAAATAACAGTAGAGGTTGCTGAAAATCAGGATAGTGTGACCATTTCTGTTATCGACAATGGGATTGGTTTTAGCGATACGCCTAGTCATGCTGGGCAAGGTATAGGGCTGGACAATATTCGTCATCGGCTCACTACTTTGTTTGGTCAACATGCGTCACTGAACCTGAAAGAGAATGCATCGGGTGGTGTGATTGCTCAGTTGTCTGTACAACGTCGCTCATTGGAGAAACTTGAGGAAAACATGGATGCAAACTGATCTTCTTACGGCAGTCATTGCCGACGATGAGCCGTTGCTGCGCCGTCATCTTAATCAGGCGCTTGCTGAGTATTGGCCTGAACTTGATATTGTCGGGCAGGCTGCGAATGGTGAGCAAGCCCTTGAAATGATCGAGCAACATCAGCCTCAAGTGGTATTTCTGGATATAAAAATGCCCGGGCTGGATGGTATGTCACTGGCGAAGAAGCTCTCTAAGCGTGATTGCCAACTTCATATTGTGTTTGTAACGGCGTATGACGAATACGCAGTTCAGGCCTTTGAAACTAATGCGGTGGATTACTTGCTTAAACCTGTCTCTGATTCTCGTCTTATCCAATGTGTTGAAAAACTGAAAGCGCGGCTAACCAGTGCTGAACCCGCGACAGAGCTTGGTACTTTGTTGAATCAGATTCAGCAGCTCAACGCGCCTGCTCAGCAGAAATACTTAAGTTGGATTAGAGCAAGCAAAGGTGAAGAGATCCATCTCATTGCTTTGTCTGAGGTGCTTTACTTCAAAGCAGAAGACAAATACGTCTCTCTATACAAGCGAGAGCAGGGCAACAAAGTCGAGTATGTGCTGCGAACGTCGCTTAAGGAACTGCTGGCTCAGCTGGATCCGGAGTTGTTTTGGCAAGTACACCGCTCGAGTGTGGTTAATGTCTCGATGATAGACAAAGTGAAGAAGGATTTTACCGGTAAAATGGTTGCGGTAATTGGTGACGACAGCATTCCCATCAGCAGAGCGATGCAAAGCAAATTTACCAGTATGTGGTAATGGAAGGAGAACAAAAGTGGATATCTTTAAGTGGACTGAGAAAATGATGGGAATGGATGAAGAGGCGTGGCAGCGACATGCGAGTCCGCTCAGCGTTTATTCTCGATTTACGATATTGCCGCTGCTCTCATTATCGATTTGGTCAAAAGAATGGATCGGCGTCTGGTCGACACTCCCGATTTTTATCTCTATTGCTTGGGTCTGGCTCAACCCTCGCGTTTTCTCAGCGCCAAAAAACACTAACAGTTGGGCGTCTATCGGAACCTTCGGAGAGCGGATTTATTTGCAACGATCAAAAGTTAAGATACCGGGGCACCATCTGAGGATGTGTAACCTGCTGAGTACGCTTTCTGCGCTTGGTGTGCCTATTCTGATATACGGTTTGTATACCTTGGATGTTGGTATCGTCGTATTGGGGAATGTCTGGGTAATGGCATTCAAAGCATGGTTTGTCGATCGCATGGTCTGGATTTACATGGATCTAAAAGATACGGATCCTGAGTATGCCAGTTGGCTAAAATTATAGTGGGTTTGAATGCTGCAAGGCGATTGTATTTTTATACAATAATGTTACTTTTCAGTAACCCACTATGTATGAGGCACAGCCATGACCGTTGAAAGTGCGATCACCTTCTTTATCGCTATGTTGATCTTTAGCATCACACCTGGGCCGGGCGTATTTGCCATCGTTGCTCGTGCTATGGTTTCAGGCGCAAAACACTGTATTTCTCTTTCTGCTGGAATGGTTGCCAGCGATGTTATCTATCTCCTTTTAGCCTGCTTGGGTTTGGCCGCAATAGCTGAAAACTGGGCAACGCTGTTTGTGGTGATTCGTTACGTCGGTGCGGCTTACCTCATCTATCTCGGTTATAAGATGATCAAAGCACTGCCTCAGGCCAGTGAAGCGATTCAACAGGATCAAACACCAAAAGCTCCGTCTCATATCGCCGGATTTGTACAGGGCTTTCTGATCTCGGCTTCAAACCCTAAAGTGATCCTATTCTATATTTCATTCCTGCCAACGTTTATGGACTTAACCGTTCTTAATAGTCAGGATATTGCACTGGCTGCGGTATTAAGCATTGTTGCTCTGATGACAGGGTTAATGATGATAGCGATTGGTGCAGGGCGACTGGTTAAAGTGTTGAAAACTCCAAGTGCTCAACGCAAGCTGAATCAAGGGGCTGGTGGCGTGATGATTGCTGCTGGTACTTACCTCGCAATCAATAAATAGACAGATAAAAAACAAGCGCTTAGCAATGGGGGTTGCTAAGCGCTTGTCGTTTAAACACTCTGAACTAACAGTTCAATAAGTTCGTCTTCTGTTTCAGGTATTTTGTTAAATTCTACACTCACATCCGCGCCGCCCTTGAGCATATACGCTTTACTGGTACAGTGATCATGGTGAAACCATTTACCACCTACACAAACGTCAGTGTAACATCTTGGGTCTTTTTTCAGTTCCATGGGCATCCCTCTTGTTAATCTCCGTAACATTATGTCAACATAAATGATGTAATCACTTTGTTAAAATGATCTCGATCAAGCAGAGGTAACAATTACCTCTATGGGGTTAAAGGAAATAGACGAATTGGTGATGTAGACCCTGATTCGCTACTCAGTATAAGGATGAACTCATGCAAGCAGCCAAACTCTACTACGTTTACGATCCTATGTGTTCATGGTGTTGGGGTTATAAACCCACTTGGGAAAAAATCCAGAGTGCGTTAGCTGATGAGGTGACAGTGCAGTATGTGGTTGGTGGGTTGGCACCAGACTCTATGGAGCCTATGCCCATCGCCATGCGTGAACAAATTGCCTCATATTGGAAAAAGATCGAAAACTATCTGGGCACTGAGTTCAACTATGACTTCTGGACAAAAAACACCCCTAAGCGCTCAACTTATCCTTCTTGTCGAGCAGTGTTAGCGGCACGTAAGCAGGGAGCGGAGAAAGAGATGCTACGCGCCATTCAGCACGCTTATTACCTTCAAGCACGAAACCCGAGTGACAGTGAAGTATTGATTGCGATAGCAGGGGAGATTGGTCTTGATGAAGCGCAGTTCTTGCAAGATTTTCAGTCTGAAGCTCTAAACCAACAACTTATGGAGGAGCTCGGTTTCGCTCGCTCTATCGGTGGGAATAGTTTCCCATCTTTGTTTGTAGAGACGGCCAATGGTGTGGTCGAGCTGCCCGTTGATTATGAATCTGCCCAAGATACCATTGAGCAGATTCATCGTTTAATGGCTTAGGCTAATTGCGCGGGCTTTTTCAGCTTCATAACGTCTCGGATACTCATGCTCATTAGTATCAAGTTGGTGAAGCCCGCAATCAGTTCAATAATCTGAACGATGTAAAACGTACTGTTAAACTGCCCTGCGTCTGCGAGATAGTGAAGGTAGATGGCTGCCGGCGTCAGAACCAGCAAACCATTTAACGCAATTAAGGGCATGCGTTTTTTCTTTGCTGCAATCGGCCCTCTTGTGACCTTCGGTGCCATCTTCGCCCCTGTAATACCCGCCAACGCCATGGTTGGAATCAAAAACCATATTGCGTAGAAGATGTATGTCTTAACGCTTGCGATCTGAGCAAAACTGCCAAACAGTTCCACATAAAGCGTGCTAGTAAAGAAGCTTAGAATCATCATAAAGCCACTTAAGGCGGCTGCTTTATGTATTGTTCGAGTCCAGTTTTTCATCTTAATTACCTTTGCTTTATCTGTATGGGATGATTTAAATTTACAAAACAACAGTTGCAATTGCAACTGTTGTTTTTGCAATTTAAATTAGAAATAGCAAATGTGAAAGGTAATAGGTTGATTATTAAAAAGATTAAATTTGAAGCGAAATAGCATTGCCCAGAGATATCTGGGCAATCGAGTTCTATAAGACGTGTATTAGCGTTCGCTTTCGATAAGAATTGAAGAGACGGGCTCAAGCTGAATCGAGATTTTACTGTTACTGGTTGCCACCTTTTGCTTTGTCATGGCATTGAAGAAAGCTGGGTTGGTGATATTCAGTTTCCAGACAGGCAGGGTGAGCGACATTACATTATTCCCTAAATTGAAAGCCGCGATCACACATTGTCCAGCGAGTTGGCGAGCATAGGCAAAGCTTGTGTCATTTTGGTACAACAGCACAAAATCACCTTCTTGTAGAGCAGGTTGAGTTTTACGGATCTCAATCAGTTGCTTGATAAAAGGCAAATAGGTGTTGTGGCCTACTTCGTCCCAAGGCATACATCGGCGGTTGTCTGGATCATGACTTCCCTCCATACCTAGTTCTGTACCGTAATAGAGACAAGGTGTGCCAACGTAGCTAAACAACAAAGTTGCAGCCAGTCTGAACAGCCTAGGATCGTGTTTAATCAACTCCACAAATCGTGCAGTATCGTGGCTGTCTAATTGATTTAACTGGCTAAGTTGATTCAACCAAGGAACTTTCGCTCTGGCTTCGGACAACCAATTGAGAAACTCAGGTACGGATATTGATATTGGATCAAAGGCAATGTCGAGATTGGCAAGCAGGGCACGGAGTGGGTGAGCGAAACCATAGTAGTTCATCGCACCGTCTTCCTGATCGCCTTGTAGCCACTGAGTGGCTTCAAAGAAGTGTTCACCAAGAACATAGCAATCAGGATTGACGGATTTAGCCGCTTGGCGAAACGCTTTGACATAGTGCTGGTTATTCTTAGCACCTTGCCCTTCACCGAGCATATGGATTACGTCGAATCGCCAACCATCAATAGAATAGGGCGGTTTTAGCCAGTGTTTGATGACAGCATCGTCACCGAGGTAAATGTAATTTCTTACGCGGCTGTTTTCAAAATTGAGGACAGGCAGTGACTTAATTCCTTTCCACCCCTCATAGAGCTGACTTTCTTCTTCAAAAAGGTAGTAATCACGATATTCAGAGTGAGTTCCTTGGTAGGCGCCCACTTCGGGATGCAAACCTTGCAGATTGAACCATGGGTGCTCTGTTGAGGTGTGATTAAAAACCGCATCCAACATGATTTTCATATCGCGCTGATGGATTTGTTGGCAGAGCTCGGCGAAATGTTGGTTGCTCCCAAGGTGTGGGTCGACATTCAGATAGTCGCTGGTATCGTACTTGTGATTGCTTGGAGCGCAAAAATGGGATTAAGATATAAAGCAGTGATGCCAAGTGTTTCAAGGTAGTCCAGCTTTTGCTCAACACCGTGCAAATCACCGCCATAGAACTCGCAGCCAGCATTGCCGTTACTCACATCAACAGGCTCTCCCCATTGTTTAGCAACGACGTTTCTTGTTCCTCCTGAAACTTTGTATTCGCCAGTCTTAACACTGATGTCAGAGTTTCCATTACAGAATCGGTCGGGGAATATCTGATAGAACACCTGCTTGTTGACCCAAGCCGGAGGCTGATGCTTAGAGTTGAACTTAAAATGGGTCTCTCTTGGTGGCATACGTGTATGGAGGCCTTTTGCATCTAACCAAAGCTGACGCTGGGGCATGAGAATCTTAAACGCGTAGCGAGTGAGGTCTTGGTCTGAGTTGGCAGTGATTGATGCGGACCAGAAGGTAAGATGATGTGTTTGACCATCGGGCTGCATTGCTACCAGATACTCTTCATTGTCAGGTTCGTGACGGACCAATACTTTGTTCAACTCAATGCCTTTCTCTATTGCCAGCTTGAGGGTTAGCGTGTCATTGGTAACACGAAACCAGTCTTTACTTTGGCCATGAAAGATAAATGGATGTGTCATAACTTTTGTTCCGAATCAGGGACGACAAGCTCTAGAAACAGGCTTGCCAGTGGGGAAAGCAACATAGAAATAGAGGCGGACGTTTGAGACACATTCAGGGTGTGCTCCGAGTCACTCATCCTATCTATCCAACGATATTGTCCGGGAAGCAGCTGCCAGTCAGTAATGAGCGAGTAAGGGAGATTCAGTTCGACTTGTTTACCATGTTGTGCGCTGAAATTGGCAACCACAATCAGCTTTTGTTCTTCACTGGATCTGGCGAAAGCGAACAACTGATCTTGCATTTCGCCGAAACTGTCAAAGTTCACTGCATAAAGATCGTGGTAGTCTCCCAATAGTGCAGGGCTTTTTAACGTCAGGTTAAGCAGTTTTTGGTAGAAGGCTCTCAGCGCTTTTTCATCCTGACTCAGTTGGCCTCCGTCAAAAGCGCCATGGTTCATCCAACGCTGATGGTGAGGGACGCCGACATAGTCGAATATCGACGTGCGGCTAGGTGTACCAAATCCACCGAACTCCGCCCCAGGCTCACCGACTTCCTGACCAAAATAGATCATGCTAGGAGAGCTTGATAGGCATGTAGACACCAGCATGGCGGGCTTGCCTTTCTGAGCACACCCCGCAAACTCAGGCGAAGCAAGTCTCTGTTCATCATGGTTGTCGAGAAAGTGCAGCATATGGTGATCAATATCGCGTAGCTGATACTCAATGCGGCCAATCTCTCGCGTAGAACCGTAACCTTGTATAATTGATTTCAACTGGTCATAGAGATCAACCTTGTCGTAGAGGTAATCCATTTTTCCGAGCTGGATATAGTCTCGATAAAGTTCCGGCTGATAGACCTCAGCCATCAGAAAGGCTTCTTGATTAGCCATTTTTATCGAAGAGTTGAGGTAGCTCCAGAACTCGACAGGCACCATTTCGGCCATATCGTAACGAAAGCCATCTACGCCTTTTTTAAGCCAGTAAAGTGCGATATCCCGAAACTTTTTCCACGCATCCGGAACGGATTTATCCTGCCAGAATTGATGGTGCTCCGAATGAGGCTTAAAGCGGTACTCTTCTGGCAAGATAGGAAAGTCTTTGCTGCCGTCAGGGCGAACACCATAATTGATTTTTACTGTCTCGTACCAATCATCAATGGACGGTTGAGCTTTCCTTGAGCCATTGCCTGTCCATTTCGCCGGAAACTCCTGATAGGGCGTCTCCAAGTGAGGATGTGCTTCTTCTCCAAGGATCTTTTCAGGCGATAATTCGCTTGGCAGTTCAAAAGGAGCATCTGGAATATAGTAAAAGTTGTTGTCCTTGTGATAACAGACATTGGTGTCGTCGTGAGCCCCAAAATCTTCCACACCCGAAGGGTTGTTTAACCCTTTATAAACCCGAGCCACATGATTAGGTACGATGTCGATGATCACTTTGAGGCCAGCATTGTGGGTGCGACTGATTAAATCGTCGAATTCCTGATTTCGTCGACTGGGGTCATCAGCTAGATCTGGGTTGACCGAGTAGTAATCCTTTACCGCGTAAGGAGAGCCTGCGCGGCCTTTGACAACAGAAGGGTGGTCATTGTCGATTCCTACATGCACGTAATCATTGACTAGGGCATGGTGTGGTACGCCAGTAAACCAGATGTGTGTGATGCCCAAATCACGAATTTCATTTAAAGCCTTTTCTGTAAAGTGACTGAACTTGCCAACCCCATTGGTATCTATGTTGCCCCATGGCTGATTGATGGTATTCGTGTTGCCAAACAGACGGGTAAAGACCTGATAAATATTGTACTTCTTCATTCAACAATCTAACCATTCTTATTGAGGTTGATTTAAGGCTAGTGGAAGTTGATGGGGTTTGACTCCTCCTTTTGGCGAGAGTGTGGGGCGTAGAAAGACGCTCAGTGATGAAAACGTGAGATAGAACGAAAAACGCCGAGCGAGGCACGGCGTTTGTATTACGAAAGGTGATTATTTCAGGTCTTGATCAAAGTCACCGTGGAAGTGATCGTGGTCAGAGACGCTATCTGCCGCTTTGAGTCTTTCGCCAATGCGTAGTTTCTCTTTTGGCGCTTCAGCAGTAGAGAAGGCACGTTGTGCTTTCACTTCTGGTTCTGCCGGCTGCTCTGGGAACAACTGTTTGCTCATTGCGTAGTAAGTTGTTACGTAAGCAAGTGACTGAGTATTGGTGTAAAGCGCGTTCTGGTTAACGTTATTCACGTCATCACACGCCTGGTGGTAACACTTATCGTAAGACACGTCGATGTCACCGCCGAATTTCTCAACTTCTTCAGCTGTTTTCACTTTCTCTGCACCAGTGAACAGGCCACCAAATGCAACACCCCAGTCAGCGAAACCTGCGTAGTCAGAACGTTTCGATAGAGCTTGAGGAATGGTCGCTTCTTCTTTATCAGTAAAGAATTCCTGGAAGATAGACTCGATGTCAGATGTGCCGTATGGCGGTTTGAAATCGCCAGTGTAAGCGTTATCTGGGCTGTCTTTAGTATCTGACAAGTCGCCGTCCATCACACCATAGATGTAGTTCGGTGAACCAATCATGTCGAAGTTCAGGTACAGCTTCACTTTATTGAGCTCAGTGTAACGAGCTTCAACCAGTTCTACTTGCTCAGGCGTTAGCTCACTTGGATCTTTCAAACCAAGTTCTTCAAGAATTTGAGCCTGTGCGTCATTGTAGATTGGTTGGAACAAGTCATTGGTGTAGTACTCAGAACCCACTAGACCTGCTTCTTCAGCCGCCCACCATGCGAAGCGTACTTTATTCTTCACTGGTACTTCAAGCTCAGATAGGGTCACCGCGTATTCAAGTAGGCCAGCCGTACCTGTGCCGTTATCGTTGATACCTGGACCTTCTGGAACAGAATCTAGGTGAGCACCAAGCATGACGACTTGATCGTCGTTACCGCGAGGGGTTTCAGCAAGAATGTTTTGCGTTACGACGTCTTCATCTTTCACATTGACCGTAAGATTTGCCAATACCGTTTCAGATTGTGCTTTGTTGTACCACTCTTGACCAAGATCGAAGCGCGCGCCTAAAGCGGCGATGGTTGCTTTCGTATCACTGCCTAGCGTACCGTTAACGACAGACTTTCTGCCTTCATCGTTGCCTTGGTTGAAGACGATAACCGCTTTCGCTCCTGCGTTCTCTGCGTTGACAACTTTTGCATCAAATGCACAGCCACCACGTTGGATAACGGCAATCTTGCCTGCTACGTCTTTGCCCGTAAAGTCAGACGCTTCACAGCCATCAGTGCTGTCGTAATCGGGAGCATCAAAACGGAAATCTGGTGTAACGAACGCGAGCTCGCCACTAACCTGACCGTTGGAATTACCTGAGTAAGACATGACGGCAAAGTCTGCTTCAACACCTTCATCAGCTTCACGTACGCTGATGAGATCTTTGCCATCGACGTTGGCTTTCGTGCCAGCTAGCTCTTCCCAAGCGCGGAAGTCAAACTCTTGTGTAGTAACGATGTAACCATGTTCTTTCATTGTTTCGACAATGAACTCAACCGAGTTGGCGTAACCCTTGGTGCCGGCTGCACGAGTAATGGAATTGCCATCTGTAGTGGCAGAAGCCAAACCTTCTAGCGTTACTAGGTGGCTGACAACTTCATCTCTATCAATGTTTTCACTGACGTATTTTGCCACCTCACGTGGATCGTCCCAGAAACACCCTGATAGCATGGTGGTACTGATAACAGTCGCGAGAATGGATTTTTTTGTTGTTATGCTTACTTGCATGTGTGACTCCTTTTTAAACAATCCATTCAATTCTTCACAAAAGATTAAGTTATAAAAATGTTAAAATTAACATATTTTATAAAAATGAATGCATATCAAATAATACAAATGAGAAAGATGTAATTCATAGGTAGAGCTAATGTTCTAGATCTCAAAATCAACATTTTCAATTAGTTATGCGATTTTTGTGGTCTTTTTATTGATAATTTACTTATCGGCAATTTCGTGACACATGACGAGTTAATATGCATTTTGTTTGTTATTTATTTGCGTGATGAATAATAAGATGGGCATAGAATAAGAGTGGGTATAGGAATCAGTTAGGGCAGTTAAACCTGCCCTTTTCGTTAATGTTGTTTGTATTGCTGTTTATGAATGGCGTTTTTCACTTCCTGCAATGTCATTTCTTGTTCAAGGCATTGGGTAAGGAAAGCAAAGCTGGGTAACACGTGGCGATAATAGGCTTGATAGTCCTGACAAAAATAGTTCAGGTTTGCATTGCCATTTGCTGTCGTCGCGATGCGATCTTTGGGGCATCCACCGTAGCATAGATGGAGGTAGGCACAGCTCGTACACTCTTTGGCAAGGCTGGTGTATTTATTGGAACCAAACTGTTTCTGCTTTTCTGACAATAACATACTGGCAAAGGACTGATGCTCGATATTGCCTAACTTGGTTTCTTTGTAGACAAAATGATCACACGAGTACACATCACCATTATGCTCCAACGCGAGGTTCTGACCACATGTTTTGCTGAACACGCAGGTATTACTTTGGCCGTCGACCAGTATCCCCAACGTTGTCTCAAAAATATTAATGAACACGTGACCGATGTCGTCACGGAACCATTCATCAAATATGGCGTTGAGGAAGTTAGCGTATTGGCCGGGCTTGAGTGACCATGCCATCAGTTCTGGGGCAGACGAAGGCGATATGATCATCTCCGACTGGTTGTAAAACTGATCTGTCTCTTCAACCAAAGGGATGAACTGAAAGTAGCTGATCCCTAATTGTATTAGGTGGTGATAAAGGGCGAGAGGATGCGTGACGTTAGCTTGACTGATAACAATAAGCGCATTGAACTCAACGTCATGTTTTTGCAGCAAATTAATTGCTGTTGTTACTTGTTTGTGTGTACCCCGTTTAGCCCGGTTTTTCCGAAACTTATTGTGCTGTTGCTGTGTTCCGTCAATGGATATTCCGACCAGGAAGCCTTCTTGGGCAAAAAATTGGCACCATTCATCATTAAGCAAAATACCGTTGGTTTGAAAGTGGTTGATGCAGGGTTTCCCTTTGGCGTACTGCTTTTGCAACCTTACAGCCGTGCGATAGAACTCTACCCCAAGTAAAGTCGCTTCTCCTCCATGCCAGGTGAAGCTGTAATAGGTTGCATTCGAGCCTTGTGTTTCGATACTGCGCTGAATGAATAGATCAAGCATTGACTCACTCATCGTACTTTCGCTTTTGTCATAGAGCGCAGATTTGCCTAGGTAATAACAGTAATCGCAATCGAGGTTACAACGAGACCCAGAAGGCTTAGCGATAACATCAATCATCATGAATCCTCCCTGTGGGTGTTGGTATCATTGGTGATCTGATAACGCTGAGCTTCGCTCTCTTTCCAACCGTAGCGAACGGCTTTATACGCTATATGGCGTGTTCCCGGTGGGACTTCAAAAGTGCCTGTGTAGAGTTGCCAGTCTCCGTTATCGAGTTGGTAACCGATGGAAGCTCCGCTGGTTATGTTCGAAATGCTGAATCGGTTGGTGAGAGAATCAAAATTTGCGTAAGGTGCTTGCGTGGTCGATTGCTGATTATGTTGATTGTTGGCAGCTTGGGCGAGCTTTTCCTCAGGAATCAGACTCAAATCTGCGTAGCGAGATTGCCACTCGGCGAGAGCGAGCCTGAACCTTTCTAACTCATCCTGATAAGCAGGATTGTCGGCAAGGTTGTGTAACTGCTGCGGATCACTCACTGTATCGTAAAGTTCTTCTTCTGGTTTGGCGGCAAATATCTGAGCTTGCTCTCGAGTCAGCGTCTGATCATCTCTGCCTTCTAATAGGGATTGAACGGCGCCCTGCGATAAGCTGAAAAGTGAATCAAAGTCTTCCGGTGCTTGATTGTAATTCCTGATATAGCGGAATCGCTCATCTCTTACCGTGCGTCCGCGATAGACAACTGCCCCCATTCTGTCTCGAACGGAATAGGCGTATTGGCGAGGTGTGGAATCGTCTGCTGATAGATCGTTTCCTTGCATGTAGTCCGGTATTTCAGCCCCTGCGAAGCCCAGAAGGGTAGGCGCGAGATCCTCAAATGACACCAGTCGTTGATCTGCTTGACCCGCTTGTTTCCAGCCTGACGGTTGGTATTGTTCCGGCACGTAGGCAATAAACGGAACCTGAAGTCCTGTGTCATAAAGAGTGCGTTTGTGTCGAGGTAAACCATCTCCGTGATCAGAGGTGATGATGACAATGGTGTTATCCCAGAGATTGTCTTTTTTTAATGCTGCGAACAGTTTGCCAATTTGGCGATCAAGGATCTGAATATTGTCGTAGTGTCTGGCGATATCACGACGTACTTCTGGCGTATCGGGCAAAAAGTCAGGCACCGTCACGTCTTTTACGTTGGTTCTTTCAATCTGGTAAAGCTGTCTCAACTCATCCCATTTTTCGATATAAGACTGCATAGATTGATGGGCGGTATCGGCAAAGTAGACGGAGGATTCGTGGGTGATCTGTGGGTTGTAGCGCAGATAAAAATTTTTGCCCTGTAGGTCAAACTCTCTCCATGGAAAGGGGATGTTCTGGTCAGTCAGGTCAGAGTATTTGCCCTGCCGATCCCAGATAGTAAATGGACCGGGATCAGCGAGTCCATTGGTAAACTGATAGTCAGTTTTGGTGTCGTTATACGTAAAGTAGTTATTGCGGCGTAATATTTCCGGATAAGCTTTGATGTGCTCTGGTGGCACGCCCACATAGGGGTTTTCTTTGAATTGAACAGTGCGCATATGCTGAAGGCCTATTGAATTAGGGAACCTTCCAGTAATGACTCCCGCTCGGCTAGGGGCTGAAATGGGTGCCATGGCATACGCATTGTCAAACCGGACAGCTTGATCGGCGAAGGCGTCAATGTTTGGTGTTTTGGCGACCTTATCACCATAAGCTCCAAACCTTGGGCTGAGGTCTTCAGCCATAATAACGACAATATTGGGGCGTTTGCTCACTATCTGATTGGTATGGTCTTGAGCGAAAGACGGGGTCGTACTTAGAGTAGTCAATGAGATCAATGTTGCTAACTGAGTCAGTTTCATCGTTTAAGCATCCTTTCACTGGCGGTAGGACAATTTACGCTATGTCATTTTGTATGAACTGAATGTGAACGAAATGTTAATCAGCGTGCTTTGAGAATGAATCAGGAACTAGCAGAATGGATAAAGAGAACGGCTTTTTGAGTCCTAAGTTAATTAAAGTTAAGTGATACGGGCTTTAATGGTCATATAAGCCGTTGGAAAAGCCCGTTACATTCCGTTACCAACTAGCCTTTCATCACTTCCATCACAGTGTGTCCCGTGGCGAGTTTTGCACTACGGGCGACGCGTAGATTTGATTTGGCGAGTAGCTTTTCCATATCGCTTAAGCTGCGTTGATGGGTGCCGTCTTCACAGATAACCGATTGGAAGAGGGCGTTTAACAGCAGTCGTGGAGAGCGCTCACCGTCTTCAACGAGAGGTTCAATCACCAGCAGGCGATTGTCTTCTAGCGATCGAGCAACCGTGTCGAGTATGTCTTTACAAGACTGTGTATTCCAGTTGTGCAGGACGTTTTTCAGCAGATAAATATCGTAGCCGGAGGGGATAGAATCGAAGAAATCGCCGCAGCAGACCTCAACTCTGTCGTGAATGTCGCTGGGCAGGTACTGCCAACTTTGCTCGCACACTTCTTCTCGGTCAAAGATACACCCAGACAGATGTTCGTAGCGATGGAGTAACTCTGCCGTAATCACGCCGCTTCCGCCGCCAATGTCCATCAAGCTACCTGCAAAACTGAACATATCTGGAAAAACTCTGGTGAGCTCTGCGCCCACTGGTCTTGAAAAGTCACGCATAGCAAGATCATACACGGGGGAACGAGAAGGTGTGGATTCCAAATACTGGTAAAGCGTCTGATCATAGATGTGTTTGAATCCGGAGTCTCCAGTTTTACAGGTATGGAGTAGTCCCTCATAGCCGCGATAATATTCTTCGCCGAACAGTCGGCAGAAATGCCGCATAGATTGGGGGTGGTCGGAAAGAAGCAGCATGGAATGCGTGTTATTGCTGATCATTCGATCATCTTCAACATTAAAAAAACCAAACAGCTCGACGACCTTAAGCGTATTTAGCAGGACCGTCTTATCCGCATTACAAGCTAAAGCGAGTGCGTCGATGTCGAGCGAGCCCTCTTTTAATAAGTCGGCAAGCCCCAGTTCTGCGGCCACATTGAGTGCTTTGGCTGCCAGAGGCAGCATCATGATTTCAGATATCTTTTTAGTGGACTCTACATTACTCATAAACGACCTCATTAAACCGTTATTTATTGCGTATTTAGCAAGCTAGCTTTGAAAACTTAATATTTAATTAAGATTGAATGAGTACAGAATATTATTGGCGGCGTAGGCTACTAATGAAGGTTTTATCATTATTACTTGATGATTATATTTGAGTTATTCCTTTATTTATAAAAAGAGAATAAATTTAATTCTAAAGTGTTTTTTATGTCTGTTTATAGTCGATTTAAAGTCAGTTTATAATTGATAATGTTGAATTTAAAGTAAGTTTTATCTCCATAAGTTGTTGTTATTTGGTTTTTATTTCCTCCCTATCTCTGCCTTGAAAACTTTGATGCTTAAAACCAATTTGTTTCCTTAATTAAATCCTAAGTTTTCATGTCTAACTTTTATTTGTAGAAACCGGTCAGCAAGAAAATATTCTCGCATGACTTCAGGAATACCTTAACCAGCGAGGTAAATATTGTGAAAAATAACAATCCTGTATTTGAAACTATTTCAATGCAATCGTCGATTTCCCCTGAGGCAATAGCGGTTATCTACAAAGACAAGTCGCTGACCTATTCTGAGCTTGAGCTGCAATCAAACCAATTAGCGAGCTACTTAGTTAATCAATATCCTGATGGCAATAAAGGCAAAGTGGCGGTTTACCTTGAACCTAGCCTGATGTTGCCTGTGGTGATACTGGGGGTAATGAAAGCTGGGTTCAGTTATGTGCCTCTCTCTTCGTTCCAGCCGACAAAACGCATTCAGCAAATTTTGGATGATTCCGGTGCATTCCTCATCATTACCGATGAGCTACTGAGCAAGAAACCGAGCATGGCTGAGTGCGATACAGAGAAGCTGAATGTTGCAGCGCTTGATCTAGCTGGCACTCTACACTGCCAATCATTGCCGAAGGTAAGCCATTCTGATTTGGCTTATACCCTTTACACATCAGGCTCGACGGGTGTGCCAAAAGGGGTAGAAGTTGAACATGGTAGCATGGCGTATTATCTCGATTGGTTTAATCACGATTTATGGCCTGAAACTCAGGCAACTCTTCCGCTCGCCTCCTCTCTAAGCTTTGCGGCTGCGGTGACTCAATTGTTTGCTCCGTTGCTACGTGGCGACACCCTTCATATTCTTCCTGAAGGTACTTTGAACAACCCGCAACGGCTCTTTGATTGGTACCAGAATCGAACCAACACGGCGATCTACTGTGTCCCTACAATATGGAATGAGCTACTCAATTACCGCTGCTCAGTCGATAGCGCGCTATCTCTGCCTGAAACCGTTTTTCTATCCGGAGAACCTATCGGTGAAGACATTAAGCAACGTACGTTCGACAGCATCGAGAATGTGCGTTTGTTTAACCTATATGGCCCGACTGAAACCGTTGCAAACTGTGCGTTTACTGAGTTAGAGCCAGACCAGCCCGTGACTATAGGCAAAGCGTTGGCAGGAAGTGAGTTGTTTCTGCTCGATGAAAAGGGCGCATTAGTGACAGACGGCAGCGTGGGTGAAATCTGTATATGCGGCCCGGGCGTGGCTCGCGGATACAGTCATCGACCTGAATTGAGCGCAGAGCGTTTCTTCTCTCATCGCGGCCATAGCGCGCATCGCACCGGAGATTTGGGTCAGTTCAACGCAAACGGAGACATGGTGTGCCTAGGTCGCAAAGATCGTCAGGTGAAAATTCACGGAGTGCGAGTTGAGTTGGGCGAAATAGAAGCCAATCTTCGTCAGCATAGTGAAGTAGCCGACGCTGCGGTGAAAATGGTCAATGGTGGGCTGGTGGCTTACTTGCTGACGGACAAAAAACCAAGTGCCTGGGATCTACGTGCTTTCCTTAGCGAGCGCTGCCCGAGCGCGATGATGCCCGCTCAATTTGTTTACCTTGAAAGCTTTCCAAAACTACCGAATGGAAAACTAGATAGCGCTCGTCTGCCCGAGCCAGCGCCAGTAAGGCCAGAACTGAATTATGATTGCAGCGTACCCGCCAATGACCTTGAACGGGACCTTGTGGACATCTGGCAAGAAGTGCTCGGTTTTAGTGGCCTAGGGGTTGATGATGACTTCTTTGACTTAGGCGGGAACTCCTTGCAAGCGATGCGTGCCAGAACCCTGATTCGACGCCGCCTCTACAGCGAGATAGATTTCAAGCTCTTTTTCAGCAATGCGACGCCGCGTAAATTGGCTGCGGTCGTACCTTATTACCTAGCGGATGACTTGGATGACGCGACATCCACTCCAAATGAGAAGAATCAAGAAGCGCAATTCGAACCGCTCACATCGCAACAGGCTTACTTCCTGACGTTAGAACAAACCAGCGCTAACCCGAAAGCCTACCAGCCTGCGTTCTGTATTTACCTTGAAGGAAAGGCAAGTACGGAGAGTGTGGAATGGTGCCTCAATCGGGTGTTGGCCAGCAACCCAATCCTGACTACTCAATTTGATCTCGATAACTTTACCGCTAAAGAAGGTGGCTATGGTGCAGGTAAAGTAGAGATTCCGCACCGCAAGGTTGAGCATGTGTCGGGCAAACTCAGTGAAATGTCGCATTGTGATTTGCTGGATATGGCAGACATGCCGGACATCGACATTGACAGAGAGCCGCCGATTCGCCTTGCGTTATTGAGCAATAGTGACGATGAGCATGTGATCGTTGTTCGTGTCCACCACGCTGTGTTTGACCATGATTCCATTGGCATATTCTTTGAGCAATTTGTTCAGGCTTATCGCGCTTATATGGCAGGAGATTATGGTTTTGCGCAGCATCACCAACACCACTTGAGCTTGAAACAGCATCGCGGTGCGATGGTGGATGAAGAGAGCCAGATGCAATTTTGGTTGTCGGCATTGAATCGCTATCTGACGAAAGGTGCGGATAGTTCGTTGTACCCAAAAGCAGATTACCCGTCACCACAAGGCTACGCTGTGGAACTTTCCCTGCCTTTCAGCCAAGCGATAAAAGACTTTGCCCACGCACACAATACAACGGCTTATGTCATGTTACTCACGCTGTTTAACCTCGTGTTAAACCACGAAACTCGTTATCACAACATAACGATTGGCCTGCCTGTCTCCAATAGAGCCCTTTGTCAGCACGATGGTCAGATCGGCTGTTTCGTCAACATGGTCACCTACCACGAACAGGTTGATCAGGTTGATAGCGTTGTGAGTTTGATTAAAGCCAGCAGCAAAGCGATCTACTCGTTGATAGAAAATCAGTCCGTGTCCTACCTAGAACTTGCTGATGAAATGCGAAGCAAAGGCTGGCTCGAGAAACTACGTTTCCCTGTCACGTTTAATTATTTGTCTGCGATGCCGGAAGCTACAGAGGTGCAAGGCTGCCGCATGAAAGTTCAACACATCGCTGAGAAATCCGCTCGATGCGATTTGACTCTAACTGTCGATGACGGCGAGCAGTTGACCCTCAATTTCGATTATGAAAGTACGGCGTTTACCAAACAGCAGATCACCTTGTTGGCAGAACAATACTTGGCTCTGATTTCAGACACATTATCTCTGTAATGCGGAGTGTCTCCGGCTCGCAGGGAGCCGGAGATGAATAACGATTAAATATGGGGAGATGAATACAATGTCAAAATTGATCCACCGTCAGTTTGCTCATCAGTGCGCCAAAACACCGGATAATATCGCTCTGCGAAGTGACAGCGAAAACATCACATACCGCCAACTGGAACTGCGCGCCAATAATATTGCTCAGTCATTAATCCGCTCTGGCATTACATCAGGCGATGTTGTCGGCATCTACATGAATCGCTGCAATAACCTTGTTGCGACCATATTGGGTATATTGAAATCAGGGGCTTGTTACTTACCGCTCGATCCTTATTACCCAAGCGATCGCCTTGCTTACATGGCAGAGCACTCGGAAGCCAAACTGGTGATCACTGACAATTTGAATAGCATGGATTGGCTTAGCAATGATCTTCCAACGTTGGATGTGAATAGCATAGATTTTTCCAGCGTGACAACCCCAGACTTACCGCAGGTAGACGAACAGAGCTTGTGTTACATCATGTACACTTCGGGCTCAACCGGTAAGCCTAAGGGCGTGATGATCGCGCATCATACGGTGGTGAATTACCTCAACTGGATGCAAGATGCCTTTCAACTGACGACAAACAGTCGGGTATTGAATCAGACTACATTCAGCTTTGATATTTCAGTCTGGGAAATGTTCTGGCCTCTGATGACTGGAGCAAGCTGCGCACTGATTGCTGAAGATGCTAAGTATGATCCCGTGCTGTTGGCTGACTTCGTTGAGCAGCATCAGGTCACTGTCGCTCAGTTTGTGCCAACCGCACTACGTATCATTGTTGATGCGGATGTACTGAAACAATGTACCTCGCTAGAGCACATCTTCTCTGGTGGAGAAGCGCTGCCGCAACGCTTGGTGGACGACTTGTCGGCGCAGTATCTGGGTCATATCCACAACCTCTACGGGCCGACAGAAGCCACCATTTTTGCTTGTCATTGGTACTGCCAGCCACAGTGTGCAGAAAAAGTCGTGCCGATTGGCCGCCCGATTCCGCACGCAGAAGTGCTTGTCCTTGATGAAGCTCTGCTGCCAGTAAAGCAAGGGCAGTGCGGTGAATTGTATTTAGCCGGAGATATTCTGGCGAAAGGTTACCTCAAACGTGCCGACCTCACCCTAGAGCGCTTTGTTGATCATCCCTTTGCTAAGCAGAGTGGAGAGAAAATGTATCGCACAGGCGATTTGGTGAGTACCAGAGAAGACGGTGCGTTACTGTTCCACGGCCGAACCGATTCACAAATTAAACTGCGCGGTCACCGAATTGAGCTGGCCGAAATTGAAGCTCAGCTACAAGCGATGCCCAGCATTTCTCACGCTGCAGTGATTGTGGATAGCAGCGATGACGGTAAGGCATCTTACCTGACTGCCTTTTATGTGCCCTCTCAGCAGTCCAACGCTGATGTGCAAGTGATCAAAGAACAATTGGCAAAAGTATTGCCTTATTACATGCAACCCTCCCGATATTACTCCGTTGATAGCTTACCCACGCTCCCTAATGGGAAAGTTAGCAAGTCAGCTTTAAACGCTCACTAATTAGAAGGTTCTAGCACTATGTCGAATAACAAACCCAATATGACACCTGAAATTGAAAACCGTGTTCTCTCAATCTGGCAATCGGTTTTAGACGTTAAAAAAATTGCCCGAGATGAGAACTTCTTTGATGCAGGAGGCAACTCATTATTAATGAGTAAAGTACACAGGGAAATAAAAAGACAGCTTGGAATTCCGATTAATATTATCGAGCTATTTCAATGCCCTACAGTGGATTCGCTAAGTAAGAATATATCTAAAAAATACCCTCAGGTGTTATTAGAAAAATCGAATTAAAACTTCGCTAAATAGTTTTACCTAGAAGACAAGTTCATTTTATTCGCTGATTGAAACACTCCTTTCTTTTCAAAGGAGAGGGGCCGTTTTTCCCGAAATAAGTACAAATAAATACGACATACAACCCGTGAGGTAGCATATGAAAGACCAAGCAACACTGCGCGATAAAGATATAGCTATTATTGGCATGTCAGGCCGATTCCCTGGTGCAGAAGACATCACGACGTTCTGGAAGAACCTCGCTGAAGGGCTGGAAACCATCACAACATTTAGCGAACAAGAGCTTCGCGAGTCGGGTGTCGATGAAGAATTGATTGCCTCACCCAACTACATTCCTCGCCGAGGTATTCTCGGCAACGCGCAACATTTCGATGCGCACTTCTTTGATATTACTCCTCGTGACGCGGAAATCATGGATCCTCAACACCGTGCGTTTCTGGAAAGCAGTTGGCATGCTTTTGAAGATGCGGGGTACGTGCCTTCGAGTTATCCGGGCAAAGTGGGTGTTTTTGGCGGTACAGGCACAGCGTGGCATTTGAACAAAGTCCATTCCCATCCGGGCGTTAGCCAGTTTGCCAGTGGCGCATCCGTTGTGACCAATAACGATAAAGACTATGTCACAACGCGAGTCTCCTACAAGCTGGACTTAAAAGGGCCAAGCGTGAATGTGCAGACGGCCTGTTCAACCGCAATGGTGGCCGTGGTAATGGGGATTAACAGTCTATTAAGCCGTGAAAGTGACCTCGTGGTTGCTGGTGGTGTATCCATCGATACACCGGAGCGCCGCGGCTACAAATATATGCAAGGTGGTATGGAGTCAGCGGATGGACGCTGTTACGCGTTTGATTCTCGTGCCAATGGCACTGTGTTTAGCCGCGGTGTTGGTGCTGTGCTGCTTAAGCGTGTTAAAGACGCAGTCAAAGATGGTGACCACATCTACGCGGTGATCAAAGGCGGGGCAATCAACAATGATGGCAGTCTCAAAGCTGGATTCACGGCGCCGGGTATTGAAGGGCAGGTTGAAGTCGCGAAGCAGGCGATTTCTAACGCCGATATTGATGTAGAAAACATCCGCTTTGTTGAAGCGCATGGTACGGCGACAGCGTTGGGCGACCCGATTGAATTTTCGTCATTGTCGCAAACCTTCCGCCACTTCACAGATAAAGAGCAGTTCTGTCGTTTAGGTTCAGTCAAAACTAACATCGGCCATACCGATGCTGCCTCGGGCGTTGCCAGTCTGATTAAAGCCTCAATGGCATTGGAATCCGGACAGCTTCCAGCTTCACTGCATTATGCTGAGCCGAATCCAAACATTGAGTTTGAAACTAGCCCGTTCGTGATGAATACCGAACTGACGGCATTTAAACAGCAGGACAAGCCAAACAATGCGTTGGTCAACTCCTTTGGTGTCGGAGGTACCAATGCTTGTGTGATCCTCGAAACGGCGCCAGAAACCCTACCGGGTGATGCGCATAACTCGCCACTCATGATCCCGTTCTCAGCCCGCAGTCGTAACGCATTGAATGAGATGAAACAGCGTCTGGCGAGTTACCTGACAGATAACCCAGATGCAGATGTTGCAGACGTGGCGTACACCATGCAGGTAGGCCGCAAACAGTTCGAATTTTCCACCTCGGTGGTTGGCAATGATCGTCAGGCCATCATTGAAGCGCTGGCTAAGCCTTCTCAGATTGTGTCTGGAAACAAATCAAAGCGACCAATGGTGTTTATGTTCCCGGGGCAAGGCAACCAATATCCGAACATGTCTCGCGATCTTTACCAGACGTATCCGGTGTTTAAGCAGGCGATGGATCAGTGCTGCGAGTATCTGATGCCAATTCTAGAACAGGATCTGCGTGAGATTATCTTCCCGCAAGATGAGCAAACCGCGGCTCGTATTAACGAAACTCAATTCACACAGCCTGCGTTGTTCGTTGTTGAGTACAGCCTTGCTCAGCTATGGATGTCATGGGGCATTCAGCCCGATGTGATGATTGGTCACAGTGTCGGTGAGTACGTGGCAGCATGTTTGTCAGGCGTGTTCTCGCTAGAAGATGCGCTCAAAGCTGTTGCGATTCGTGGCAAGCTGGTTCAGGCTCTGCCAGCGGGCGCAATGCTAGCCGTTCTGATGGAAGAAGCTGAGCTCACAGAGCGCTTATCAAACAGTGAACTGGATATCGCGGCGGTCAACTACCCAGAGCTCTGTGTGGTGGCGGGTGAGCTTGAAGCGATAAAAGCATTCCAATATGAGCTGGAAGAAGAAGGCATCTTCTGCAAGCACTTGGATACGTCACACGGTTTCCACTCAAGCATGATGGATCCTATGTTGCCAGCGTTCAAAGACGTGATCGATGGCATTGAGCTGAATGCGCCGCAGATTCCGTTCGTCTCTTCGGTAAATGGTGAATGGATCAGTGACGAATTAGCACAGGATAGCGACTACTGGGTGCGCCACGTCAGAAACCCTGTGCTGTTCTCGCATGCATTCAAAACCTTGATGGCCGATCATCAGGATGGTTTTGTGGCGTTAGAAGTGGGGCCGGGCCGTTCTCTGGAGTCTGCGGCAAAGCAACACTTCCGTGAAGAAGATGGTTCGAATGCCGATATCTTCTCCTCTTTGCCTACGGCCAAAGAAGTAGAGATTTCCGGTGAGTATTTCATCTCAATGCTTGGTGCTTTATGGGCGCACGGCGTCGAGATTGACTGGTCATCTTACTATGGTGATGAGCGCCGACGTCGCCTGCCTCTGCCGGGCTACCCGTTCGAGCGAAATGAATTCAAACTGCCTGAGCTGAAAACAGGTAATGCTGAAAGCCTATCAAGCAGCAGTGCGGAAGCCAGTTTAAAACGCAAGAAAACCGATGTTGGTGACTGGTTCTATATGCCTGCGTGGAAGCGAACCATTCCTGCTGACTTCATGCCGAGCAAACAAACTCAAGATGAAAATGATTGTTGGGTGGTTTTCGCTGACGAATATGGTGTGGCTGATCAGCTGCATACTCAGCTTCTGGCATCAGGCCAACAAGTGGTGACTGTGTTCAAAGGCGTCTGCTATCAGGAGAATGTCGTCACCAGCGACAGCGCGAAGAGTTTTGTCATTGACCCTACCTCTCGTGAAGACTACATCCGAGTGCTTAAGGCAATCAAAGCTCAAGAGATGAATCCGGTTCGTATTGTTGATCTGTGGAACCTCTCTCCTGAGCAAGGTGATGTCGACCTTGAACTGTGCCGTGAACACCAGTTGGATTCTTTCTACAGCCCGCTGTACCTGCAACAGGCGTTAGTGAATGAAAACTTGCTGGATAATCTTCACCTGTTGTTGGTGACCAATAATATCTTCAGTGTATCTGGGGAGCGAGTTTACGCACCTGAGAAAGCACTGTTGGTCGGGCCTGCGCGTGTGTTCTACCACGAGTACCCAGATGTTCAGTGTCATTTAGTCGATATCGACTGGCCTGCGGACTTAGCGAATGAATCCGGCCATTGGACGGCAGAGCAAGCAGCACGTTGCCTGATTGCAGAGAGCAGTATTAACACTGACGGCCAACTGGTGGCGTATCGAGGTGGTTGCCGCTGGGAGGAAGACTATCAGGCGGTTAACTTAAAACAGCAAGAACCAGGCTTACCGGCGCAATTCAAAGATGATGGCGTTTATCTCATCACTGGTGGATTAGGCGGCCTTGGCATGCTGGTGGCTGGTCACATCTCAGAAATGAGTAATGCAACGCTTGTTCTGACCTATCGTAGTCGTCTGCCTGAACGCGAGCAATGGAATGACTGGATTCAGAATCACCCAGTCGATGACCCAATGAGTGAAAAATTGGCGGGCATCCTGCGTCTTGAGGAGCAAGGTAACACCATTGATTTAGTCAATGTGGACGTCTGTGATTATGTGGCGATGTCGGAAGTGTTTGAACGTTATGATCGCTTTGATGGCATTTTCCACACGGCTGGTATTGCGGGGGGCGGCATCATTCCGCTCAAGTCAGATGAAGATTGTGCCAGTGTTCTGGAGCCGAAAATCCTCGGCAGCCTGATTCTCGATGACCTGACCAGAGACAGCCAGCCTGATTTCATGGTGCTGTTCTCTTCCATCAGCTCGATTGTCGGTGATGAAGCTCGAATTGATTACTGTTCCGGTAATGCCTTTATGGATGTGTTTGCCAGCTACCGTAATCAGAATCGAAACGGTCGCACCATCGCAATCAACTGGGGCAAATGGGGCGATGTCGGTATGGCGGTTCAGTGGGCTCGTGAGTTGGATGAGAAAAACAAAGCCAACGAAGCGCCCTTAGAACAAACAGGGCTGCTTACGCTGCTCGGCCGTAAAGGTATGGAAGAAGAATATCGAGTCAATCTGGATGTGCGGAGTGACTGGGTACTCAACGAGCATAGCTTGTCGAATCAACCGACCTTGGTTGGTACTACCATACTGTCGATGCTGCATACCCTGATGAATCACTTCAAGCCTCAGGAAGCGCTTCAGGTTAAGAACTTGCTGTTGACCAAACCGGCGATTTACCACAACGCATGGCCGCGTGAAATGCGCCTGTATGTACGCAGTGAAGGCGCGGGCTACAGCTTTAGCCTTCGTAGCCGCGGCGTCCGTGACATCGAGTGGGACGAACACGCGCTGGGCAACCTTGGCCGTGGTGTCGAGAGTGAAGAGAGCCTTGCCGCTGTAGATTCACTTGAAGCGATTCAGTCTCGCTGCATTAACAAACTGCCTGATGACTTAACCGGCAAAGATTACGTCAATGCTGTAACGGATGAAACCTTCCTGTCGCTCAGTGAGCGTTGGAATGGTCCTAAGTGTGCATGGCAAGGTGAGGATGAGTGGCTGATTCATAAAGATCTCGATGCTCAGTTCCAGAGTGATTTTGAGCAGTATCCGTATCACCCAGCACTGATTGATTCGGTATCCATTCGCTGTATCAACCTGATCACGACAGACAACTACCTGCCAATCAGCTACGGCAAGATCAGCTATCTGGCACCGCTTGACGGAGATTGCTACGCGCACATCAAGCTCAAACAGCCGTATCAGGCGGAAGGCAGCACCATCATCTTGGATGTGGTCTTCCTATCCGCTGATAGCAAGCCGTTGATGGTTTTGGAGAACTACACGCTAGTACGTATGAAAGCCGAGAATCAGGTTGCTGCTTCTGCGCCAACGTCTGCTGTAGCTCAGGTTAACGTCGATGTCTCCGACAAGGACATTCTGTTCTACGAAGGGCTGGATGCACTGAAACGACAGCTTGCACACCTAGAGTTTGAGCAACTCGTCGTGGTGACCAGTGATCTGGGCCAGCTTATCTACGAAGCGATTCCTGAACAGGAAGATGAACAGCTGGCAGAGCTGGAAGCGGAAGTCAGCCAAGGGCACGCCCGTCCAGAACTCTCTGTTGAGTATGTGGCACCTGAAAACGATATCGAAAAAGAGATCATTGCAGTCTGGCAGTCGATTCTAGGCATTTCAGGTATTGGTGTTGATGACAATTTCGTCGAGCTTGGTGGTAACTCGCTGTTGGCGGTACAAATTGTGTCAAAAGTGTCAGCCAAGTTTGAAGTCGATATTCGAGTGGATCTCTTCTATCAGGATCAAACCGTAAGAGGGCTGTCCGGCCTGATCATCGAAGCGTTTGAATCTGTTCTTCAGAGCGAATAGCGCCCATTTCCCGGGCATTAGCCCGGGAAGTTCATCACCTTCAG
The DNA here is from genome assembly GCF_000740665.1 of Vibrio sp. B183. Classification (NCBI taxonomy): domain Bacteria; kingdom Pseudomonadati; phylum Pseudomonadota; class Gammaproteobacteria; order Vibrionales; family Vibrionaceae; genus Vibrio; species Vibrio sp. B183. The sequence continues at coordinate 448,694 of NZ_JPQB01000005.1, read as the reverse complement.
GCTGTCGCAACGGCAGCCAAATCTTCCAAATGGTAAAAGGGCACGGCTATGACAACGAAAACGAATCAGATTTTGAACTCTATGGGACTCGAAGAGCTGAAAAGGCTCGCCAGAGAGAAAAAACAGAAAAAAGCGCAGCTCATGGAAGAGAGCCGTTCGTCAACAACGGAACCAAAACGCAAAATATTCCCTCTCACCAATGCGCAAAAGAGCATTTGGACACTGGATCAGTTCCTCGAAGACAATAAAGCCTATAACAACCCATTGGCGATCACTTGTCACATTGATCACGAGTTCGAGCCAGACAGAGTCGAACGCGCTCTGACGAAAATGGTCAATAATCACGACATATTCCGCACCACGATCCGAGTGGTCGATGGCGAGCCTTGCCAGTGCATCGACAACCAGCCCAGTTTTGATTTTGGTTTTGATGACATTACCGCCATGCCAGAAGCGGATAAAAATCAGTGGGTCATGCGAGTCGCTCGTGAAGAAGGCAGAAAGAATTTTGACCTGACGAACGGACCACTGTTTCGCTGGAGAATGGCAAAAACTCAACCAGGTGAATACATCATCATGTCGACCTTCCATCATATTATTTCAGATGGTTGGACCGTTAGCTTGTGCTTCAAAGAATTCATGAGCACCTATTTTGGCCAGTGGGTAGATCATGCAGCGCAATTCACCGATTACGCCTTAAAGGAAAGCCGCTGGCTTGAAGACGGTGAATACGAAGAGGGGCTGAATTATTGGCGCGATAAGCTCAGTGGCGTTCAAGGTGTGCTGGACCTGGCAACCGATCACCCTCGTCCGGATACGCTCAATTTTGAGGGAAGTTATGTCAGCCATCCACTTGATGCGGACTTCTGTCATCAGCTTCAGTCTTGCGCAGCAAAACAGGGGGCCACTACCTTTCACCTGATGCTGGCGGCCTACCAGTTACTCCTACATAAATACAGTAGTCAGAACGATATTGTAATTGGTGTGCCTTTTGCCAATCGTAGTGACGCCCAGACGCAGGAAATGATGGGGCTGTTCATGAACACGCTACCATTGCGCTTTAATCTCAATGATGATTTGCCTCTTTCGGCTGTGATAGAAGCAGCGAAAACCGAGAGCGAAGAGGCGATTGCCTATCAGAACGTGCCGTTTAATCGCATTCTTGATGTTGTCTACTATTCGCGAGATGCACGTGTTAACCCGCTTTATCAGGCTGTGCTGACTTACCAGGTTTATCCGCACTCGCGAACCAATACCTTGTTTAGCTATTCGCCACTCAAAGTGGATTACGGTGTGTCTAAGTTGGATCTCAACCTATGGATTGAGGAAGACGGCGACGGTTTGCTGTGCACATTCAACTACAGTACAGCACTGTTTGAAAGCGCCACCGTGCAGCGAATGCTGCGTGATTTACACACCATATTGACCGCATTGGTTGAGCGCCCACAGCAGTCGATTCAAGCCTTGTCATTGGTGACTGAAGATGAGCGCCAGTCTCTGCTTAAAACGTGTTTGCCGACAGAGGCAAGTCAAGCGTTGCCAGTTCATCACCAATTTGAGCAACAGGCGCTAGCTTGCCCTGAAGATGTGGCAGTGCGTTGTGAAGGCCGTGAAATAAGTTATGCCGCTCTCAATGAGCGCGCCAATCAGTTGGCAGCGCAACTGGTCTCGCAAGGTGTGAGTCACGGTGAGCCTGTCGCGATACTGATGGAAAAAAGTGAGCATAGCGTGGTAGCGATATTAGCCATTCTGAAAGCGGGTGGTTGCTATCTTCCTATCGACATCAATCTGCCGGAATCCAAAATCGGCTTCATCTTAAACGATGCTAAAGTTAAGCGTGTTTTACTCGTAGGTGAAGTACCCATTGCTTTAAAAGCACTGGCTACACAATCTTCACTAAATTGGGTAGATATTCTGAAGACAGAAACGAGTAACACCTCATCAACACGCACTAATCCGCCAGATGATTTTGGTGATGGGCCAGCGTACATCATTTACACCTCTGGCAGCACAGGGGCTCCAAAAGGTGTGTGTGTTCACCATTCCCAACTTAGCCACTATTGCCGAGCGATTGCTCCGGTACTCGAACAAACTCACAGAGCGCGATATGGCTTAATGTCGTCCTTCTCCACGGATCTGGCTCATACCATGCTATTCCCAGCATTGGTCGGGCAAGGCGAGCTGGAGATAGTGACCAATGCCCTGCTGGAAAGCCCTGAACAACTCGCCAATTATCTAAAAGATAAGCCTCTTGATTGTATGAAGATCACGCCGACACATTTGTCTGCGTTATTGAATGCCCCGAACGCGCAGCATCTGCTTCCGGAGCAAACATTGGTACTTGGCGGTGAGCGTTTGCCTGTTTCTCTGGTTGAGAAAGTCAAAGCGCTCAAACCAAGCTGCCAGATAGTCAATCACTATGGGCCAACCGAGTGCACGGTGGGCGTGACGACATTGACGATTCCCGACAACATCGCGGATTTGAGTTATCAGGTTGCGCCTATTGGTCAGGCCCTCGATGGGAGTCATGTATTGGTTCTCGATGCTCATCAACAACTGCTTCCTGCGGGCGTACCTGGTGAAATTTGTATTGGAGGAGCACAGCTCGCCTCTGGATACCTTGGCCTCGATGAGCAAACGCAGCGTCAATTTGTTCCCCACCCGTATTTACCGGGTGAGCGTTTGTACCGTACTGGTGACAAAGGCCGCCTGCTAGCCGATGGCAACCTTGAATATCTTGGTCGCTTGGATCGTCAGGTCAAAGTGCGTGGCTATCGAGTTGAGTTGGCAGAGATTGAGCAGGCTTTAGGCCAGATTGCTAATGTTGAACGTGCGGCGGTTGTTCAGCAGCAAACCGCGGACACCAACCGTTTGGTCGCTTATGTCGTCGCTGGTGAAACTGGCGATCAGGAAGGGATTAAGGCGGAGCTGAGACAGCAATTACCCGCTTACATGCAGCCAGAAGTGTGGATGTGGCTCGATGCTATGCCAATCACAGCAAGCGGAAAAATCAATTATCAGGCGTTACCTGCGGTTAAACGGAATCTACAGACATCAGCTTCTGCCCTTCCGAACAATCAAATGCAAGCTTGTTTGCTGACGTTGTTTCAGCAAGCCTTGAACACTCAACAGGTCGGTATTGATGACGAGTTCTTCAATCTTGGGGGAAATTCCATCAGTGCATTGAAACTGCTGATTGAAGTGAATAAAGCGTTCTCTACTACATTGACCCTAGGCCAGATACTGGAAAACAGCAGTGTTGCTCGACTTGGCAAACTGATCGAACAGGTATCCGATAGCGCTGAATATGGGTCTTCGATTGTGATGCTCAATCAGGGGAATCCTCAGCAGAAGCCGACCGTACTGCTGATTCACCCTGCGGGTGGTAATGTGCTTTGTTACGACGAGTTAGTGAAGGGGCTAAGCAAAGAGTATCCGGTCTACGGTGTTCAGGTGGCTGATTTTCAGGGGTTAGCTGAGTACAACCGCCAAGTGTCGGCGTTAGCCGAGCACTACGTGAAGCAGCTCGGCGAACTGACAGAACGTTCTGATTTGATCATCGGTGGTTGGTCACTGGGAGGAACCATCGCTTTTGAGATGGCGTGTCAGGTTCAGACCTTGACCGGAAATAAGCCGAAGGTTTTGGTTTTTGACCAACCAGCCCCTCAAGTGAACGTCGATAACAGTGCCACTATGGCTGAGCATGAGCGTCTTGCTTACTTTGCTCACAAGGTAGAGCTGTTTACCGGAACGTCTTTTGATACCTCGGGCCCACAACTGGCGAAGATGTCACAAGCGGAAAGAACACAGGTATTTCTGACGGGCTTTCGTAAAGCGAACTTGGTGCCGGATAATATCAGCGCCGAGGACTTCCAACACTTTCTCGCCATTCTTCAGGCTCACATGAATGCGACAGATGAATATCAGGGACAGCGATATTCTGGCCCGATTGTCGTGGCAGAAGCAGAAGAGATTTTAGCTGGCCGTACGCAACTGAAAGAATCAGGGCTGGGTTGGCAGGCATTCAGCGAGCAGCCTCTGACCGTATTGCCTGCTATGGGCGATCACATCTCCATGATGAATGCGCCTCACATTGGTGACTTGGCGAGTCGTCTACAGGAGGGGCTGCTTTGAGTACGATCGCACTTTCAAAACCGGAAAGCGAAGTCGTCGTTTCAAGGAAGGAGTGGTGGGCAATCATTGGTGGCCTCATCGGTGGCTTTATGGCAATTCTGGACATCCAGATCACTAACTCCTCGATGAAAGTCATTCAGGGGGCGCTGTCTGCGTCCCTGGATGACGCCTCTTGGCTGATGACGTCGTACTTTACGGCTGAGATTGTTGCGATCCCACTTTGTGGCTGGCTATCAAAAGCGCTGGGAACGGGCCGTTACGCTTTATGGTGTATCGGCGGTTTTCTCGGCTCATCCTTGCTTTGTTCGATGGCGTGGAATCTGGACTCGATGATTGTCTTCCGCGCTTTGCAGGGCTTTTGTGGTGGCGCATTGATCCCGCTGTCTTTCCGTTTGATCATTGAAATCCTGCCGCTAGAAAAACGCCCTATGGGGATGTCGTTATTCAGTATTATCGCCACTTTCGCTCCAGCGATAGGTCCGGCGATCGGCGGTTGGCTCACTGAACACTTTTCATGGCACGCGATCTTTTACGTCAATGTTTTGCCGTCAGTCGTGGCATGGGTACTGATTCAACGTTCAATGAAGCATCCCATCATTAACTGGCAAATCATTCGTCAGGGCGACTTTGTTGGCGTTGTGTCGGTGATGATGTTTCTCGGTACGCTGGAAGTCATTCTGGAAAAAGGTGGCGATGAAAGCTGGTTCGATTCGCGCATGATTTGCGTACTGGCGGTGCTCTCTGCCATCAGCTTTGTGATTTTTATCTATGACCAGATCGTACATCGTAACCCGCTGATTAACATTCGCCTGTTTAAGGAATATCAGTACTCCTATGCTTTGCTCATCTTTGCCATGTTGGGTTCGGCTATCTACGGCACGCTGTTTCTAGTGCCGTATTATCTGACGATGATTCACGATTACAACGCGACGGAAATTGGTCATGTTGTTATCTGGATGGGGCTACCGCAGTTGGTGATTCTGCCGATGATCCCATTTCTTATTCGTCGCTATAACCCCAAGTATCTTATTTTCATCGGTTTCGTTGGTTTGGCCATCAGTGCCTTTATGGACTGCCATATGAATGCTGATTTTGCTGGGCCGCAGATGATCGCCTCGATGTTGGTTCGTGCGCTGGGCCAACCGTTTATCATGGTACCACTCTCCATGTTGGCGACCCAGAATATTAAAGCAGAGGATGCGGCCTCATCGGCAGTGTTAATCAACGTATTTCGCAGTCTGGGTGGCTCAATGGGTACCGCGGTACTGTCGACCTATTTCACTACTCGGATCGATTTCCATCTCGACTCCATCAAATCCACCTTACTGACAGGTAGCCAGCAATTTTATCACTATCTGGGTGAGGTAAAGAATCTGCTGGTCAATCAGGGATTGCCGTCTGATAGCACCAATGTTCAACAAACTGCGGTGAGCATTCTTGGCGAAAGGATGGCAATTCAATCACAAATCATGGCCTTTAACGACCTGTTTATGATCATGGGGATCATGATGCTCGCCACCGCCATCATGGTGTTGTGTTCAAACCGTGATTTCCAGCTTCAACTGAAAAAGAGGAAACAGCATGAGTGATAAAACATCAATGAGTGTCTGGAGCTATCTGCTGTCTTCAGAAGCAAGAATGACCATCATAGTGCCCATTCTGATTTACAACCTGACATTCTGGGGAGTAGGAGCAGGAGCGGCGTTGATTGTCACCGCGTGTTACTCCGCATTGCTGGAGTTGTTCAGCAAACGAAGTGGTTCTCTGTCCATTATCGCTTTGATTTTGGTTTCGGGCATCATTCATTACCTTTACCTGCATGGTTACACCCTGTTTGGAATTGACCAAGAAAGTGTCTTTCTTTCGGTAGGCGGATCACTGTCTGTCATCGTCGTGTTCGGCTTCTACTCCATGATTGGCCGCCCAGTGGTTCGTACTCAGGCGGAAAATGCGCTCCCTCGTTTGATGCAGTTGCCTGTCTATAGCTCGCCAAAATACGCCCAAGTATGGCAGGAGATTTCTCTGGTTTGGATTCTCGCTTACGCAGTGAAAGCGCTACTCGTGATTAAGTTCTCCCGTGATATGCCGGATTACGCTGACTACTTCGTTTTCTTTGGCGCCTGGCCACTGACGCTGGCGATGATTGCTTTCAGTTTTTACTGGCCCGGCTTTCGTTGGTCCTCGGAGGCAAGCGCATAAATCCCCAGCTACTTGGCGTCAAGTGACTTGGTATCGAATTACAACACTATAAACTCAATGAGGTGCTTTATGAATCAACTAGTTAACCCATCAATTGTGCTTGATAACCACCCCCAAGGTGCCGCGACAACGGGCAATTTTCGTATCGCCAACCAGCCAATTGGCGAGTTAAAGCCGGGTGAGTTTTTAATTGAAAACACTTGGCTTTCGATGGACCCATATACGCGACCGCGCCTCAATGAAAACACTGCGTATGTCGAGCCGATCAAACTGGGTGAGGTGATTCAGGGAGAAACCATTGGCAAGGTTGTCGAAAGTAACAGCCCTAAATATCAGGTCGGCGATAGGGTGTTCACTTTTTCAGGTTGGCAAAAATATTGTGTCGGTAACGATGCGGATTTCATGACTTATCGATTGCCAGATACGGAACTATCGCCAACGATCTTTCTCAGTGTGGCGGGAACTCCGGGTCGAGCGGCGTACTTTGGATTGAACAAAATTGCCAAACCTAAAGCGGGTGAAACCATGGTGGTGTCAGCCGCTTCAGGTGCTGTGGGGTCGGTTGCCGGTCAACTTGGCAAAATGGCGGGGTGCCGAGTGGTCGGTATCGCGGGCAGTGAGGAAAAATGTCGTTATGTGGTCGATGAACTGGGTTTCGATACCTGCGTCAATTACAAGTCTGACAATTTGGGTGAGGAGATTGAAGCCGCCTGTCCGAACGGCGTGGACATCTATTTTGAAAATGTCGGAGGACGTATTTCTTCCTTGGTTGCACGTCATTTAAACGAAGGCGCCAGAGTGCCAATCTGTGGTAGCGCAGCATTATACAACAAGGGTAAAGATGTGGATGCCTCGACGTTATCCCGTTTCTACTCCTCATTGCCTAGTGCACCGGAAAATCGATTCTTTCTGGTGACCGAGTGGGTCAATGATTATGCCAGCTCTATCAGTTGGCTGACCGCCGCAGCGGAAAGTGGTCAGCTCAAATTTCGTGAAACGGTGACCGAAGGATTGGAAAACGCACCGCAGGCCTTTGTCGATCTATTGGAAGGGAAGCACTTCGGTAAACAACTGGTTCGAGTTTAATACTGTTCGCCTTTTTTGATTGGTTGGTCGTGCTATGAAAAAAATAATAAAGATTTTGATTCCACTGATGTTGTTAGTCCTGGCTGGCGGTGCCTATTGGTATTACTACGGGCGCTTTTTCCAGACCACCGACAATGCTTACGTTCAAACGGACATTACTAACGTCAGTTCGCGCATCAATGCGGAAGTGGTAAAAATTAATATTAAGGACAATCAGAAGGTCAAAAAAGGCGATTTACTGGCGCAGTTGGATGACCGCGAATTCGTGATTAAAGAGCAGCTCGCTGAAGCGACCTTGGCGCAAAGTCAGGCGGAACAGTCGAACGCGGACGCGGCGTACAAGATGCAGAAAAGTGCTATCGAAGAGTACCAGAGCAAAGTGACGTCGGCGAAGGCCAAATATCAATACTCACTTCAGCAATACAAGCGCTTGCAGGCTTTAGAGAAACAAAACTATGTGTCCAAAGGTGAACGTGACAATGGCGCCTCTGCCTATAAAGTTGATGAAGCGGCGTATCTTGAGGCTAAGGCCAGCCTGAAAACCCAGCAAGACAAGCTATCGGTACTGGAAAGTGAAATAGAGCAGGCTGACGCTATGGTCAAGCAAGCCACAGCCAGTTTGTCACAGGCGAAGCTTGAATTGGGATACACCCGAATTGTGGCGCCAATAGATGGCGTGATCAGCAATCGTAACCTGCAAGTCGGTATGATGGTGCAACCGGGGCAATCTGTGGTGAGCATAGTGTCTGATCGTACACCGTGGATTCTGGCGAACTTTAAAGAAACGCAAAAGTCTCGCATGCACAAAGGGCAGTCTGTTGATGTCACCATTGATGCCTATCCAGGGAAAACCTTCTCGGCACGAATCGACAGCGTATCGCCAGCTACAGGCGCCACCTTTGCTTTGCTACCACCAGATAACGCGACGGGCAACTTTACTAAAGTGGTGCAACGTGTACCGGTTAAGATTGTGTTCAATGATTCGGTTCAGGTCGACAATGGGTTATCTGCGGTTGTTACTGTGGATACGAGGCAGTAATTATGGCGACATTATTTCCTGACATTGACGTCATAATGGGAGCGCGTGATTTATCTGGACAAACAAGCGGTCGGTTTATCAACAAGGAGCAAAGGTTTCTAATCAATGGCGCGAGTGTCTTTGTGTGCCAGTTTAACCAAAGCCTTTATCACGATGCCTTATTCAAGCAGTTCAGGATTCGATGTCCTGATGGACTTGGCCGCGCGGTAAGCTCAAGACGAGCTGAGTTTCTAGCGGGTCGTTATGCGGCCAGACAGGCGATATCTGCTTGCGGTGGATTGGTTGCCAGCGGAGTCCAGATCGGGGTCGGGGCAAATCGCTGTCCAACATGGCCAGACGGAATTTTAGGTACCATTACCCATTGCGATGATATCGCTGCATGTGCAGTGCTTCCTGCTATTCAGAACATCAGGCGCTACATCGGAATGGATATTGAGAAAGTGCTAGCGACCAAAGTGGTGCGTGAGATATCCAGCTCCGTTTGTTCTGTATGGGAGTGGCAGCGTCTGGCGTCACTGCCATTTAGTAACGATATCATCACCACAATCATCTTCTCCGCCAAAGAGAGTCTGTTTAAAGCGCTTTATCCCTACATTGGTGAGTATTTCGGCTTTGAATGTGCTCAGGTTAAATGTGTTGACCCATACAAACAGCGCATATGGCTGGACTTATCGCCTTTGCTGGTGGCTAAGACGGGTTTTCGAGAGGTGGAGTGCCATTACTCCTTGCAGTCAAACTACCTCATTACTTTTCTCTCTCAATAGTCGGTCTCTGCGGTGAAATGGAACTATATGCATAAACTGATGTACTTAGCATGTTCAACAAGATTAATATAATCGGAGCCTTTCGAATGCCAAGCTAGCACTGGTAAGGCCAAAAATTGAAATGTTTTGCAGTTTATTAAATGTTTTTTAAGTCTGGCTTGCTAATTTGAACGAATTCTATGTTTGGCTTCTGCGCTCTCCAAAGCTCAAAAGGCCGACACAGATGGATTGAAAGCAGTGAGACTCAGTAAATAAAACCATCGCTTGTGACCTTCCTTTTATCACTGCTGAATGGGTCACGATACAGAACAGAGATAGATAACATGCGCGTATTATTAGTTGAAGATGACCCTATGCTTGGCAATGCGATTACCGCTTCCCTTGCCAGACATCACTATACCGCAGACTGGGTAACATCGGGTGAAAGTGCCCTTCATGCACTGCAAACTGACAGTTTCCTGCTGGTCATTCTTGATATTTCATTACCAGGTATTAGTGGTTTGAAAGTACTCAAAGAGCTCAGGAGCAAAGGAGACAAGACGCCCGTTTTGATTCTCAGCGCTCGAGATGAACTCAATGACCGTGTTTATGGGCTCAATCATGGCGCAGATGATTATCTGGTTAAGCCGTTCCAACTGGAAGAGCTGCTGGCGCGTATGGGCGCGTTGATTCGCCGATCGGCGGGTATGGCAGATGACACCATTGTGGTGGGAGATGTCTCTGTGTCGGTCAACTCACATAAAGTCGCGGTTGCTGGTGAGTGCATTAATCTGACGCCGAATGAATTTAAAATTCTCCTCTATCTGGTGACGAATGCTGGTAGGGTTCTAAGCAAAACTCAGATATTGCAAAACATGCACGGTTGGGATGAAAGTGCCGGACTTAATTCGATTGAAGTACACATCCATAATCTGCGCAAAAAGATGCCGAAAGGTACCATAGAAAACATTCGAGGAGTCGGATACATCATCCAACACTAGTATGAGACTGAATTCTGTTAAACGTCGTGTCGCATTGGCGAGCGTGCTACTTTGTCTCGCGGTTATTACTGCGTCTACCATCTGGGTCTATCTTGATACTCGTCAAGCTATTACGGACGTTGATGATGCACGGCTTCAGGATCTCAGTGAGAGTTTCTTGAAGGTGTTGTTATTGACCGACCCCTCTGTGATTGGCGAAGACCGAAACTCAGACCCAGAAACCGTTTTCGCTAACATCACCAGTAAAACGTCTCCCAAAGACAACCTAGAAAAATGGTCACGAGCCAAGCTGCTTGAAGATAATTTTGCCTACTTATTGCTCGATTCAAAGGGCGCTGTATTGGCAAGCTCTCCGAATGCGCCACCTGTTGACTTAAAGATGATGCGTCATCCTGGCCTGAACGACATTCATGATCAGCAGCAATCCAACATGTGGCGTGGCGTAACCATGCTATTAACGCAACCGAAAACGGGTGAGCCAATGTGGCTCTGGCTGGGTGAAGACAAGCACCTGCGCAGCGAAGTCGAAAACAAAATTGCGATCCCAGCTATTGTCCCCATGCTGGTGGCAACACCATTCCTATGCCTGCTATTGGTGCTGTTTACCTATCATTTGTTTGCACCAATAAGCCGTCTGGAAAAGGAAGTGTCGGAGAAGTCGATTGATAACCTCTCACCACTTAATATTACTGATGTCCCAACGGAGCTGGATAGCTTAGTAAAACGCTTAAACTACCTGTTTGATCAAGTCGATGCCGCTTGGCAAAGAGAAAAACGATTTAACCAAGATGCTGCCCATGAACTGCGCACACCTCTGGCCGTCATCAAGCTTAATGCGCAGAATGCTCTTGAAACGCAGAATGCTGAGGAAAAAGACCATGACCTCAAACAGATTGAAAAGAGCATCACGCGCTCAGAGCGGACTATTGAGCAGCTGCTGACATTGGCAAAAGTCGAGAGTGGACTGGTTGTGGATTTAAGCCAAACCGTCGATGTCGCTCAGATACTACGCAATGTGATTGCCGAGCTGGTGCCTCTTGCATTGAAGCAACAGCAAAAAATCACATTAGAAGCCGATGAGGAAACCTATGCGATTCAAGGCAATGAGATTTTCCTTAACTGTCTGTTTCGAAATCTGATGGATAATGCTATTCGCTACTCTGGAGAGGGAACTCGAATTTGGGCTGAAGTGACTGAGCATGAAGAACATGTACAGATCGTGATTGCCGATAGCGGTCGAGGAATGAGTCAAATTGATATTGACCGGATCTTTGAGCGCTTTTTCCGTGGTAAAGAAACTCAAAACAAAGCTCAAGGAGCAGGTTTAGGGATGGCGATAGTTGAGCGTGTTATTGCTCTTCATCAGGGAAAAATTGATGTGAGATCTCAAGAGCCGGGTTTGGCGTTCATCATCACCTTGCCAAAGTTCCGTTTAATTTAGCTTCAAATTAGGATGTGGATGTAAGCTCACAAAAACAGAATTCCTGTTAAATGATTTGTTTTAGGCAAAAAAGAGGCGCAAACAAGGAAGTGTCTAGCTTAACGCTCTGCTAATCTGCAACCCATGCTTAATGGGGCGCTTTGACAGTCTGAGATCCTTTTCTACGCTTAGAGTCGTGTATACGTAAGATGAAAAGGAGAAGAGAAAATGGCGACATTTAAACAGGACATTCCACATCGCGTTACTGTCTACCACGATGACATTGATCAGGAAAACGCGTTGAAAAATGCCATGCTGCCTGAAAAACCAAGATATTTTAACGGCTCACCCACCTATCAGGCTGACAGTATTGAAGAGTTCAAAACTCGAATTGGTCAGGTAGGAATGTCGCTCGAATGAAGATTTGAGTCAGTAGAAAAAGTTATTCAACATCAGCCCGCACTATCGCGGGCTTTTTGATTCCTGTACTTTAATCTGATTACGCCCACTTTCTTTCGCCAGATACAGGTGTTTATCTGCACTAGATAGTGCTTTGGCAAAGTCATCATCCAACCATTCCACCACACCGATGCTGACAGTTACTTTGGAGCAGACGACCGATCTCAAACTGGCGACCAGTTGAAGTTCTACTCGGCTGCGAATCCTCTCCGCTAAACTAGCGGCATCTTCCAGCTGAGTTTCCGGCAAGATTAACGCAAACTCTTCGCCACCCAGTCGACCAAAGATATCGGTATCACGAATCTCACTCGTAACAAGAGTACAAAAGGTTTTCAGCACCGAGTCACCAATCGCATGGCCGTAGTTATCGTTAATCTGTTTGAAGTGATCTAGGTCCATCATACATATGCATGAACTGGCGTTGAGCCGTCGAATGTCCTCGGCATGATTAACTAATGCTCGACGGTTGAGAATGCCTGTTAATGGGTCTTCGCGCACCAGCTTGACCAGTTGAGATTCTTTAGTCTTGATACTGTAAGCCATGTCAGAAAAGGCACTAAAGAGCTGGCCAATTTCATCATCTCTGACAGAGAAGTCGGTTTTAGCTCGGCCTGTCTTTGAGAGCACTGAGATTCGTCGACGCAGATCGACAATCGGTGAGGCGATGTAGTGGGAAAGATAAAGAGTCAAAGATGCAAATAAGAACAGAGCAATACATAGGTAGAGGAACACCTCGCGCATTAGTAGTAAGTTGCTCGATTTGAGTTCCTCCATTGATACATACACCACCAAGTTTATGCCTTTTTGATTATCGGGAATGGATGGGTGGGTGTTGTCCACAGAGATAAGATGATTTTGAATATTCAACTCTATAGGTTGATTGATCAGCATTCCGTTTAGATCGTCTCTCATCTGTGGCTTATTAGTCTTATTAAGGCCTGCTTTTGAGAGTTCATGCAGCGATAAATGATTGGCTGCGGACAATGAGTGAAGACCTTGGTTTCGTACCATTAAAACATCTACGTGTTGGAGGTTACTCTGAATCAAGGTGTTTTTTATTTGGTAAAGGTGGTCTTCAACAATGGTGCGATCCAATACGGCCGTGTAAAAGCCGACTATTTGCTTATCGCATCCAATAAGAGGTCGCGAATATAGATAAGTTTCGGTGTCGAATATCAGGCCTAGCTTTGAAATAGTTTCTGCGCTGGCAAGGCTGATGACTTGGCGAGGGAGTCGTCTCCCCTCACGAATCTTGACCAGTAAGTTACTCAAATCTCTACTCGCTTGAGAGTTCACCTCGCCACGCTGGTTAAGTTCGAGTAACTGACGGAGGGTTTCTTGTTCTAACCGTAGATTCTCGGGATAAGTGGTTTGCCACTCTTGGTATGAAGTGTGTAGTAGGGCAAGAACGTGTTCAGGCAGAAGAATAAGGCCCTTAATGTTTTTACGAAGTACGTACCGATTACTCTTATTCGAAGACAAACTAAATGCAGTGACCTGTCCGGATAAGTCCGAAATCGCGAGCGCGGAGAAACCGCTGGTGAAACTCAAGGCGTCTGCAGAAGAGATAGATAATGAGCTCTCTCCTTCTTTGCAGGTTGTTATCTCACTACTAAGGCGATCAAATTCGGTAAATCGTCCTTCTACATAGTGACTAATTTCATTAGCACCTAGAGACGAAGAAAGTTGAATAGACTGGAAAATGTGGTCGATGGTGAGCTTTTCTCGAGCTTTGTAATAGGCGTAGCTGAAGATCAGTAATGACACTGCTAAGGGTAGAAGTATGATAAAAATCTTTACGCTAAGCTTATTCATTTCCTACTGGTCTTTGATCCTCTGGTTTGATAGTCCCTAACTGTTCGATAACGTTTAGCTTACCTCTGGTAAATTGGCCCAAGTACATGGGCAATTCAAAGTGATGGTCATCTCTGAGTTTAATCGCCAACTCTCTTTCATATAGAGTTAGCCCAGGGAGTTGGTTGATGACAACTTCTTTATCAACCGAACCTGCTTTTTCTATCGCTGCTTTGAGCAAGTAAATCAGATCGTAATGAGCCTTACTCGAATAGGTCACCACCGACTCAGAGCCGTGATAGTTTTTATAATCGTTGACGAATTCCTGTAATACAGGTGCATCGTTCTGACTAAAAAAGTGAAGAGCAGTGAGTACGCCTTCTAAAGCGTCATCACCAAGATTGGACAAATAGGTTTCATCGGCGGCAAAAGCTACGATTTGAAGAGGTCGGCCAAAGTTAAACGACTTCAACTGGGATAAAAAAGTAAAGCCATCAACACCGGGTAAAATGAGCATTAGTGTTTCAGCGCCAGAGGTTTTAATGCGCTCGAATACAGAAGTGAAGTCTTTTACACCAAATGGGGTAAACTCTATATCAACGACGCTACCTTGGTGTTCATTGACGGAGTTTACAATACTTTCAGCCATCCGGTGTGGCCAGATATAGTCATAGCCGAAGATATAAAAATCTTTCCCCACGTTGTCGATCAGGTAAGGAACGATAGGTTCAATGTAATGCTCTGGAATGGCGCTGTAGCAAAACAGGTAGCGATTAAAATGTTGGCCTTCATAATCGATACCGTAAAACAAAGGGGTTTGAAATGTTTCCGCGACTTCCGCCATGGCATAACGAGCCGCACTACTAACAGGGCCAAACAGAGCAAATACTTGGCTTTGCTGTACTAATTCACGGCTGTATTTTACGGTTTTTGCCGGATCAGTCTGGTTATCACGGATGATGAGTTCAAGTTGTCTGTCAAGAACCCCACCATTTGCATTGATCTGGTCGACGGCAAGCTGGGCGCCTTTCAGTGCTTGCTGACCATATATAGCAAAGGTCCCTGTCAAAGGTAGGACAACACCGAGTTTGATATTGGGCTGCTGCGGAAGGCAACTGGTCGTGAGCAGCAAAACTGATGCCGCGAATACATATTTCACGATACGTCCAACCGATGCCACCATAAGCTACCTTGAGAATCCATTCTCACATTCTATTAATAAAAGTTTAAAAAGCGCATTTAGTAAAGCGCATTGGGGGCTTGCTTGTGATGCAGACTAAGTCACGCCATAGTAAAGTCGGCTCAGGTCTCGTTAACCTGGGCGGGTTTACGGCCTCTAGATGTTGATCTTCGCCTCTTCATCAGATACATGTTTTTATCGGCACGGGTAATTGCTGAAAATAACTCGCCTTTAGCACTACCCGATATACCATAGCTAAACTCAATTTCAGAGTTTGCCACGTATCCTAGCAACCGTTCAATGAAGTCACCGCTACGCCCGGGTTGGACATAAGCAATAAATTCATCTCCACCATATCGAACCAAATATTCATTCTTGAGAATGCAATGAGACAAATATCGAGCAAATAATACGAGTAAAGCATCACCGTAATCATGGCCAAGCGTATCGTTGATAGATTTAAAGTTATCAATATCCAGATAGATGACGTCGTAATCCTTTTCTGGGATCTTGCGCATGAATTTTCGATTATTAAGTTGGGTAAGATGATCTTTTTCTGATTCTTCTTTGAGTTTAAAATATAACGAAGATACGCCAGATAGCATCAAAATATGAGCAATTAGCAGCGTTGTCGACGAAATTAACAAAACTTCATCTTTATGATCAGAACTAATAGCAGGCCATGACAACTGACAATAGTTGATGAATAGCTCAATGATCATCGAAATCATTGCTAATAAACATCCATACAGTATTTTATTGCTCACCTGATGGCGCAATAAAAGATAGGATATATAGAGAAGAATTATTATTTTTGTCAGTTGTATGGCGAGGTCGAGTTCAGAAATCATTGTCGTGTCTATCCAAAACAGCAAAGATGCTAACTTATTGTTTTTGAATTCCTTCTAGTATTTTTAGAATATCAAGCTTTGTTGTTTCACTGTGGCTGGAGGCTTCTATTATGATATTTGCTAACGTATCGTCATCACAGTAGAAGTAAGCGACGGTTATCTCTAGCGCCGCAGATATGCGTTTTACGGTCGTGTAATCAGGAGCATGTTTACCAGTTTCGTACTGACTAATTCTAGCGCTTGCGCTTCCTGACTCCATCCCTAGTTTTTGCCCCAGCTCTTCCTGAGTGATACCTCTTTTCTTTCTTATGTCTCTTAGCCTTCTAGGTAATGGGCTGGTCATGCAGTGAGTACCTCCACTATCAAAGCAGAGTCATTTTAACCTTATAGTATTAGATATATTACTAAGGAATTTTTAGATTCTAAGTTTTTGGGTATATCTATTAAATAAGCAATGACTTTTTCACTGTTATCGACAGCTGTTTTATGAACTTTAGAACAATATTTTGTTAATTCATGATGCGATTTAAGTGAGGGGCTATTATCGATATATTTGTGATTATTTTTTCTAGCACTTTATTACTAGTTTGATCTAGTTAATAGGAACTATTTTGATCAATAAGTAAACAGAAGCCCCCGAATAAACAGTTCATATTTAATTCGGGGTTATAAAATTGGAAGGAATATATTATTTTTGATGATTGTTTAAACCTAAAGTTCCAGATTGATAAATTAAGCCATCAGGGATATCCGTGCCAAGTAGCACTGGCCCGTCCAAGTCAACAATCTCTGCTCGGGTTGCGATAGGTAAAGCAGCCTTCATTGCTAACGAGGTACCGAGCATGCAGCCCACCATAATAGAAAACCCTTTCGCTCTGGCTTCTTGTTCCAACGCCAGTGCTTCTGTTAGGCCGCCCGATTTATCTAGCTTAATATTGATCATCTCGTAACATCCCTCTAAGCGGGAGAGGTCGCTACGCACATGGCAACTCTCATCAGCACATATAGGAATCGGATGTGAGATCCCCTTTAATAAACCATCTTGACCTTTGGGAACGGGTTGCTCGATCATAGTGATATTAAGCTGTTCTAATGCTGAAAATAGCTCGCTGAGATCTTCATTCTGCCAGGCTTCGTTGGCATCAAGGATAATTTTGCATTCTGGCGCTGCACGTCTAACGGCAGTGACTCGCGGTACAATGTCTTTGTCGTCCAGTTTGACCTTGAGCAGAGTGGCGCCCTGCTCGATATAATCACTGGCTTGTTGCGCCATTTTTTCTGGTATATCGATCGAGACCGTCATCGCTGTCTCGATTTGTGAGCGGATATCAAAGTAGGGAGATGGAAAGTGTAATCCGTCCGTCTTTGCAATCAAATCCCATAATGCACAGTCGAGCGCGTTTCTTGCGGCTCCAGCCGGCATTTTCTGCAGCGCGACTTTTGCTTCAGCAGCGGAAAGCGTTTTCAACGTAGGAATAATTTGATGAATTTGCGTCAATACTGATTCAACGCTTTCGCCATACCTCGGGTAAGGTGTACATTCTCCCATCGCAACATGAGATAGATGGTGGATCTCCACTCGAACTACATCACAATGCGTTCTTACTCCTCGCGAGATGGCAAAAGGACGAGCTAGAGGAATTGATTCACTGAATGCTGTAATGTCCATGTTTAGCCTCACAGAGTTTTAACATGTGCTGCAATTGCATCGATGCCGAATCTGACTGGGTCGGTGACCGGAACCTGATGTTGCTCTTGCCAATCGGCACAAAGCGCCATGGCATCTTCTTCACTAATAGCAGAGGTATTCAGACTGATACCTGCCAGTTGAGCATTAGGATTCGTCAGTTGTGCAGCTGCGAGGTTAGCGCTTATTGTTGCTTCAATTGTCGGTAATTGACAATGCGGTAGATGACGAATATGAGGGCGGCCAATTTCGTGGCATAGCACCAAAGCATCTGCCTGCGCGCCGTGTAGTAAGCCGAGACTCACGCCTGCAAAAGAGGGATTGAACAGTGAGCCTTGGCCTTCGATGATATCCCATTCGTGATCGGTAAATTCAGGGCTGATTTTCTCTACAGCGCCTGAAATGAAATCCGCAACAACCGCATCAATCGATATGCCTTGTCCGTCAATTAAGATGCCCGTTTGACCTGTGGCTTTAAATTGTGCTGAGACATCAATATTGTGCAGTGCTTTTTCTAGTGCCAATGCTGTAAACATTTTACCGACAGAGCAATCCGTACCGACAGTTAAGATACGTTTACCTTTACGTGGGATACCATTGCCTACTTCCAGATTTTGGTCAAAATGACGAACATCGTGCAGTTTAGTGATGCCTTGTTGTTCCAGCTCGGCCAGTTCAGGGATATCTTTTAGCCGTTGATGCATGCCGGAGGCAATTTCAAAGCCTAGCTCCGCCGCTTGAATTAAGCACTCTTGCCAGCTCTCAGGTATGAAGCCACCAGCATTGGCTGTACCAATGACGAGTGTCTTTGCTCCCTCGTTTTTTGCTTCTGCTAGCGTTAGATTGAGCAAACCTAGAGTGACAGTGTCACTCGTTAGGCGTAACTCACCAACACATTGTTCAGGTCGCCAAAGTGCAATACCTCGTGCCGTTTTCGCTGAAATCGGGTCGGTAACGTCGCCAAGAAAGAGTAAGTAAGGTTGAGCAATAGACATAAAGCATCCTTGATTAACAGAGTAAGCAGATGCATACACTCTATTGAACTCACTGCTCGATGCCGAATACCTATTTGTTGCTAGGGTATAACCTTAAGCTATACGCTTTGTCGCGCGGCTTCTTGGAGACGTTCAGCGAACCACTTGGCTGAAACAGAAAGCGGGTAATGCTGGCAGTAAATTAGAGAGACATTTACTGGTATCGCCGGCATCAATGAAGCACATTGGATCTGCGGATACGATTGATAATGCTTGGCGGTCCAAGGATCGATAATGGCGTTTGCCGCACCTTGCACGACCATTTCCGCGGCAACATTATAACTTCTAACGCTGACTTTCGGGTGAAAGTTGGGGGCGACGGTATGAATCGATTGGTGCAGCTGAAACCCAAGTGGATCTCGCGTGTCGAGTCCAACTAATGGCAGCGAACTCTCTAGTAGTTCCTGAAGCGTGACCGAGTGCTGAGCGGTCGTCTCTGCGGGGATCAGCACCTTCATTTCAGTATTGAGTAAAGTGTCTTGAACAATGGAAGAAGCGCTCTCTTCGCCAAAGCAAACGGCAAGATCTAACTCGTTTTTGACTAGGCCATCAATCAGTTCATCTCGATTTGCAGTGCACACTTCTAAGGTATAGTCCGTGTTATTACATACCTGCGCTATGACCGGTGCGAGGAAACCAGAGGCAAGTATTGGCGGTGAACCAATGCGGAGGTGATGCTGACCATGCTTGAGTTTGCTGGTTAAACTTCGAAATTGGCCAAGCTGTTGGTAGATCTTTTCCGCTTCCGTAATCAGAGACTGGGCTTCCTGAGTTGGAACCAGCCGACCTTTTATTCGATCAAACAGCGTGAAACCCAATTGCTGCTCAGTATGAGCCAGTACTCGGGTGATATTGGGCTGTGAAACATGAAGCTGCTTGGCTGCCCCTGACACTGTGCCTGCCTGCATGACGGCATAAAACACTTCTATCTGGCGTAGATTCACTTCCTTGCTTCCCTAAGTACATGAACGGATAGCGGCCACTTTAAAACAAATGGATGAAGTTAAAAAGAATTAACCTAACTGGGTTGACCTGTCTATAAGTGTAGGCTTTACTGTGCGGCCCGATTTTTGGTAGATGATAAAGAGGTGATTGATGGCGATTGGATTCGATTATGGAACGGCTAATTGTTCGGTAGCGGAATTGGTCAATGATGAGATCAGGCAGATCCCTCTAGTTGGAGATAGCTACTATATTCCATCTACTTTATGTGCGCCAACAGCGGAAGTTGTCTCTGAATATTTGTTTCGCTGTCTAGACATTGAGCCGGGTAGTGAAATCAGTGAAAGCGTACTGCGTCGAGCAATTAAGCTTAATCGCGAAGAAGGGCTGGAAGTACGCTCTGACGATATTCGATTTGGTCAACAAGCCTTAGAGCTCTATCTGGAAGGTCCCAAGGATGTTTATTACGTAAAATCCCCCAAATCGTTCCTTGGGGTGACAGGCCTGCGTGATATGCAGTTGGCCTTCTTTGAGGACTTGGTCTGCGCAATGATGGCCAATATCAAAACTCAGGCAGAATGCTCACTTCAAAAAGAGATTTCACAGACGGTCATTGGTCGCCCAGTGAACTTCCTTGGTCGGGGTGGAAATGATTCTAACCTACAGGCAGAAGGTATTTTGCGCCGCGCTGCCCGCCGAGCAGGCTTTAAAGATATCGAGTTTCAGTTTGAGCCTCTGGCGGCGGGTTTAGATTATGAAGCGAGCCTTGAACAGAATAAAAATGTGCTGGTTGTTGATATTGGTGGTGGTACAACAGATTGCTCATTTGTTCAGATGGGCCCAAGTTGGTGCGGAAAACAGGACAGAAGTGGGTCTTTGATTGCTCACTCTGGGCAACGAATTGGCGGTAATGACCTAGATATTTTCACTGCCTTTAAATGCTTTATGCAGGAGTTTGGTATAGGGTCAACTAGCCAGTCTGGCCTAGATATCCCAACCACTCAATTTTGGAACCCCATTGCAATCAACGATGTTCAGGCCCAGCGCAAGTTCTACGCACATGAAAACCTCAAGCAGCTACGACTATTGCTAAAGGAAGCTCGTGAACCTGAAAAACTGGCTAGACTAGTGCAATTGCATCAAGAAACCCTTGGTTACTCGGTGATTCGAGAAGCAGAGCAAACTAAGATAGCGTTGGCTGACGCGGCGGCTTACAACGCAAATCTGGATCTACTTTCTGAAGTGGTTTCACTATCTGTAACACGCCAACAAATGGAAGAAGCCATTGTCAATCCAACTGAGAAAATCAAAGCGCTGGTTATCGAAGCTATTAAGCAAAGTAGTATCAAGCCTGATGTGATTTACATGACAGGGGGCTCAGCCCGTTCACCTATCCTCACTGGGGCAGTGAAATCCGTACTTCCTGACACACCTGTGATAAGCGGGAACTATTTTGGTTCGGTAACGGCAGGGCTTGCTCGCTGGGCAAATACGATCTTCAGATAGCGGATGTAGAGTAACCAACTAGGTTGTTCCACCATTGCACTTTGCCTAATTACTATCCTGTTAATTTGACTGGATTTAGCTTTAAAAGCCCTCTATTGATAGAGGGCTTTTTGCTTTTTTCAAAAAAGTTCCGTTTAAATTTCAAAAAGTGTGAACTTGATCGAGAGGTAAGAAAAGGCCTCTTCTCTCACTAAAAACTTTAATACTTTCATGTGGTTAAAAATTGTTCACATTTTTGTTATTTGAGCAATTTCTAATAAATCTTCAAGCTAAGCACTTGGTTGCACTTCATTTTTAAATATTTCGTACTACGTTTTAATTGTTCGTGATGCTTTGGCCCTACAGGCCAGACACGGACAGAAGTTACAAACCTAAACGGACGTTAAGTTATGAAAATTAAATTATTAGCCGCTGCGATTGCGGCAACAGCATGTGGTACTAACGCTTTCGCTGCAGAAATCTACAATAGCGAAGGTTCAACAATTTCTATCGGTGGCTACGTAGATGTAGGCATCGGTGAGTATGACTCGGCAGATGAAGTGGAGGTGCATGATGTGTCTCCTCGAATCAACATCGCCGGAACACAAGATGTGGGCAATGGTGTTACTGTTGATGCGAAAGGTGAATGGGCTCTGAACTACCTAGATGGTGGTGACACCTCTTTCACTACTCGTTTGGGTTACATTGGTGCGACTCATGAGCAGTTCGGTCGATTTGTAGTCGGTACTCAGTGGTCTCCATACTACGATATCGCTGGTGTTGCGGATCTACCGATCGCGTTTGCGAATGACTTCCTATATGAAGATCACAACAATCTCGGTACGGCTCGTGGTGAAGACATGGTCAGTTACCGTAAAGCAATTGAACTGGGTGATTTAGGTAGTTTAAACCTTGGACTTGCGTGGCAAGGAGAGCACACAGATTCTGCAAATAGTAAGCTTTATGATGCTCGTGGACAGATCGCACTTTCAATGAATGTCTATGGCTTTAACCTTGGCTACTCATACAACGGTGGTGATGTTGCCAATGTTGACAGCCACTCCCATGTATTCGCGTTTAGCTCTGGTTCATACGGAGACGGCTTGTACTCAGCAGTTGTTTACGCAATGAACGAAAACATGAACCCTGGTAGCTCTCCTTTGGAAGAAAGCGATCAATATGAAATTCTTTTGGCTTACGCTCTAGGAAACGGTTGGAACTTAAGCGCAAACTATGAAGCTGTTGTTGATGACAAAGCAAGTAAAACTCAATACAGCCAGTCCGCATTGCAAGCTGAATATACCTTCACACCTAAGTTTATGGGCTTTGCAGGGTATCAGTTTGACCTAGGCAATGACATCAACGTGAAAGAGGAAGATAAGTGGACCATTGGTGCTCGTTACTTCCTATAAATCAATAAGATCTACTGCCTCAACACGTAATTGTGTTAGCGCCTATCCAGTGTTGGATAGGCGTTTTTCTATTTTCTGGGCAGGGTGTATCAATTATGGGGATTGGATCTTAGTTTCGAAACACGATGGGTTAATTCATTAATTTGTTGAATTAATATTGGCGTTCGGAGTAGAACGATCAGGGAAGTAGTATGAATTCGGTAAAACTTGGCGATAAAAGTATCTATCCTAGCAAAGTGGTTTGCGTGGGACGCAATTATCTTGAGCACATCAAAGAGCTAAATAATGCAATACCGGATGAAATGGTTGTGTTCAACAAACCGTCTTCTTCTATCTCTTCGCAGTTAATATCGCACCACGGTGAAACGCTACACTACGAGGGCGAAATCTGCTTTATCGTAAGTGGAGGTCAATTGAGTGCGGTTGGGCTCGGATTGGACCTAACCAAACGCGAGTTGCAATCCAAACTTAAGAATAAAGGGTTACCGTGGGAGCGCGCGAAAGCTTTCGACGGTTCAGCTGT
This sequence comes from Vibrio sp. B183, assembly GCF_000740665.1. Lineage (NCBI taxonomy): Bacteria > Pseudomonadati > Pseudomonadota > Gammaproteobacteria > Vibrionales > Vibrionaceae > Vibrio > Vibrio sp. B183. The sequence continues at coordinate 425,705 of NZ_JPQB01000005.1, read as the reverse complement.
ATTTAGCCGTTTTATTTCTTTAGATGGTATTGCAATTGAATCTCTGGAAATTGAGCTGTTTGTTAACTGTGTTCGTGTTCAAAAGGGGGCCGTCACCCAAATGATGTATCCGCCCCAAACCATTCTTGAAGAGCTTAGAACGTACACCACTTTAAATGATGGCGATATCGTAATGACTGGCACCCCGCAAGGTGTTGGTGAAGTTCATACTGGTGATGTGTTCCTTGGACGATTAAAAGTTGAAGGTAAAACGCTGATCGAAATTGAATGGTCAGCGCAATAACTCTTTACCTTTCCCTTAGGGAAAGGAGTAACCTCTGAATTCTGGTTAACTCAGAGGTCGTTATTATGGGATGTTGTAATCAAGCTCCAAAAGGTGGTACTACTCAGCTAGGTGTACTGGTCAAGTGGGTCACGATACTAGGATGTGGTGTTTTGTTATTGGCTTTGATATTCGGCTAAAGCAGCTTTAGGCCAACAAACACCAGCATACTGGCTAAGGTCGTCAGTAACACATTTTTAGTTTTCCAAGCCAATATTGCCGCCAATATTGCAGAAAGTAGGTATGGGTTGTCTGGCGTAAGCCAGAGCTGCTTCTCAGGCATAAATACAATAGGAGCCCAGATTGCGGTCAGGACTGCCGGGCTTGAATAGCTGAGCAGGCGATGCGTTTTTGGGCTTAATCGCAATGGTAGCCTAGGCTCAAGAAATACATAACGGCTCAGGAAAACCAATGCTGTCATCGCTAAAATAGAAAGCATAATCATTATTTTGCCCCTCTTACTGTCTCGCAAACATAGCCCGCCACCATTCCGCATACGCTAGCAATCATTAGCCCTGACTCAATTTTCAAATAGCTGCATACCACCGAGACGAGAAGCGAAGTTAATACCGCCATTAATATAGGCAAGCTTTTGATGTTTGGGGTAACAATGGCAATGAATGTCGCGGCGACCGCAAATTCCAATCCGAGCTCATTCATTGCTGGGATCTTGCTACCAGCAATGATGCCTGCCAAGGTGGCGAGGTTCCAGCAAAGGTAAAAGCTGAGTCCAGCACCGAGTGCATACCAGCGATTGAACTGCTGTTCTGATTGTTGGCCACACAATGCAAACAACTCATCAGTGAGCAGAAAACCCAACCCTAATCGCCATTTGAGTGGCAACGAGCTGACTTTACTGCGCATAGACACACTGTATAAAAAGTGGCGTGAAGTAATAAAGAAGGTTGCCAGCAGCATAGTGGCGAGTCCAGCTCCGGCTTTTAACATACCTGTTGCCACCAACTGAGCTGAACCTGCAAAAAGAATCGCCGACAAAGCTTGGCTTTCTATCACAGTAAGACCGGCATCAATGGCAAAAGATCCTGCAAGCAGCCCCCAAGGAACAACGGCAAGGCTGAGAGGCATCATAGCGAATGCTCCTTGCATGAATAATCGTTGTTTACTTGGTGTGTATGGAGAATTCAATGTCGTACTACTCATAAAAATTTGATTGGTTGTTAGACTTGTAATTATTAATACACACGTAAAACCACGTGCCTTGTATAAAATTGCGCAGCTAAATGCTGTTGGCGTATTGCTTTGGGGTGACCCCCATAGCTCGTTTGAAGTGGCGATGAAAGTGGCTTTGATCGTGGAATCCGGATTCTTGAGCAACATCGGATATTTTCATGCCTTGACGCATCAGGCGCTTTGCGAATCTAAGTCGTGATTGGATTTGGTAGGAGTGTGGTGGCAACCCATACGCTTTCTGAAAGCTTCTCACAAGATGAAATGGGCTTAATCCTGCGAGTTTGGCCAGATCTTCCAACGATACATTCGCTTGTGGAAAGTCATCGAGAAACTCCTTAACGATACCAATTTGTTTAGAGCCAGACGTTATCAAATCGCTTGATTGTCGGCTTTTGCTATGGCGAGCGATGAGTTTAACCAGTGTGCCGTAAACCAACGTTTCTCTAAGTAGTTTATTGTCTGACTTTTCTAGTACATCAAAGACCAGCCTTAACTGTTGTGCCATTTCAGGGTCGTATACGACTGGCTCTGGGAAGTAAGGGGCAGATAATGTAGGGGTTAAACCTGAAGTTATCTGAGAGAACTGTTCAGGAAGAGGGTACATGGCTTTGTATTCCCATCCTCCTTCAGTCGCCGTCTGGCCGTTATGCACTTCATCCGCATTGACTAAAATAATGCTGTCTTGAGGCGCAATATGATTGCCTCCGGTTCGATAGAACTTTTGCGCGCCTTTCTCTATAACACCAACGGTATAGCCTTCGTGGCTATGGCGTGAAAAGTTTTGATGAGTATATTTCGCATCGAGTAACTCTAGCCCGCCAAGCTCAGAAGCAAATTGAAAACGTGCCGACTCCTTCTTTTTGATATCAGCCATTCCTAGAAACTCCACACTTAAAACTCTCACCAGTCTAGCTTATAAGTTTCGCTTATTTTTGTACAAAATTGCTTTCCTTTTAAGAAAAAGTTAATGGTCTGTGATGGTTTTATGTGTTGCTTTTTTGCTTTTTAATTGAGTTTTGTACCTAGTTATTGATCTTATTTTGATATAAAATCCCGCGTTTTATTGATTGTCTAATATAATAATTATGATTGATATGTCTGTGCTTCCAGTTTATTTAACTGCAGTGGTGGCACTTTTATTGTTGCCTGGCCCGGATATGCTTCTGATCGCCAGTTCAAGTATGAGTTATGGCCGTCGAGTAGGTGTTTTTGCCAGTTTGGGTAACGCGACATCAGGTGTGATCTTAACGCTGCTTGCTGCCGCGGGCGTCTCAGCCTTGGTGGCGATGAGCCCTCTAGCGCTTAAGGCGCTTCATCTTCTAGGTGGCGCTTACTTGTTAAAAATGGGCTGGGATTGTCTACGAGCGAGCGACAGTGGGAATCCTGATTTGGACCCGTCAAGTAAAGTGGCTGGGACTTTCTATCAGCGAGCATTAGTCAGTAACTTGCTTAACCCTAAAGCTTTAGTCTTCTTTGTCATGTTCTTACCTCAGTTTGTTTCGGTAAACATAGAGGCTTCATCTGGAGAACAAATGTTGGCATTGGGGTTACTGCTCAATGTGCTAGGGCTCGCTTTCAACTTCCTGTTGGTTGCATTGGTGGGTACTTTAGGTAAACCACTGCTTGAAAATGCCAAGTTCCGAACATACCAACATAAGTTCATGGGGCTGATTTTTGCCATTCTGGCATTTTGGATGCTAAGCTCGTTTATCGCAGAGTTGTAATGTAAGGCCAGCAATTGCTGGCCTTATTTGTTAAGAGGAAAGGACGCCTATGCACATCAGTTTCATGTTGAACCCGCCAAAGAACATTAAAGATGCTATCTACAATGGGCTGAAATCATTTAACCTCAAGCATTTTCCTGATGAAGACATTGTGTCGTTGGCGTGCATTGCTGAAAATGAACAAGGTGATTTTGTTGGCGGATTAACGGGTGAGATTTTTACAAATACACTTTTTGTTGAATTTTTATGGGTAGATGAAGTCAAACGCTCTGCTGGCACTGGTTCTAGCTTAATGGCTAGAGTCGAGCGAGAAGCTAAAGCCCATGGCGTAACGGATATTTACTTGGATACCTATTCGTTTCAGGCTGCGGAATTTTACCTCAAGCTTGGTTTTAAAGAAGTTGGGCGCTACGAAGGTTTCCCAACGGCAGGCGTTGATAAGATTTTTTTACAAAAGAAAATTGTATAGTGAAGTTCTGACACTACACTAACATTCACTTTAGCCGCATACCCATAATGGGGCGGTTTTAATCCTCGGGTTTTACAGAGTTAATGATCAAGCGTTTGAAATCTGCAGTGATGGCGAGAATTACCTTACTTTTGGTTGGGTGGGTTTTTGCTATCTGCTTTATGCAGAATACCAGCATCATTAGCATGTGCTCGTTTAAGCAGTCTGCTCTTACCGACACAATTCAGCTCACCGAGAACGGTGATGGCATTCAAAAACAGTGTGACCTGACAGAAAAGTTGCTCAGCAGTGCGAAGGTTAATCTTGATAACATGATGGTACCGATGTTTTTGTTCATCGTGGTCATCGTTGCCTGGCTGGTTCGGAGTCGACCAGAAGCCCCATCCTTTACCGAACCTATCGTCCCAAAATCTAGGGTTCACCTCACCTTGTGTGTTTTCAGAGAATAAATTCAGTCATGTGTTTCTGACTTCGGTCAGAGGATTTAATACGTCTGTTATATCAACCATTTACGAAAATGGTGACTATTTTGGAAATACACATGAGAAGTTTATTAAAAGACATGGTCATGAGTGCAATCTCTCTGTTGTTTGCACTGAGTACCTTGCTATTCACCACCCAAGCCTTTGCAGAAGTCGATACCGGCTGGATGACCAAGCAGGAGCATCCGCCGCTCAAAACTCGCTTTGTTCTTACGGGTCAGGCTGACGCTGCGAGTAAAACCGTAGAAGGCTTTCTAGAAGTTGAACTGGATGACGACTGGAAGACCTACTGGCGCAGCCCGGGAGAAGGTGGTGTTGCTCCTTCTATTGATTGGGGAGAGTCGACCAATCTTGAAAACGTAGAGTGGCACTGGCCTTACCCGGAACAGTTCAGTTTGCTTGGCATTAATACACTGGGCTATAAAGATAAAACCGTGATTCCTATGACGTTAGCAGTCAAGGATTTTGCTCAACCCGTTGTATTGGATGCCAAGCTAACGATGTCGTCCTGTACCACGATTTGTGTGCTTACGGATTACCCATTTTCACTCACTTTCACCCCAAGTGAGCTGATTATCAATCAAGACGCACTTTATACGCATGCCCAAGCCATCAGCCAGGTACCTAAGTCTTCGCCTTTGTTGTCGAATGCAAAAGCGACCTGGGATGCGAATGCCAATGTTCTTCAAGTTCAGATGACCAAAGCGCTTGGTTGGCAGGACCCAGACTTTATTGTCGATGGGCATTCGGATGATGCAAAGGAGTACAGCTACAAACTGACTGGCTATAGTGTTGATGGAGATACAGTTACGGCAACGTTTGATGTGTCGAGTTGGCTAGGCGACATCAGCTTTATTGAGCAGAGTATTTTTGTCACGGTTCAAGACAACAACTTTCTGGCTGAGCAGGACGTCACCGTCTCAAATGGGGTAGTGACCAAGACCGATATCTCTCTATTGCAGATGATTGGCTTTGCTCTGTTCGGCGGTTTGATTCTTAACGTCATGCCGTGTGTTCTACCTGTCTTGGGTATGAAGCTCAGCAGTATTGTGGCAGTTCAAGGTGTTGAACGACGCCAGATCCGCTGGCAGTTTCTCGCGTCTTCGGCTGGTATTCTTACCTCATTCTGGTTGCTGGCTGGGTTTCTGTTGATACTTAAGCTAACCGGAAATGCAGTGGGTTGGGGGATTCAGTTCCAAAGCGGTTGGTTTATCGCCATTATGGTGCTGGTCACCAGTCTGTTTGGTGCCAATATGTTGGGGTTGTTCGAGATCCGCCTGTCTTCAAAAACCAATACTTGGGCTGCATCAAAAGGCGATAATTCCTATGCCGGACACTTTACCCAAGGTATGTTTGCTACCTTGCTTGCCACTCCGTGTTCTGCCCCGTTCTTAGGAACAGCGGTAGCTTTTGCATTAGCCGCTAGCTCACTGGAGCTATTTACGATCTTTACTGCCTTAGCCGTAGGGATGGCGCTTCCTTGGATTGGTGTTGCGCTTTTCCCAGGTATTGCAAAACTGCTGCCGAAACCAGGCGCATGGATGAATAAGCTCAAACTCTTGTTCGGCGTCATGATGCTGGCGACCAGTATTTGGCTACTCACACTACTCAATAACCATATACCTCCGTTCTGGACGCTGCTTATTGCCTTGGTGGCATTTGTAGTTGTACTGATTCGCGTGAAAAAGGTGTATGGCGACAAAGCCATGGCGATTTCAGGTGGTGGTGCTGTGCTCTTGATAGCAGGCGGTTTTGTTCTAGCGAGCATGACTACTGATCATTGGGCAACACCCTTGCCTGATGATTTGGTTTGGGAGCGTTTATCGAATGAGCGGATAGAACAAGCCGTGAGTCAAGGCCAAACCGTATTTGTCAACGTGACGGCAGATTGGTGTGTTACCTGTAAAGCGAACAAAATTGGCGTCATTCTCCAGGATCCAGTCTATTCGGCACTGAAGCACCCATCGGTCACTTTGATTGAAGGGGACTGGACGCATCCAGATGGCTTAGTGACGGATTACCTGCGTGCCAATGGCCGATTTGGTGTGCCGTTTAACATTGTCTATGGGCCAAGTGCTCCCGAAGGTATCCCATTGCCTGTCATCTTATCAAGTGAGGCTATCATGGAAGCTATTGCAACCGCTGGGGGAGGGAACAGTTAGTGAAACGTTCTCTGCGTTACTGGCTTAAAGAGATTTTGATTCTGGTGGTATTGGCTATTGCGATTTCTGCGGCAATGGACTGGTTCCGTAGCCAGAGCCTACCGACTGAATCGGCGCCGCCGATCACGGGTGTCACTCTGGATGGAGAGTCAGTCGATGTGATTGCCATGAGCCATGAGCAGCCAGTGATGGTCTATTTCTGGGCGACTTGGTGTCCTGCGTGTAAGTTTGTCAGCCCAACGGTTGACTGGTTGAGTAAGTACTATCCGGTTATCGGTGTCGCTGGTTCGTCAGGAACCTCCGCTCGAGTTCGTCAGTTTATGCAGGCTCAAGAGTATCAATTTAGCAATATTAATGATGAAAGAGGGGAGATATTCAATCGTTGGAATATCTCCGTAACCCCAACCGTTTTCATAATCAAAGATGGCAAGGTGGAAAGCATTACAACAGGCATCATTACACCACCGGATATGTTAGCCAGACTTTGGTTAAATCAATAGGAACAATAAAGTGATTAAGAAATTAACAATAGCACTGGCGATGGGCGTTATGGCGCTATCGCCTCTGGCTCAAGCTCAAAATCAGGACGAGAAAATCAACGAAATTGTCGAGATGCTCAAAGCCAATCCAAGTGTCGTCGACGGGCTTCATGAGAGTCTGGGCATGTACGTTAAACAGCAGCAACAATTTGATCAGTTGCTATCGAGCAGCCAAGCGTACATCAATGACCCTAAGCACACCTCTATAGGGGCAGAAAATGCGGTGTTAACCTTGGTTAACGTGACAGATTACAGCTGCCCTTATTGTAAGAAGCTAGATCTTGAATTGCAGAAGCTGGTAGAGGACTACCCGCAGATCAAAGTCGTTAACTTGTATGTTCCGTTGAAAGAAGGTTCTTCGAGTGTTAACTCGGCGGGTTATGCTTTGAATGTGTGGCAAAACGCACGTGACAAGTATCCTCAAGTTCACGAGTTGCTAGTGGCGAAACCAGGTACTCACGATGCAATTTCTCTGGCTAAAATCGCCAAGAAAACAGGTACAGAGCAATACCTGAACAACCCTGAAGACATTGAAAAGCAGTTGGAAAACAATTACGTGTTGTTCAATGGCTTCGGTTTGCGTGGAACGCCTGCTTTGATTGTCGGCGAGAGCGTGATACCAGGTTATGTGCCTTACGATAAACTGGAAGAAATCGTAGAGAAGCAATTGTAATGAAAAAGGAACACTCCCTCATTGCGAGGGAGTGTTCGCTTACTCGCTAGTCATCTGAGCGTTTACGTTTTACGGCAGGGATGGCAAAAACCCAGTGAGCGATGAGTAGACAAAGTAAGAAATAGATAGTCGTTGCTGGTGCTTGCAGTGGGAAATCAACACTCATGTGGATCAGCATCCCTAATATAGCCATAAAAGCCCCAAGCCCTGCCCCTTTCATCTGACGGCTACGTCGATTTCGAAAAGCTTGCATCGACTTAAGCAGAGCGGCGACAACACCCACTGCCAGTATTGATGTACCAATCAGACCATACTCGAAGACAAACTGGATATAGTCGTTGTGGGCGTGATCGTAAAAGAGCTGAATCTTTCCGTTGTTGTAGGCCTGAAACGACGAGTAAAAACTGCCTCCCCCCAAGCCAAGCAGAGGTTGATGTTGAATTGCCTCCAATGCGGCGTAAACCACGTCGTCACGCGATTCGTTGCTCAGGCTGGTTTCCACCAAACGTTGTTTGACTTTTTCTAGGCCAAACCAAGTGCTGACGATGACCGTATCGATCACAAACAGGCTGGCAATCAAAACGTACATACTTTTAGGCTTGTTCTTATACAGGAGCAACAGAAGCAAACTGCCTGTGGTTAAGGCGATGAAAAATGCCACGTTCCCCATTCTTGAACGCGTCAGCACTAAGGCAATCACCATGATAATCAAACCCAGGCGGATAAAAGCCTTATCGGACAGGAATACAGCGAAGAAGCGCTGTGCCGATAGGGTGATGCTTTGCTTTTGACTGTCTTGCAATTGGGAGATCAGCAATCCAAAACCAATGCATAGGTTAATCATCAGAAAGTTGGCTAAATGATTGTGATAAACGAAGCTACCAGACGCTCGATGTCCATTGGGTAAATCAAAAACGGGTGATAAGGGAAGATCAACCAACTGAATGACACCGGCATAAAAACCCTGACACACACCGCTGCTAACCATGACAAGAATAAGCGCTTTTAGCCGCGGCATATTGGTGATAACGACGGAAGCGATCAGGCAGATCTGCAAATAATGGAGTGTTTTTACTGAGGAAACGAGTGCTAGGCCGGTGTCCTCAAACGAACCAAAGGGAAGAACGGGTTGAATAAAAGCCCAAAGGGTAAATATTGCAAGTGGGATCAATACCCACCGAGTTCGTTTTAATTGATGTAGCCAGTGGTCAGTGGAAAAACACAGAATGCAAAACAGTAGTAATCCCGCTACGAAGAATTCATTGATCGACCACGCCCAAGGTCTGTTTCCTCCGAGAGGGATCGGTAGCCAAAATACAAATAAAAGAAACAGTGGGTAGATCAGACGTTCAAGGTAATTGGTCATAAAAACAGCACAAAAAAGAGGCAGGCTCATGGCCTGCCTTGAATAGACATATCAAAACTCAATTTGGCGAGGCAGTACCACCACCGCTACCATTGCCAGTACCCAATGCAGTAGTTGCGCCTGGGTTAACCGCTAAAGGTGGAGCGGTTGCAATACCCGCAGCGGTTGGTTCACTGATTAACGCCGGGTCAGCGCCGCCTGAAATCGCGGCAATCAGAATGTCTGTTGGGTCGAGCAAATTGAGCTCGGCGACAGCGTCGACGATATCCTGAGCATAGTCAGGAGCAGAGAACACCGCTTGTTGGATAAGCTGTTCGTACGCATCTGGATTGGCGTGGCTAACCACAATCGCTGTTGCTTTGGCGATTTGTTCAGGTGCCAGAGATTGTGTTGCCGCTTCGAGTACAGCCAGACTGTCATCGGAATGGCTTTGAGCAGCAAGAGAGAGAATATCGGTTGTTTGGTCAGGACAGCTGGTTAACAAACTGGCGAGAGTAGAAGTCAAGTCTGTCGCACTATCTAAGGACGCTTGGATTGCGTCGAGATCGGAACAGGCCACATTTGGTGTTTCTTCTGCCATTGTTTGTGCTGAAAACGCAAGGCTGGCAATCAACATCCATATTCTGTTTTTCATGGTGATAAGTCCTGAATACTCAATGTGAGCGGTAATAAGGCCAGTATATGGTCTTACACTGATTAATCGACAATTATTGATTTAACATTCTGTTTTTCTTAAAAATGATTCGCTCGTATGTTCAATTATGAAACACTCATACTTTGAGATAGCGGCACGAACCAATCGACGCATAGTCCACATCCTGCATCTGTTTCATCACGATACAAGCAAAGCGAAACTTGTTACTTTGCGTTAGGTAATCGCGAAATGTCTGGCGAACGTCTTTGTGTTTGATAGCTCGATAAATGTGTGGCATCGCTAGCTTCCTTTCCTTAGGTGTGAATGTCTGCCAGTTGGAGAGTGCCAGCGTTGCAATTTTTAGGTTCACTTCAGGAATAAAGGGGCCGTGAGTATCTGCTTGGATCAGGTATTGGCTTCGATTAGCCCCGCTGAGCTGAGTTTCTAAAGCCGCTAGGTTCGCCCAGGTGTTAGGCCAGTTCGGTCTAAGCTCTGCGCTATTGATGTATGCTTGCTTAGCCAAACTCAGATATTTGCCTTTCTCTGATTCGTCGCTGATGTACGCCTTCCATTCGTACACTTTTCCTTGTAAGTCAAAGTAGTGTGGGTGAGAAGAATGGTGATTAAGACTGGCGTCTATCAACTTTTCAGCGCTTTCTATTTCGCCTAGCTGCGGCTTCTCTTCTGACGCGTTCCAGTGCTCTATTTTATTTGAAACCGCTTTGGCGTAGAGCGAGGCCACACCAAAGTGATACGAAAGAAACAGAATGAACATGGCTGAGGCAGCTAGCCCCAGCTTAAACAACAAAGCGGAAACCTTGCCTTTCATTACGCGTTTTCGACTCCGTAATAAGACTGATACTGTTTGTAGCCGCTGTAAGCGGACGCTTTTTTAACGTTCAGTTTGTTAAGGATCACACCGTCAATCCTTGTGCCTTGCTGAGCGAGCTTGCCAACTACATCACGTACTGTTTTAGTTCGGGTATGCGAAGCATTGATGACGATGACCGCTGAATCAACATATCGCGATAGCATGAAGGCATCACTGACAGCCAGACAAGGTGGTGTGTCGATGATGATGCGATCATATTTGGTTCTCAGTTGCTCAACGAAATCGCCGAAGCCTGTTGAAGAGATAAGCTCAAGTGGGTTGTTGGTGTATGTCCCAGCGGCGAGAATATCCAGCTCAGACTCTTCATCGTGATAAATACAATCTTCGATAGCATGAGTTTTGGTTAGGATGTTCGTTACGCCTGGCTGAGCAGAAGGCAGACCAAAACGTCGGGCGACAGTCGGCTTTCTCAAATCGCAGTCGATCAGCAAGGTCTTTTCCATTTGCGCTAATGAAAGCGCTAGGTTGAGGGCTGACGTGGTTTTCCCTTCATCGGGCTGTGAAGACGTCACCATGACAACAGAATTTGACTTGTTTGAGTTCGCTAGCAAATATCCTGTGCGCACTGTTCGAACGGCTTCTGTCAACTGACGGTTACGCTCGTCGAAGTAGGCTTTGCCATCCAGTGGGCGTTTGGTTTTAAGTGCTGGAACGATTCCCAGAATTTCGAGTGACAACTGTTTTGATACCTGTTTGATATCGGTAAAGGTGTCATTCACTGCATCAGCAACGAATGCCATTACGCAGCCAAAACTCAAAGAAGCTAGGAATGCTAAGATGACGATCATCTTACGGTTTGGTTTACTTGGCGCAAGCGGAGGGCTCGCATAGTCGGTAAAACGTGCAATATTGGCGTTGAAATCGCTAGACGCATTGGTCTCTTTCTGGCGACTAAGGAACAGGTCAAACAGCTCACGGTTTGTTTGTACTTCGCGCTTCAACTCAGAGTATCTGGCGTTCTTGACGGTCAAAGCCTGAAACTCAACTTTGCGTTTTTCTAGTTCGCCACGAATGGTTTGCTCGGCTTGCCTGGCGGCTTTAAGCTCGTTATTGATACCATTGAGTAGTTGGTTTAACTCTGAGCGCAGGTTCTTCTTAACGGATTCTAACTCTGCAATTGCGGCCTTGAGCTTAGGGTGCTTAGGGCCGTAACGCTTAGAGAGTTCCGAAACTTTTCGTTCAGCCTGAACTTCTGCAACTTTGACATCACGAATGGTTGGATGGTTAGAAATCTCTGGTACCGAAGCAAGCGCTGACAACTGGTTTGAGTCAGATTTGTAGTTTCTGGCTACCTGGTACAGTGTTTCAGCTGCAACACGACGATCACGAGCTTTGTTTAACTGAGAGGTGAGTTCAGCCAACTCTTGTGAGGCGAGACTTTCCACCCCTTGAATATCAACTAGACCTTCTTGTTGTAAGAACGCTTGTAGCTGAGCTTCCGATTGACGCAGTTTTTCGCGCAAATCTCCAATACGCTCATTTAACCAGCTCGACGCCTGTTGAGTGACCTCAATTTTCGCTTCAATATTGCTGTCCATGAAAACGCGTCCGATTTCATTAGCAATTTGCGCGGATAGCTCTGGGTCTCTGCTGGTATAAGAGATCTGTACAAGCTGTGTCTTACGGATCGGGTTGATCGCTAATCCGCGTTTGAACTTGTAAAGTACTAGCTTGTTTCTTGCGTAGTCTGACTGCTCAAGCTCTTCATTGGGTAGAGACTTTCTAAAAGCTTGAAGGACAGGAAACCATTCCATCAAGCGATCTTTCAAAGAAACGTTGGATTCTTCCTGTGCTCGCGGATCAAACTCAGGGTGACTGGTCAGATTGAGACGACGAATCACTTCTTCGGAGACTCGGTCTGATTTCAAAATCTCTATTTGAGTGAGATAGTATTCCTGACTCTTGGTGTCTAAGCCGTAAAACTCTTCAATAGAGATGATGTTGGCTTGCTTAGATTCAATCAGAAGTGTTGCTCTAGCTGTGTACTTTGAAGGCAGTGAAAGTACCACCAATATCGCCAGAGCAGTGACCAGTATTGAGAAAATAATGATGCGCCACTTATAGTTAAGCAACACTTTAAAGTATTGGCGGATATCAATGAGCTCTTCTTTGCTCACCGGAGAATTCTGGGTATTTTCCATAATATTCAATTAAAAGAAGCTTTCTTCAACGGTGATAATGTCACCAGGTTGGATTCGGTGAAGTAGGGAGACACGAGTTGGTTTTGAATCTGGTTCGTCGCTGGACGAAACGAAGATTTTTGACTTTGAAGCTCGCTCAGTAAATCCACCCGCAATAGTGATGGCCTTATTCACGGTTAGCCCGGGATGAAACGGGTAACCGCCAGACGTGATGACTTCGCCGTTGATAAAGTAAGGACGATATTCCACGACACTGACGTAGACGTTCGGGTTGACCAGATAGCCGTCAAGCAATCCATCATGAATGGACTGCTTGACTTCTCTTAGAGTGCGGCCTTTGAGAGCGACGCTGCCAAGGAAAGGGTAATCGATAGAGCCACTATCGCTAACGCGGGTTTCTAGTGACAGTTCAGGTTCGTCATAAACCTGCACCTTAATCAGATCGCCAACGCCAAGACGATAAAGCTCATCGCTAGCAAAGACTTGAAACGAAACACATAGCAGCAGAATTGAAAATAGAGACTTCATGATCTTACATCACACCTTCTACTGCTACGTAGTAGACAGACTGGTCATAGCTAAAGTTGCTTAGATTAGAATCACGAGATTCGTAAGACACCCCGCCTTTGAACGTCAACCAACGACGAAAATCGTAATCAAGATAAACACTCGCTTTGGAAGTATCATCTTTGCGACTACTGTCAGTGTAATCTTCAGACAGATAAGAAAGCTCAGTATGCGTAGAGATAATTTCTGACCAGTTGTGTGACCAATTAGCGTTGTAGACTGAGGTATCAATTGCACCACCCAAACCATTAGGGTCAGTGGACTTACGGCTAGATTTCAGTTCGAGTGCTGAGTAGCTTCTCAGCATGTATGCAACGTCAACGTCCCATGAAAATGAGTCAAAATCCTCTCGCTGTGATGCGTCGAACTCTTTGTTCTGATAACCAATTTTAACACTGCCGCGTAGCTTACCGGTGGCATCCCATGAGGTGCCTAGGTAAACAAAATGGTGCAAGCTATCACGCTCGCTGGAACCCGGAGCGACTTCGTTGTAGCTACGGTCATTGACGATGTACTGCGCTAACAGCGATGTTTTAGGAAATGCTTTGTAGAAGAAAGCGGTACTGAATCTGCCTTCGTCCCAATCTTGATATCGAGTCACATTTCGGTTGTTCTTGTACGACAAATCACCCCAACCAACATTCGCTTCTATTTGACCTTTTGCTTCGGTGCTGCCATAGCGATAGCCAAGGTTGAACGAATTAGAGACATATTTGTTGTAGTCGAGGTTGGAGGTTGTATCGTTGTCACCACGGTTTTCATGCGTTTTGGCTAAGCTGTAGCGTAGATCAAGCGCATTTCTTGAGTTCGCTTCCCAGTAACTGGTCAGGTCAAGAAAGTGATCGGTATAGTTGTCGCGTTGTGAGCTAAAAAACTCACCGCGCTGGATGCGATAGCCAAGATTGTGCTTTTGTTTGTCACTTTCCAGCTCAAACCCGACACCGGGTTCATAGACAGCGAACCAAGAGCTGGTTTCATCAAACTCTTCTTTCGCCACGTTACTGTTATAGCCACTGTAGAGGTTCAGGTAAGGCACTATTGCGATACCCGATTCTGTTTCAATTGGCACAGGTGTTGGCGCCGCATAGACCGAATGAGAAACCGCAAGAGTCAGAAACCCGCTTGTGATTGATGTGAGTTTGTTGAATCTATTCATAATAAACATCATGTCCATGACTTAATAGGCATTTTTGCCAACAAAACCTTTGAAAACGGTAAGGAAAACAATCTTAATATCGAACCATAGAGACCATCTGTGGATGTAATCTAAGTCGAATTGCACGCGCTTTTCCATCTTGTCGATGGTGTTGGTTTCGCCGCGCCATCCGTTAACCTGAGCCCAACCTGTAATGCCTGGTTTCACTTTGTGGCGCAACATGTAACGGTTCACAATAGTGCGATACTCTTCGTTGTGCGCGACAGCGTGAGGACGTGGGCCAACAATAGACATGCGACCTTGCAGTACGTTGATAAACTGAGGGAGCTCGTCCAATGAAGTACGACGGATGAAAGCTCCGAACTTAGTCACACGCGGGTCGTTCTTTGTTGCCTGAGCGACCTTAGCGCCATTATCCATTACCTTCATGCTACGGAATTTCCACACTTTGATCGGCTTACCATCCAGGCCGTATCGAAGCTGCTTGAAAATGATTGGGCCCGGAGAAGAAATTTTTACACCGATCGCGACGGCAAGAAGTACTGGGCTAATCAACACAAGAATTAAGCTGCTCAAAACCAAATCTTCTAAACGTTTCAACCAAGTCGATAACCCATTAAACGGTGTGTCGAATATGCTGAATGCGTTGACTTCACCTATGGTGTACCAACGGGAATGCAATAGATTAAACGTGAAGAAATCGGGCACGACATACGTATTTACGGTACTGTCAGAAAAGGCCTCCAAAATATCTGAAATACGTTTTTGTGCCTGCATTGGCAAAGCAATATAGATATTTTGCACTTCGCCATTCTTTGCTAACGATAATGCATCTTTTATTGTGCCTAATATAGGTAAATCACTGGTTAGTCGCTTCGGCTCTCGGTCATCATAGAAACCCGTGAGTTTAATTCCTAATTCTGGATGATTACGCAAGTTGTTTGATAGTTCTAATCCTTGCGGAGTTAAACCTATAATGGCTGCTTTTTTTGTATGAACGCCCCGCTGATGGAGGTAATAAAGTGCCATGAAAGCGAACATGCGCCAAATAAGTAGAGCTGCAAAAGTGAGTACAATCCAATAACCAATAATTAGACGGGAAAAGTCTGGGCCAGTTTTTGAAAAATAGCTAAGTAACGTGAGTCCACCAACGGTAGAGACCCAACAAAAAGAAGTATAAAGCGCCAGAGAACGAAGTTTAGCAGTACGCCAATGGCTGTATATATCCAGACTTTCAGCGATGAAAGAGTAGATGATAACACCCAACAGACCTGCAGAGATGTAGCCTAAGGTAACAATGTGCGCATTTGCTTTGATAGCAATATACAACGCACAGAGTATTACCAAGCAGTCAATAAGACGATAAAAGACTTTACCGTGATAATTGGTAATACGTATCCTTCCTCGTTCACTCATTGTGAGCTCCTGAAATACATGTAATCCCTGTAAGGTTTTAACAAATAAAAATAGCAAGGCGCATTTTT
Organism: Vibrio sp. B183; assembly: GCF_000740665.1. Taxonomy (NCBI): domain Bacteria; kingdom Pseudomonadati; phylum Pseudomonadota; class Gammaproteobacteria; order Vibrionales; family Vibrionaceae; genus Vibrio; species Vibrio sp. B183. Next base: position 409,903 of record NZ_JPQB01000005.1, on the reverse strand, counting down.
ATAACATCTTTATATAGGTTGCAATGATATAAGGTGGCTCAATATTAAGACTGATGGTGTATTGTTTTAGATTGAGGGTGATAGATTAAATTATTTACTAATAAATAGTGGGTTAGATAATTATTAGATGTTTTACTCAATAATTTGAGAGTGTGTTTTTTATTTATTTTATTTTCTAAGTTGGATGAGAATAATTGAATTTTCTCAAAATGGATACAATTATAGATGTCTGGGATTCTTATTTATAAGAATGGTCGTTATTGGCTATTTACAACAGGTATTTACTTTGAGTTTGGACTTTTTATTTAGTTATTTCTAATTAAACAGATGGTTAGAAGAGAGAGGCAAGAACTTGACTTGGTATTCTTGCCCAGAGAGACGTTATTTCGTCTGATAACGTGCAACGAAGGTGTGAGTTGCACATTCTACTGCGCTTTTTAGTAGCTCACAGTTTGCCGGAGGTTGATGCCCAAGTAGTTGAGGCCAAAAAACGACGGCTTTAATACTTCCGATAAATTGTTCAACAGCCATGGAGATGTCATCGACTTCAAGCACTCCAGCCTCAATGCCTTGTTTTACCCACTGATTAAGACCGTAAGAATCTTCGATAGCCTCAAAACGTTTCATCAGTAACTGAGAAGTGTGAGGGCATCGGATACATTCCGCCATGACTAAGCGTGCGGTCATCTGAAAATCGTCAGTATTGATGTAACACATCTGCTTGAGTGTGATATCGATAAGTTGCGCTGCCACTGACACAGAAGGTTCAAATTTCAGCTCACATTGTTCATCAAAGCGACATATTAGCTTATCTACAATGACCTCAAATAGAGCATCTTTGTTTGGGTAGTATTTGTATAACGTGCGTTTTGAAACCTCAGCATGTTTCGAAATACCTTCCATACTGGCCTGCTCAAAGCCTTTTTGAGAGAAAACTTCAATGGCGGATCTGATGATATCTTCTTGTTTTATATCGCTTCGTTTAATCATGCACTCATCTCAAGATACTTAAAGTAAACGATGGTGTTTACTTTTAATGTTGCAGTGTCTAAAGTATACACCATCGTTTACTTTCTTGGGTAGCCACTAGGTCATGAAAATGAGCAATAGGATCAAAGCATCGGTAAATTCAGCACTAGGTGTAATGGGATTCAGCCAGCTTCTTAACACCGAAAGCAGTGTTGAGCGTCAACAGAGCGAGCGGCTGAGAGCTAAAAGAATCGTCAACTCAAAGCAATTTAAAAATGGCAAAGTAGTGGCTAGAATGCCCAGCGTGCCTAGCCCTGAGAGTATGTCTGCAGTGATGTGGAAATTCTTTTTCCAACGAGGTTCCCTCAAGCCTCAAACCATGTTGCCCCATGTTCCCGTCAATATGGTCAAACTGGCACAACGTAGTGATGATATGCGTGTTACTTGGTTAGGACACTCAAGTCTATTTATCGATATAGACCGAACACGAATCCTTATTGACCCTGTGTTTGAGCATGCATCACCTTGGGTGGCGAAGAAGTTTTTTTCTCGAAATGTAAAAGCGCCGGTGAAACGTGATGAATTACCTCTACCAGACGCTATTGTCATTTCACATGATCACTATGACCATTTAGAAGAGTCGACGATTCGTTACTACGCTGATAAAGACGTCGTATTTATGGTGCCATTAGCGGTAGGGCGCCATTTAGAAAAGTGGGGCGTAAGCCCTGCTAAGATCCAAGAATTAGATTGGTGGGAGTCGACCACCATCAATGGCGTTAAGCTGATTGCAGCCCCAGCAAACCATAATTCTGGCCGTACTGGTTTTGATTCCAATAGCACGCTTTGGGCTTCTTGGGCCATCTATGGCAAATCTGGCTCATTGTTTTACAGCGGTGATTCAGCGTACGACACACATTTTAAAGAGATCGGAAAACAACTCGGACCGTTTGATATGGCATTCATTGAAGTGGCCGCCAATGTGAAAGAGGGCAAGGGTTTCCCTGTCGAAAACTGGGGGCATATGCAAGCGCGACATACGATGCAGGCATTTATGGATCTGGGCGCAGAGCGATTGTTCCCAGTTCATTGGTCCACTTTCGAGCTGTTTGCTCACAAGTGGGATGAACCCATGACCGATCTCATCGAAGAAGCCAAAGTTACGGACGCGAAATTAGTGACACCTATGGTTGGAGAAATACTTGAGCTCAATGATGAGATAAATACGTCATTCTGGTGGAAAAACCAGAGTGAAAAGTGGGTAAAAGGCGATTTAAGCTTTCAGAATTAGATACTATAACTCTATAGAAAATAAGCGATATTTTGACTAGGCCTGCGTATTGCGGGCCTTTTTATTGGAATTATAAATAACGCTATCTTTTACATTGAAAACTCATATACTCTAAGTTAACACTTATGCAACAAGCTGGTTAATGAAGGAGTAAGCCAATGGATAAAGAACAAAGTCTTTTTCAATGGGAAAGGGTGAAACGTTTTAACTTTTCCGTTTGGACAGTTCTGATTGGCGTACTCATTGCCCGGACTAGTTATTTCATGGCTTGGCCGTTTTTGATTGTCTTCCTCTATCAGGATTATGGTACCTCTGCTATCGAGGTTGGTTCGATGCTTGCAGCGTCTGCCTTGATAGGTTCAGTCGCTGGGCTCTATTCGGGTTATCTATCTGACAAGTTCGGCAGAAAGTGGCTGATGTCGGCCGGCTGTATCATCGCTTTTTTTGCGTATAACGGCATCGCTTCGGCGAGTGAAGTTTGGCATTTCTACATTCTCATTCTCTTTACTGGCTTGATGCATCCTCTCATTGATGGGCCAGCTAAGGCGGTGTTAGGAGACTCGCTTGATGATCTGAAAGACCGAGAGCTGGCACTTAACACACGTTACTTTTTGCTTAATATTGGTGGGGCAATAGGGCCTCTTATTGGGGTAACGCTGGCGTTATCGGATCCTCAAAGCCTGTTTATGGTGACTGGGTTTACTCACTTAGCGTATTGCTTTTGGATTCTTTTTGGGATTGAGCGTAAAGGCAAGTTTAAGCAACCTGATCGTTCACAATTACCCAATTTCCGCCAGACGTTGAAAGTCATCAGTAAAGACCGAATCTTCGTCTTGTTGATGTTGGCTAACCTGATGTTGATGTTCGTTTATGCGCAGCTCGAATCATCAGTTCCTCAGGTTATTGTGCGAAGTGGCATTGAAGAGTCTGCCACATTGATTGCGATGTTGCTGTTTATCAACACAGCGACCATTGTTCTATTCCAGTTCCCATTACTTAAACTGATGGAAAAGCTTCCGCTTTTTACCCGCACTCGCATAGGGATTATCCTGATTGCTATTGGGCAACTGGCATTCATTCTTTCACCAAAAGATGCCGCGATAGGCTGGGCGATAGCCAGCTTTATTATCAGCCTCGGAGAGGTGGTGACTTTCCCTACCATTAACGTTCAAATTGACCGACTCGCGCCTGCCCATTTGAGGGGCTCTTACTTCGGTGCGACGGCGCTCTATACGTTGGGCTTTGCAATTGGTCCATTGCTTGGGGGAATGATGATTGAGTGGTTAGGCGCCAACTGGTTATTTGGTTTCTGCTTTATCGTCTGTCTATCAATGATCTGGCTCTACTGGTATGCCGAACACGCCGAAGACCCAGTGGAGAGAGAACCTGTAACTCAAACATAAATAGAAGCCCTCGAATGAGGGCTTTATTATTAGAGTTCGTTTTGCGTCTGTTCGTCTGAAAATTGCGGCTCAAACTTCAAGGTTTGAGTTGGGTACGCGATATCTGCGCCATGCTTGTGAATGATAGACATGATTTTTAACAGAACATCTTCTTTGACTTCATGATAGCGAATCCAGTTAACGGTTTTGGTAAAGGTATACACCATCATTTGTAGTGATGATGGGCCAAACGCATTGAAGTTGACGATAAGAGTCTGCTTGGTATCAATATCAGGATGGTTTTTCAACATTGTCTTAATGTCTTTTACGATTTGAGCAACCTTCTCACCATCATCGTAGCGAACGCCGATGGTCTCTTTGATTCTTCGGTTGAGCATTCGTGATGGGTTTTCCACCACTATGTTGCTGAATACTGAGTTAGGAACATAAAGAGGTCGTTTGTCGAAAGTGCGGATAATTGTCATTCGCCACCCGATGCGTTCTACGGTGCCTTCGATCTGGCGATCCGGAGAGCGGATCCAGTCTCCGACTTTAAACGGACGATCGAAATAAATCATCATACCGCCAAAGAAGTTGGAGAGGAGATCTTTGGCTGCTAAACCCACAACCAAGCCACCGACACCACCAAAGGTTAGTAAACCGGACAAGCTTAGGCCAAATGCCTGCATGATGGTCAGCATACCAATGGTAATGAAGAACAGCCTCGACACCTTGGCTATCGCTTGGACTGTCGTCTCGTCCCTAGACTTCTGCTTTAAAACATATTCTTCGACATTGTTAATCAACCGCATGGTGATCCAGATAAAGACAGCGATCACCAGTAGAAGTTTTAAAGTACTTAGCCAGTTCAGCTTAGACCCCATGTAGTCTTGCAGAATGAATCCAAGTGAAATTGTCGCGGGCCAACACCAAATCAGTGTGCTGACGGGCGTTTTGAGTGCGTGTAGAGTAAGGTCATCCCAGTGGAATTTGGTTTTGCCGACAAGAATCTCTAGTCTACCGTAGATGATGCGCCATGCGATCCAAGCAAAGAAACTTGCGGCAGTGATGAACAGAACGTTGGTATCCCAGCTTTGCAGCATAGTCACAAGGTTCTGAGGCAATAAAGCAACTAACTCATTCATTTAAGGGGTCTTATTGTTGAAGTTATGAGGACAAGTATAAGGGGTTGTCAGTAGGCACACTACCGACATTTTTCCGACAGGTCTTATTCGCCTTCATTTCTGATGACGGTAAATCAATAAACTGAGCAACGCTCTGTTTATTTCTTACTGCTGAAGTGTTCAGATAAAGCGGCACGGCGATTTTTAGCCGAGCCACCACCACCCATATCTACGGTATCTTCATAACCGGCTTTGATAAACCGTTGAGTCGGGCTGTTGGGTTCTAAACGACGGAGCTGAGGGGATTTGAATGTGCCCGCAATTTGATAAATTGAAATACCGCCACCCGTCGTGACCGTCACTATTTTTCCATCAAAGCCGAAATTAGTGGTGATTAATCGGTCGTTGCGGTAAACGCCCCTCTCATTGAAGGTCAGAATCTCAGTATTATATTCAGGTGTACCAATTTCGATCCAACGACCGTAGACATGCTTGGGGTGTGTGTAATCTTTGTAGCTGACAAAAAGCAGGACCGCAAAAGCTACCGCCAATGTGACAAATAGCGTAGCAAAAGATAATTTTATAAAAGCTTCTTTTTCCATGTAAGAGCGCTTTTTCAATCTGGGTGCATTGGTCGTTTTATTTAACGCCACATTAAACTGCTCTGATCAGCGAAACTAACTCGAAAGTTTACCTTTAATTCAATCGCCGTGGTGCAAGAGTTTTCTTATTGACATTGATTATCAATGATAAGTTTGATCTTCAGTCCAAAAAATGCACATTTTATTTTAGTCAATATAAGGTGCCACCAACGCCTTAACATTGACTTTTGCTTTCAATCTTGCTGCTAATAAGTATAGCCCTCCTATCTTACGATGGAGAAATAGTGCATCTGCTGGAGGTGTGTGCCAGTAGTTTTTTTCCATACTTAGTACTGTCCCTGCTTCTCTCAATCTCACGGACAAATCACTGGCGCCAAAATCGTACTCCCCATCATAAAGCATGGGCTCGCAGGCCTGTTCGACCAAATTTAAAATGGCTGCTTTCTGTTGGCTTTCAATATCTTGACTAAAGAAACCTATCTGAGAGAGTGCGCTATCTAATGCATGACTATCATTTTTAGTCACCGCTTTAAACGCTCGTTGATAACCTTGACTGATTTTGTCGCTGTATGTTCTGGTCGCCCCGAAATCCAACAGAACGATTTTCTTACTCTCATGATTAAACAGATAGTTGGCAAAGTTGGGGTCTGTTTGCACAAGTTGATACTTAAACAGTTCTCTGAAAAGAAGGGATAGCAACGCGGTCATCACTTTATCACGAGTGATTTGGTCGCAATTACTGATTGTTTCAATAGGCTGCCCTTCGAGATAAGACATAGTTAGCACAGTTTCAGAGCTCACCGCAGGGTAAACTCTTGGAACTTCAAATTCAGTATCATTAATCAAATGCTTTCGATACGTTTCGAGAAATTCGGCTTCTTTTTTATAGTTGGCTTCGTCATGAAGTTGTTCTTTCGCTTGTTGAAGAAGGCCATTGATGTCGACATTCTTGGGAGTTAAGCCTACCAGGTTAAGAAGTGTCGCCACATTGTCCACATCACTGTCGATGCTTTTTCTGATACCTGGATATTGAACTTTGACTGCTATGGGATCACCGGCATCAGTATGAGCAAAGTGCACTTGTCCGATTGACGCACTGGCTATTGGCTTAAAGTTAAACGACAAGAATTGAGACTTCCAATCGTCGCCTAAGCCGCTCGACATGACTTGTGTGAGCTGCTTGGCCAACATGGGGTTGGCGTCAGAACGTAAACGAGCCAGAATATCGGCCAGCTCAGGGGAAAGAAGATCGCCCGCATCCATAGAGAGCATTTGGCCTATTTTCATTGCTGCACCGCGTAGGTGTGCTAATTGATCGGCCAGGCGTTTGATATTGGTAGGAGTAAGCAATAACTCTTGTTTACTCGGTTTATTGCCTTTCATCCATTGCTTTGTTCCTTCCGCAACGACATTAGAGCCTATTTTGGTCGCCAATGATGCCATCTGACCAAAACGAGATAATCTATTGGTTGGGATCTTGGATTCTTCCTTAGACATCGAACATTCTCCTATCTTTTGGGTGTTTATACGGCAACCCACTGTTTTTATATCACTTTGTAAATGCACCGCCTAGCGTGCGGTTGAAATACTTACTTGCTAGGTGTCAATGATTCCGATAAAAACTAGCTCTGATGCTTAGTTTCTATCGAATAATTTCAAGGAGGATACATGATCAAAGCAAATCATTATTTTGAAGGGAACGTACAGTCTTTAGCGTACGAGCAAGACGACGCACAATCTAGTGTAGGGGTAATGGCTCCTGGTGAATATACATTTGGCACGGCTGCGCCAGAGCGTATGACGGTTGTGCAGGGTAGCTTAACCGTTAAACGTGTTGGTGATGAGGATTGGGTAACTTACGCCAAAGGCGAGTCATTTAACGTAGCAGGCGACTCGTCATTCGATCTTAAAGTCACTGCAGCAACTGCTTATCTGTGCGAGTACCTTTAAAGTAAAACCAACAATCTCGTCGCGTATGTCTGTATGGCGGGCGGCGAGTAATAACATGCAAAACAAAACGCAATTCGATTTTAAAAACGCAAATCTCATCTTTAGAGGACGTATATTTCCTCTTTTCATCACATTACCGTCCAAAAATCATTTCCACATGCTTTCAAATCTTGGCAAAGACTTTGCTTGAATAAACTAATGAAAGGGTTTGAGAACAAGGCTATATGATTAAGTAGCTGCTTTATTGTTCGGAAATTCCGAAATATGGCTAAGTAATAAACAAATTTGTCAATTACACCGTTGGCTATACTTAGTTTGTGACGGAACCGATTCGAGAGGAGGTTGATGATGGCTGTAGTACCAAAACACAAAGACCCGCATGCTCGTTACGATCCCAATCAAGAGCTTACTGCAGATCAGTTGCACCGGTTTGGTAAAGTGGCGAATAAAGCGCAAGCTCGACGTGATCAAATTGCACAGCGTAGCTCTTTGTCGACAGCTGCAAGGGCAGCGAGAGAGGCTGCGATGAAACCCATTGTTGTGCCAAAGAAGGATAAACCTAATTCTGCTCGTTACGCTGCTTGGATGCTAGTCGTGATGGCTATCTGTCTATGGCTCATGTTCATGAGCCGTTAAACTTATTTATTGGGGTTACCTTCTCTGTATCAGTGCTCTTGATTGTGTTGGCTGCTCCAGCATGGTCACGTTGGTAATATCGATACTGGTTTTTTCCGTTATGTTTTGCAGCGTACATTGCTTTGTCTGCACAGCGAGTGAGCTCTGGCAGTGAATCTCCATCGGTTGGAAAGATTGCGACACCAGCGCTTACGGTGAGTTTATTAATCCTTTCTGTGCTTTGGTAGCTGTCTTCAAACAAATGACAGATGCGCTCCAGTATATTGTTAAGGTCTTTTATGCTTCGTACATCGTAAAGAAGTAAGACAAACTCATCACCAGCATAACGTGCGATTGAATAGTCGTGTTTCTGTGTCTTCCTGTCTTTAGAGCGAATATTGTTCTTTAGGCGTTTTGAGAAATGTTGTAAAACTCGATCCCCTACATCATGGCCATAGGTATCATTGATGGCCTTAAAGTTATCAATATCGAGAAACACCATTGCGGTGACCGTCTTATTGGCACGTACTTCTTCTAATTTCTCCATTGCCCAGCTCTCAAAGCTCCAACGATTCGCAAGTCCAGTGAGTTGATCGCGATAAGCGAGGTCTTCAATCCCCTCTTTATAGAGCGATTGAATATAGTTGACGACTTTGGAGTAGAAGTAAGATGAGGTATTACACAGTAAGCATAGGGCAAATAAACTGATCAGAAATCTATCTACAGAGAGCTGCAGTGGCACAGAAACTAAATCCGTAAATAGACAGGTGATCATCGTCAAAACATAGAAGCTACTACTGAACAGCAATCCATAGCGGAATTCACAGACAAAAATAACAGCCGCCATAATAGGGTAGAGCCAAAGAAGGCGATCGGAGATATGTTCGCCGAATAGTAGCAACATCATTCCTTGAAAGAGCAAAACACATGAAAGCACCAAGTCTGAAAAGTTGGCTGACTGATTAAGCCTGAGGTACCAAAGATTGGCTGAGAGCACTGCCACACACAGCATATTGAGTGTGCCAAACAGGTAGTTTTGATTGGCAATATGGATAGAGCCGTAATAGGTTAAAATGACGAGCGCAATGACAGAACAGAGGAGCACGACTTTGCATTTGCGAGCAGAGCGCATATCCGCCATTTCTTCTAAATGTTGTCCTACAAAACTCGCCATTTGATTCCTTGCCCGTAAATTCACAATCCGGCAATTAAAGTCTAGAAGAAAAAAAGGAGTCTGAATGAAGGTATTAGAAAAGGAAATTGAATGAGATCAATTAATTATATGAGTCGTATTGCTTATAAGTTGGGGCTAAATTTAAGGCACTAAATTTTGGCGCATAGGTAACTCATTGTATTTGATGGTCAAATATAATAATCGATAATAAATTGGCGTTTTTAACTCTATGATTAGTTTAGAGAAAATGGAGACCCAATGTCATTCTATATAATAAAAAAATCTATAAATGGCAGCTAAGTGCTGAATTCACTACGAAGCCAGTTGCGAAGTATCAGAACGTGTTCATTTTTAAGTTTCTCGGGCTGGCAGGCGAAGTAAAAATCCTGATGAGGGTTGAGGACTGGCTGGCCAACCTCGACGAGAGAGCCATGACTGACATCGTCTCGGATGAACTGTCGATGTGTCACAAAGACACCCAGTTTACGAATGGTCGCTTGAACCGCTTGAATTGAGGCTGAAAAGCTCAAATTATTGGCAAAAGGTGGCATAGAGAGTTGATGGTTTTCACACCATACCTGCCAGTCATATTTTCGTCTGTCGTTAGCAGCAACGATAGCGGGATACTGAGCCAATAAAGATGCTGGTGTGGTCTCGTCATTGACTAACTCAGGGCTAGCGGCCATCACCAATTCATCCCTAGCTAGTAACTCGCAGTAGTAATCAGGCCAATCGTCAGTCTTTCCATGAATGATTGCGACATCAATGCCCTCGTTTTCCATCACAAAGCTACCGATTAGGTTTGAAATGCGTATATCCAGTTGCGGCGCATACTGATTAAATCGATTGACTCGGGGAATCCACCAGTGCATTGCCAGAGAGTGGACCATATTGAGCGTCAGTCTCTGACTCTGTTGTTCGTCAATCAGATTTTGAGTGGCCGCTACAATCTGTTCTATTGCCGGGGCTACTTGTTTGTAGTACCTGCGGCCAGCTGCATTGAGAACCACTTTTCGCCCCGCTCGAATAAACAACGCCTGACCGATTTGCGTTTCGAGTGACTTGATAGCTTGGCTAACAGCAGAGTGGCTGACGCTCAGCTCATTGGCTGCCTCCGTCATACTGCCTGTTTCTGCAGCAGCAATGAAGGAGTAAATAGACTTAAGAGGTGCTAGTTTTTTCATCTGTAAGTTTTTCTTACTTAACCTGTAAATATTACTCGTTTTTTATTTCTGCTTCAGACTTCTAAACTTAGCAGCAAATAGGGAGGAGTTATGCCAAATCAGTTGTACCCAGTTTTATTCATGTTGTCTTCAACATTCAGTTTGTCACTAACCGGACTGTTTTCCAAATTTTTAAGCGAGCATTTTGATGCTAACCTGCTAAGCTTTCTGCGTTTTATCTTGCCTGCGATGGTGCTCCTTTTGATGTTTATTGGCAAAGAAGTAAGATGGCCAGACCGCAATGAACAGGTCCCTCTTTGGGTGAGAGCGCTTTGCATTGGTGCATGTCAGGTGTGCTTTATCTATGCACTACAGCATCTGACTCTCGTTGAGAGTGTTGTACTGTTTGGTACAGGGCCATTATTTATTCCAGTGTTAGAAAAGCTTATATTTTCTGTTCACTTGAGTGTCGTTAATATTGTGGGGCTTGTGACTACGTTTACCGGGGTCGTTTTGTTAGCGGGTGATGTCAGTGGCTTCAATTTCAGACCAGAACTCCTGATTGGCCTTGGAGCTGGGGTGTTTAATGCGGGGTCGCAGTTGAGCCTATACCGCATCAGCAAGAGTAGATTGAATGCGTTTGAAATCAACCTATGGACTTTCCTCTATGCTGCTGTGGTGATTACTCCGCTTTTAGCGCTGAGTTTAGTCAATAATCAAACTATGTATCAGCCTGCTGGAACTAATCCTTGGCTTATAATAGCGGTGCTTGGTGTTCTGGCGTTCCTGATCATCAATACTCAAGTATTTCGCTCAAAAGCCTACAAACTAGCAGAGTCCGGATCTCAGTTAGCACCACTCATTTTCACCAACTTATTGTTTACCGCGCTATGGCAAGTACTGTTCTACAAAGAAAGTTACAGTGTGTACCAAGTGTTAGGCCTTTCGCTAATTATCATTGCTAACGTAGCCTGCGTACTGTTACCAAAGTGGTTGAAGAAAAGTAATTTAAAAGTAGCGTAAGAAATTAAAAAATGGTTCTGAACGTGAGATTGATACGTTCACCTATTGATTGATTGGTTTTGGGTAAGCTGTGCTTCCAGTGGTGTTGCATTTCGCCGGCCATGATGAGCAAGCTACCATGGCTAAGCTCAATATCATGGTTTTTTCCTGTATGTAGGTGTTTGAGAGCAAATCGTCGTGTAGCTCCAAGGCTGAGAGAAGCGATAGTAGGGTTTTGTCCTAACTCGGGCTCATTGTCTTGATGAGCCCCCATCGAATCCTGGCCATCGCGATATAAGTTAAGCAATACTGAATTGAATCTTTGGTTGGCGACGCCTTCGCATCGAGACTTCACGGATTGCAATCTTTCCGTCATTGGCATAGCAGGCATCGTTAAGCCAGAGTAGGAATAGGATTTATCTCCGTACCAAGCTTGCAAACGTGGTTGTAGCACGCTACGTCCAAAAAGCTGTATTCGCTCTTGTGTCCAAGGTGTTTCTATTTTGAGTGAAGTCATCAGTTCGTCGGCTTCATTGGATGGAATAAAGTTGTCTAACCACAATAATCGACCATTCGGTAAGTCGATCCATCTTTGTTCATAAGGTAAGTCTTCAAACAAATCCAAAATTCACTCTCTTATCAATAATTTTATCTTTAACCGATGAAAACTCACTCAAGTTAATGTAGTTTTTATATAAGTGCTAAAACAATAGCCATAATAATAATTATATACCTCTAACGGGTTAGGAATAGAGGCATTACTACTCATCGGTCTAACAAACATGATTTTTTCGATGAGCTTTTGTGGGGGTGGAATGAAGTATCGCTTTGGCAATCGATGGTCAGTGTTCTTGCTGGCTTTTACACTTTTTTCTTTGGCAGTTGGACTTATCGAGTCTATCGATCGCAGTCAAAAGAGTTTTTTGAGAGATAGCTTGTTGGACCGCGCTAAAGAAGAGTTGTCTATTGTTCGTTCAGAGCTAGAGTCAGCTATCGTATACGACATATTCGCCGTTAACGATATATCGGCGTTAGTCGCTTCTAACCCGAGTTTCGAATATTCAGGTTGGGATTTATTGCTTCCAGCATTATGCGCAAAGCGAGCCACGTTACTATCATCGGCTTGGCGCCTGATGATGTCATCAAATACATCTACCCGTTGGAAGGCAATGAGAAAGCACTTGGGCTTGATTATCGAACAGTTCCAAGTCAGTGGCGAACGATAAAGAAAGCCCGTGAGGTTCAGGAGATCTTTATTGCTGGTCCTGTCAATTTGGTTCAGGGGGGAAGGGCGCTTGTTGCTCGCATACCTATATTTACCGATCCGCTATACAACCGTGATTACTGGGGAGTATGTAGTGTTGTAATCTCATTGGAAACCTTGTTTATCGATGCTGGTGCTGAAGAGTTTTCTTTTAAATACAATTTAGCAATGCGTGGAATAGACAGCTCGGGATTGGATGGAGAAGTTTTTTACGGCTCGCAGAGCACTTTTGATAACGCATTTGCCACCGAAACGGTCCACTTTCCATACGGCAGTTGGATAATAGCTGCTTCCACTAAGGATGATTTGCTTCGACACAGTGAGTGGTACCGAGTCCATGCAGTTCGCTTGCTAGGGTATCCAATGGTGCTGGTTCTGCTGATTGCCTTTGTCACCATTTTTCGCCTATATCAAGCTGCAGATCGACGCTCCCTTCACGATGAGCTAACGTCGTTACCTAACCGTCGTTATTTTATGTATACCCTTGAAGGTCATTTTGACGCAGTCTCTCATTCTGGAAAAGGTGAGGCATTTGCGATCCTCAATGTTGATCTTGATAAATTTAAGCAAATCAATGATACCTACGGCCACGCAGCGGGGGACAAGGTATTGATTGCGGTAGCGGAGCGAATTAAAAGCGTACTCAGGGCTTCAGATGTGGTGGCTCGCATTGGTGGGGACGAGTTCTTAATTATGCTGCCAAGGATGTCTTCTATTGAAGATGTTGATGTTCTAAACATTGAGCTACAGAAAGCCATTTGCCATACGCCGGTCATTTTTGAGCAGCACCTCATCAATATTCATGTAAGTGTTGGTTTTGCTTTGTATAGCGCAGACTTTAAAGATGTTGATGACATGCTTAAGCTCGCCGATGTCCGAATGTATGAAGAGAAACGTCGACAGGCTCAGCGTAGCGGATTGTAGTCACGAATCTTTGATTGCGTATCGGCACTTACTCTAATTTCATGCTATAGACAATACTATAAGATGATGATTTAGAGGGATAAGAATGCGAGATCTGACCCAGTGGCTAAGCGATTATGGTGAGAGTCATCAAAATCCAGTTAACCAGAAAATCCACAAAGTAGCAGTGCCGGGGATTTTCTTATCTATTGTCGGCTTAATCTGGTCAATTCCATCGATTTCGTTTTTCGGTTTTACCCTAAACTGGGTTTGGGTTGCGATGCTACCTGTCATGATTTTCTATTTTAAACTGTCGCTGAGCGTGTTTCTAATGATGCTTGGTTTTACATTGGCGTGTATTTCTTTGGTTTGGTCTTTGGAAATTCTTCAGGCGCCCGTGCTCCTTGTTTCGCTGATCTTATTTGCCGTATTGTGGATGTTGCAGTTTATTGGGCATAAAATTGAGGGTAAGAAGCCTTCATTCTTTGAAGATCTTCTTTTTCTTCTTATCGGTCCTGTCTGGGTATTTCGCCAGAAATAGCACACCCTTCTTCAACAAAACGTTTGTCTCTAACAGTTCTTCAACTGTTGGGGGCGTCGTATGTGTTTTAGATCACACTTCTTCTGCTCTTAAGGCTATCTTGCTATTAACAAAATTGAAACTTGTGACTTTTGTCATGGAAAACGTTTTCCTGTTACCGGTAACATTTGTATCAAAGTTACCGGTAACATAAAATAACAATCCGGTCTCATCCCGGGCAGCTAGACTAGGCTGCATTGGAGTACATGAAACAATCTAAGGACACCCCTACTATGAAAGCGATGACAAAACCTTTGCTTGCTGCCACTTTGACAGGACTTTTTGCGACTTCGGCCTTGGCCGCTGACTTCAAACTGAAGATTCAGTCTTCTGACCCATCTGGTGATTTGAACTTTAAAGTTCAACAAAAATGGGCAGAGCGCGTAGAGAAAATGTCGAATGGCCGAATTGACATCGACCTTCTACCAGTAGGGGCAGTGGTGAAACACACTGAAACTTTAGGCGCGATCAAAATGGGTATTCTAGATGGGCAAGTGACAGCAACTGGTTACTTCTCGGGTAAGGATCCTGCTTTTGGCCTAATTGGCAACATGGTCGGTGCATGGTCAGATACGACCCAGCTTCTGCAGTACATGAACTACGGTGGTGGTAATGAACTGATGACTGAGCTTTACGCACCATATGGTGTGAAGTTTGTTGGTGCTTCAACAACGGGCGTTGAATCCTTCATCTCGAAAAAGCCGCTCAACGGTGTCGATGATTTGAAAGGTTTGAAATTACGTGCGCCAGAAGGTTTGGTTCAGCAAGTGTTCGCCGCTGCCGGTGCAACGCCTGTAAACCTACCTGGCTCTGAAGTCTTCACTGGTTTGAGTAAAGGTGTTATTGATGCAGCGGACTATACGGTATTTTCAACCAACCAAAAAGCGGGCATGAATGATATTGCTACGCACCCAGTTCAACCGGGTTTCCACTCATTACCACTGATCGATATTTCTGTATCTCAGAAGAAATGGGACAAGATGCCTGAAGACTTACAAACTATTCTTCAAACTTCAGTCCGTGATTTTTCTTACGACATGACAACTCAATTGAAAATGGCGGATCAGGCTGCAGTGAAAGAAGCGCAAGCGAACCCATCCATCACTATCCATAATTGGTCTGACGAAGAGCGTAAGAAATTCCGTGAAATTGCTAAGTCTCAATGGAAAGTGTTTGCTGAGCGTTCACCAAATGCGAAAAAAGTGTATGACTCAGTGACAGTTTTCCTAGAAGAAAACGGCCTTCTTTAAGCTGAACATGTGTTCTAGCTTCTCTCAGGAGGGCTTAGCCCTCCTTCTTTTTGGAATTGATTGGTATGAATGACAACGTCCCACATCCACCTCAACAGCAGGATGAGCAACCGAGAAACTTTCTCGACAGAGCCATTATAAAAATCAGTAATTTGCTTAGCTGGTTATTCATCTTCACAGTATTTATCTCGTTTTATGAAGTTCTGATGCGTTATGCCTTTAACGCGCCAACGACTTGGGTTCACGAAACGGCGTCCTTCATTGGTGGTTCACTGTTTATTGTTGGAGGTATCTATGCCTTTGCTGCTAATAAGCATGTGCGAGTGGTATTAATTTACGATTCTGTGTCCGAACAGACACGTAAATACCTCAATATTGTTCACCATCTCGTGGGGCTGGCATTTGCTGGCATGCTGGCTTACGCGTCTTTTGCGATGGCGAAAGAGTCTTGGTATGCCCCGTGGGGTGAGCTTCGCCTTGAAACATCGGGTTCTGTACTGAATGCACCTTACCCAGCTTTACTCAAGGGCCTGATTTTTGTCGTCCTTTGTATTCTTGTTATCCAGTTTGTCTTACACCTCATTCAGGAAGTTATGGGGCTAAGGAAGAATAACGATGTTTGATTTATCTTCTATTGGCATCGCATGGGGTAGTGTACTCATGCTGGTGATGATGATTGCCTTGCTGCTCACAGGTATGCAGTTGGCCTTTGTCACAGGCTTTGTCGCCATTTTCTTCACTCTTTGCTGGTTTGGACCAGATGCACTGCCTTTGATCGCGAGCCGGACTTACAGTTTTGCTTCAGGTTATGTGTTCCTTGCTGTGCCTATGTTTGTTCTCATGGCTGCGCTGCTTGATCGATCAGGCATTGCCAGAGACTTGTTTGACGCGATGAAATCTGTCGGCCGTAAAGTACGCGGTGGTGTGGCTGTGCAAACCTTGCTGGTGGCGGTTCTTCTAGCCTCAATGTCAGGCGTGATTGGTGGAGAAACGGTCCTGCTTGGTATTCTTGCTCTGCCGCAGATGCTACGTCTTGGTTATGATCGAAAATTAGCGATTGGTACCACTTGTGCAGGCGGCGCACTGGGCACTATGCTTCCACCAAGTATTGTTCTGATTATCTATGGTATGACGGCGAGTGTATCAATCGGTGATTTGTTCAAGGCTTCTTTCTTACCTGCATTTATTCTTGCTGGCTGCTACATCGCTTACGTATTACTTCGCTGTAAGCTCAATCCTTCATTAGCCCCTATTCCAAGTGATGGTGATGAAGAAGATGAAAGGCAAGTTAGCTACTTCAAGGCTCTGTTTTTCCCGCTGTTGTCTGTAGCGGTTGTCCTTGGGAGCATTTACACTGGTGTCGCCTCTGTAACCGAAGCTTCTGCACTGGGCGTTGTGGGTATTATGATTTCAGCAATCATTCGCGGTGAAATGAGTATCAACATGCTCAAAGAGAGTACGATCGCGACCATGCGCACTTGCGGCATGATCATGTGGATTGGTATTGGTGCGAGCGCATTAGTTGGAATCTACAACTTAATGGGCGGTATCGACTTCGTTGAAGAAGTCATTCTTGGCCTGAGTGGCGGTAGTCCTCTCGCAACATTGTTGATCATGATGGTAGTTCTGCTGGTTCTCGGTATGTTCCTTGACTGGGTTGGCGTTGCACTGCTGACTATGCCGATTTTTGTGCCGATTATTACCAGTTTAGGGTATGACCCAGTTTGGTTTGGTGTGGTGTTCTGCCTCAATATGCAGGTTTCATTCTTATCGCCTCCGTTTGGGCCGGCAGCATTCTATCTTAAGTCCGTCGCACCAAAAGACATCAGTTTAGGGGAAATCTTCAGCTCACTGTTGCCATTTATTGGCCTGCAGATCTTCGTATTAAGCCTAGTGATTATGTTCCCAGATCTCGCTATGTGGTGGAAATAACCGCAAAGCATTTTGAATTAGTAAAGTATTGAAATTGGTATTCACAGCCTTCTGATAATTGGAAGGCTAAGGATAGTATTACCCAATGAAAGTGAAAAAAATATTAGTAATGGGCGTTTCAGGTTGTGGTAAGAGCCTGATTGGTAAAGAGATTGCCGATAAGTTGTCTCTGCCTTTTTATGATGGTGATGATTACCATCCAAAAGCCAATGTGGAGAAAATGGCGCAAGGAATTCCACTGGATGATTGCGACCGCTTAGGCTGGCTAGAAACGCTAAACCGAATTTACGTTGAGAATGATGCTGCGGTGATTGCCTGCTCTGCACTCAAACCAGCGTACAGAGATATTCTTCGTCGTAACAATCAGCAACTGGCTATCGTCTATTTGAAAGGTGACTTCGATACTATATGGTCTCGACACAAGCAACGTGCTAACCATTATTTTAATGGTGAGGCGATGCTCAAAAGTCAGTTTGAAGCCTTAGTTGAACCAAGCGACGATGAAGCTTTATTTATCGATATTGCGTCGGATGTCGATACCGTAGTGGAATCAGCGCTTATTGCGCTGAGGGAGCGAGCGTTATGAGCCAGTCAAACATTGCGATGATTGGCCTTGGTGTGATGGGTAAAAGCCTTGCGTTGAATCTACTTGACCATGGCTTTAATGTCACTGGGTTTGATATTGATGAAGCTAACCGTCAACGGGCTGCTTCGGAAGCGGATCTCGTTTCATGCATTGCCAGCAAAGGTCAATTTGTTGCGGCGTCGAATCTCTCTGAGTTACTGAAGAATTTGGAAAAACCACGTGTGATTGCCTTGTCTGTTCCAGCCGGAGAGGTTGTTGATAAGGTTATTGATGATTTACTCATTGCTGGTATCGATAGCGAAGATATTGTGATTGATACCGGTAACAGCCTTTGGACGGACTCTGAGCGCCGAGAGGCTCACTATCAAGGCAAATTGCGTTTCTTTAGTACTGCGGTTTCTGGCGGTGAAGTCGGGGCTCGAACAGGGCCGGCTCTTATGGCTAGTGGTGAGCCAGCAGCTTGGGAATATGTGCGTCCGATGTGGGAAGCGATTGCCGCCAAAGTGGATGAAAAAGGTCTGCCAGTCGGACAATTTGAACAAGGTGAATCATGTGCAGCATACCTAGGGCCTGCGGGAGCTGGGCACTACGTTAAAATGGTTCACAATGGTATTGAATACGCTGATATGCAGCTTATCTGTGAAGCGTTTCATTTCATGTCCGATGTTCTTGAGATGTCGGCTAGAGAAATCAGTGCAGTATTTTCAAGTTGGAACAAGGGTGGCCTCAATAGTTACTTGATGGAAATCAGCGCAGAGATATTGCAGACAGAAGATCCAGTAACAGGAAAACCGTTTGTTGATGTGGTGCTTGATAAAGCGGGCCAGAAGGGGACTGGTCTGTGGACGGCGGTGAACAGCCTACAAATGGGCGCTCCTGCACCGACCATTGCTCAAGCGGTATTTGCCCGAGCACAAAGTGCACAAAAGCAACTAAGAGTGAATGCGGCAGCAGTTCTGAAAACGCACACCAAACCTGCGGGTGGCTTCGACAAGCAAGCTATGCTCGATGAGCTACAGGACGCATTATACTGCGCCAAACTCGTGGTATACGCTCAGGGTTTTGACCTGCTGAAGACCACTTCTGTTGAAGAAGGCTGGAATCTAGATTTTGGTGATATCGCTAAAATTTGGCGAGCAGGGTGTATCATCCGCGCCATCTTTTTACAGGACATCACCAAGGCTTATCAAGATGAACCTGAGTTGGAACACCTTCTATTCGCTGATGTTTTTATTGAGCAAATAGCGCTGAGATCCTGTGGTTGGCGAAGCAGTGTGTCTAATGCGGCTATTCATGGCGTTCCAGTACCGGCTATCTCTTCTGCCCTGAGTTATTTCGACTCGCTCCGTCGCGGTGTTCTACCAGCGAATTTGCTTCAGGCTCAGCGAGATTACTTTGGAGCGCATACTTATTCCAGAGTGGATAAACCAGAAGATGAGAAGTTTCATTTAACCTGGAGTGAGCCAAACAAAACGCAACTCACGGTGTAAAAACAGAGCGTTCGCTGCAAAGCGAGCGCTTTTTTGTTATCTACACCAATAAATTCGTTTTGTTTTATGAGTAAAATGTTACCAGTAACATTAAGATCAGAAAGATACATCATCAATGGCCAATAAGAAAAAACGCCCTACGTTGCAAGATATTGCAGATAAAGTTGGGGTGACAAAAATGACGGTGAGTCGTTGTCTACGCGACCCTTCGCTTGTCTCTCAAGCAATACAGGAAAAGGTTAATCAGGCGGTGGAAGAGCTGGGATACATTCCCAACCGCGCACCGGACATTCTGTCCAATGCGAAGTCGAATGCTATCGGTGTGCTGGTTCCTTCCTTAACTAACCAGGTTTTTGCTGAAGTGATACGTGGTATTGAATCGGTGACCACACCAGCAGGTTACCAAACGATGATCGCACACTACGGCTACAGTGAAGAGCTTGAAGAAAAGAGCATTGCTTCTCTGCTGTCGTATAACGTCGATGCCATTATCCTCTCAGAGAATGTTCATACCGACAAGGCACGCAAGATGCTGGAAACCGCATCAATCCCTGTGGTGGAAATCATGGATTCATTCTCGCCTCGCATTGAGCAGGCTGTTGGGTTTGACAACAGGCTTGCGGCTCGTGACATGACAAAAGCCATGTTAGCGCAGGGAAGAGAGAACATTGCGTATTTTGCTGCGCGGATGGATGAGCGGACCCGACTAAAGATGGACGGTTATCAGTTGGCACTTCAAGAGCAGGGAAAAGCGCCAGTTACTCTCCAGACGGAGGAAGCTTCGTCGTTTACCTTGGGCGCTAAACTATTAGGTGAGCTTTTACAAAAGCACCCTGAGGTAGACGGTATCTTCTGTACCAATGACGATTTAGCCATTGGTGCTTTGTTTGAATGCCAGAGACGTGGAATAAAGATCCCAGAACAAATGGCGATTGTTGGATTTCATGGTCATGACATCAGTCAGGCAATGACGCCAAAACTAGCGACAGTGATTACGCCACGTGAAGAGATCGGCCAAGTTGCAGCACAGCAATTAATTCAACGCCTTAAAGGTGTTGAAAGCTGGAAAGCGAGTATTGATTTGGGATATCAAATCGAATTAGGAGAAAGCCTATAATTTGCAAAATGCATTTGTTTGATATTTGCATTTTGCAATCAAGTGCAATTTAGAAATGGATTATGCGTATGGTTTTCATGCATCTGATGCAGAAGTGAACAAAAACAATGGTTTTTATTGATAATTAAAGTTGGCACGCTTCATGCTTTAGTAGTAACGACCCTTATTAAGCCGAGGGTCACCTAGCCAACTGACGTTGTTAGTGAACCTTATTTTTGTTCACATTCATATATAGCCAATCACGATTATTGTGATTGGCTTTTTTTCTTTTAGGCCCTTACGACTCACATCAGTACATTTTCCTGACATCCGTTATAGCAGCTTGGTTTTCGAGGGCACACTGCGCCTCTGGAGCAGATCACCCTAGCGTCGGTCTGAATACCCCGCTCAATCCAGTTAATATTAAGAATCTTGGCAATCGTAGTGAACTCTCGTTGGATATGGCGAGGAATTGAAGCACTACCACCGTTATCAACACACAAAGATTTCAGTTCTTCGGCGATACTACGTGAATCACCACCTTGAGCATCGATCGCTGGGTTCAAATCGATGCCCGCGCAGAGAACCCGATTGTTGCCCGCAGGGTCTGTCATATTGACCGATTCACAGCAGTAGATTCTTGGCTCGTCACCAACATTGAGAATAGAGATTTGCGCTGAGCTGCCGTTTTGAGGCTCAGAAAGTCTTCTGAATACCGCCCAGTGCTGACATGGGTCGTTAACCTTGCGCATGTTTCCCCATGGAAGCGGGATGCCATTACCACGATAAACCGCTTTCAGCTTGTTCTGGCCATAGGCATCAAAGTAATGCCAGTGTGGATAAGGTGACACCACCGTCATTCGGCGCATTGCTACAGAAGGGGAAACCCCTGCTTTGAGGTGAACATCAATCTCGTAACCGCTACGGTCGAGCAACTGGCGGAAAGGCACCTTTGGACATAACAGAGCCCCAGCAAAAAAGCTCGATTCAAAATCTCGCCAGGCTTGTAAAATATCCTGAGAGTTTAGATCTGAGGTTGGTGCGGCTTGGTTGTGTTCTTCCCAGCTATTGGCGTGGCCAACAGACAAGACGCTCTTTAATCCCTCTTTACTATGAAGAACACAATGGCCGATGTAGACCGCCAAATCGTACTTCAGGCGAGTCGGGTATTGTTTCAGAATCTCGTTTAAATAGATAAAACCAGGCGGTTCAAAGAAAGAAGTGACAACCTGCTTTGCGCTAACTCCAAGCTCATCGACAATATCTTGTGGTGGACGCGACACCCAGCGGATGGTTAGCCCCATACTACGGGCAATATCCATCAGATCTTCAGCAGACAAATTAAGGCGTTTTAATCCGACTTCTTCTGCAGCTCGTTCTAGATCAGGAAAGTGGTTTTGGTTGCTCTCCTGATGGGCACGGATCAATAAGTGAGCAAACTGGCGGCCGGTAATACCGGTTTGAGAGAGCATTTCTGGAATAGCAATTTGTAAAATCTCGTTAGAGAAGAGGAAGCTTGGCTCAAGTGCCATTCCACTAATGCCACCTCTATTCCCTTTATCAGGTGTGATGTCGGCCTGCTCGGGTTCATCATCCAGAAACCAAGTTGGATCTTTTTGGAAGACTTCGGCGATGACCTCCAGCATATCAATACTAGGAACACGCTTTCCACGCTCAATCATTGATAGATAGGATACAGAAGGGGCGTATTCCGGATTAACTCGTATACAGCGAGCAGACAGATCTTCCATGGTTAGATGGTTGCGTTTACGTAGGTTTCGAATCTTGGTCCCTAAAAAGTGGGACTGACGAATTAGACTTTTTGACAGCATCATTTTGTAAAATTCACATTGTAAAATTTTTGTTGTGAAATTGTAGTCAAAATTTCACTAGTATACAAAGTAAGCAAAGTCACAAATCTGCAATCAGTTAAACGCAAGTTTGAAATATTTGCTCTAGGACAGAAAAGTTGTGAAATATCCGCGAGGGAAACACTATGAATATGCTTACTTTCGATAAAACAGAAATCCAAAAACAAGACAAGCCATTTATCGCTGAAGCAGTCTTCGCGGTAGAAAAGATGAATTCAAATCAAACCACCGAGAAGCAAGTAAAAGCAAAACAATTGCTAGATCGTCTATTCCCACTTGAGAGTGGTTCACATAAAGACGTTACCGCATACGTTATCGACTACCGCCATGTTATGGCGTATTTCAAAGACGGTAGCCACAGTGGTTTGAAGCACTCTAAACATTTTGTCGCTTACACGGGTGAGAAAGAAGACCCTGAATCTATCTTATTTAGAGATGGCACAGGCAGCCATGTTGAACTGACATTTGGTAATCACAAAGGAACAGGCTGTGTAGAGTTGGTTGAAATTGATGATATTCAGCTAGAGACCTGCACCATGTTTCCTCAGGAAAGCAGTGAAATTTCCGCAATGCGTCACTGGATCAGCTTGGTGAAGGGCGATGAAAAGGGTAAACCACGCGCATGTACTGAAGCAAAAGAGTATACGGCGAAGAATGGTGACGACTATGATTTGGAGTGTTGCTACACACTAAGTCGCTAATCTAACTACAATTGATTCTGTCATTAAAAGCTCCACATTATGTGGGGCTTTTATTATATCTGATGTTCTGTAAATTAATGAAATAAAAAGAAAAAATGTGACTGAAGGTCACGTGTCACTAATGATAGAAATGTGTCCGTTTTTAGGGGCATAAAATTATCATTTGTCGCTATCTGATTGTTTTGTTGATCACTTCTTGATCAAATTTTCTCGTATTCAAAATTTAATGAGTAATTCGTGTAGTTTTTTGTTGCCACTGTAAGAATTATAATTTCGTATGTAACTTGCTTGATTGTGCAGCTATCGCTCATGTTATTGGTGCGATTTATCGCAGAGACACTTCCTATTGAGTCGTTGGGGAGAAGGATTTTATACCAATAACAGGAAAGTAAAATGAAACAACGTCAAATGCTTTGGCTGATTGCCGCTGGATTAGGAGTTAGCCTACCAGTTACAGCCGCAGAGATGGTTAAAGTTGAAAACGATGCATTACTACAACAAGCACTAAAAGCTCAGTCAAACAGTGTGGTTCCGATGGAAACGGGCTTCGCTGAAGTGAAACGAGTCGTTTTGCCAAACGGTAAGGTGAAGGTTCGTTATCAGCAGACACATATGGGTCTTCCAGTATTCAACACCTCTGTGGTAGCAACTCAGACGAAAAGCAGCCAGAGTGAAGTTTACGGTGTCATGGCACAAGGAATCAGTGGTGACGTGGCAACAATCACTCCAACTCTGGACGAGAAGCAAGCTATCGCCGCAGCAAAAAGTGCATTTAAGAAGCAATCTGTGGTTGCCTCTGATGCGCCAATGGAGAACTCTAACTCGAAGCTGATGGTATGGCTGGATGACTCACAGACAGCAAAAATTGTTTACTTGGTAGACTTCTTTGTTGCGGCAGAGACACCAGAGCGCCCGTTCTACTTCATTGATGCAAACACAGGCCAAGTGCTCAAGCATTGGGATGGTCTAAACCATGCTGAAGCGACAGGTACAGGCCCTGGTGGTAACCAAAAGACAGGTCAATACAACTTCGGTACGGACTACCCGGGGTTTATTGTCGATAAATCAGGCACAACCTGTACGATGAATAACTCAGCGGTAAAAACGGTGGATTTGAATGGTGGTACTTCAGGGAGTACAGCATTCAGCTATCCGTGTAGTGACGACACCAATCACAACGACCACAAGTATGTGAATGGCGCTTATTCGCCTCTGAACGATGCACACTACTTCGGTAAAGTTGTGTTTGATATGTACCAAGACTGGATGAATACTTCACCATTAACATTCCAGCTAACCATGCGTGTTCACTATGGCAACAACTACGAAAATGCGTTCTGGAACGGTTCATCAATGACATTTGGTGATGGTCAGAACACCTTCTACCCACTGGTTGACATTAACGTGAGTGCGCACGAAGTGAGCCACGGTTTCACCGAGCAAAACTCAGGGTTGGTGTACTCCAACATGTCAGGTGGTATGAACGAAGCCTTCTCAGATATCGCGGGTGAAGCAGCGGAATTCTACATGAAAGGTTCTGTTGACTGGGTTGTTGGTGCCGACATCTTTAAGTCAGAAGGTGGTCTACGTTACTTCGATCTTCCATCAAAAGATGGCCGCTCTATCGACCATGCTTCTCAATACTACGATGGCCTGAACGTTCACTACTCAAGTGGTGTGTACAACCGTGCTTTCTACTTGTTGGCGAACAAAGCGGGTTGGGATGTGCGTAAAGGTTTCGAAATCTTTACATTGGCGAACCAACTTTACTGGACGGCAAACAGCACGTTTGACGCAGGTGCCTGTGGCGTAGCAAAAGCAGCAGCTGATATGGGTTACAACGTATCTGATGTTGAAGATGCATTCACTACAGTAGGCGTAAACGCGTCTTGTGGTACAACGCCTCCACCAACGGGTGATGTACTGGTAAAAGGTACGCCAGTGACTAACCTAGCAGGCGCACGCTCTTCTGAAACGTTCTACACGTTTACTGTCGATTCAGCGTCTAGCGTTGTGGTTTCTATCTCTGGCGGTACAGGGGATGCAGACCTATACGTAAAAGCGGGTAGCAAACCAACAACTGGTAGCTATGACTGCCGCCCTTACCGTTACGGTAACAGCGAACAGTGCAGCCTATCAGCAACACCAGGTACCACTTACCACGTGATGCTGAAAGGTTACTCTAGCTACTCTGGCGTGACACTAAGATTAGATTAATAAAACACAACATCGTAAGTGAAAGGGCTCCATCTGGAGCCCTTTGTTTTTTAGACATCCAATGGTGGCATACCATGTAAGGATGCAAGCTGCGATAGCGAGAGGTTGCTTTTCGCCAGTGAGCTGCGAGACGCTACTGTTGGCTTCACCGCGGCAGGTTTCACCGTGAATTCGTGTCCATCTAATAGGCCTTTACCGTTCTTGAGCTCATTCAGTCGGGCGTTAATGACGCCATCGGTGCTGGAGAAATCAATCTTGTAGCTACCGACGTACTCTTGAACGTATTTAGTAGAGAGGGATTTAAGTTTATCGATGTAAACCACGGCTTTATCATATTCGCCCTGAGATACGGCATCTAACTTAGGCGTTAACAATTGCGCAAACTTCATGGGATGCCCGACAAAGCCACTGCCCATCACGAGCGCGGCCACGATAGGGGTGGTCACCACCGCACTTTGGAACCACTCAGAAAACATCTTATGATCACTGACTAAGCTGCCGTTAGCGGTTCGGTTATGCCATTCTTTCTTTGCTCGTTTTAGCACTTTGTCGAGTAAGCTTCGTTGGACAAAGAAGTCCACAAGTTTAATTACACGCTCTAGAATACTGACGATAAGGCTAATGATAGAACCAATGCCAGCGGCGGTTGCTCCTGCTATTCCAGCGACGCTTAGCGCAACACTCTTGATACCACCCAGCACACCCATCGCAGAATGACGAGCCAACGCTTTGGAAATGATACTCGGATGCCCTCCTAGCAATTCAACACCACGGCCTTTGTAAATTTGCGTGATAAGATCTTTAGATTTTAAAATGGATTTTTTAACGGCAGAGTATAAGCTCGACGCATTTCTGAAGTGACTCCAAACCGGAATTAGAGTCGCTAAATTGCCTGCGTATTTACTTGTGAGCCAAGAGCCCACTTCAGCCAACCATTCTAATCCATGCGCTAAATCACCATAAACATCCCGAACTTTGTTAAGCAGGGTACGAAAGAAATCAGAAAGTAAATCTTTTATGCCGTCTTTCATCGCAGTCGTTACTTCAGCGACTTTTGAAGCGGCTTTAGAAATAGTTTTCGCGGCTTTGCTGTTCTTCAGTTTGGTTGCGGCTTCTGTATTGCTGAGCAAGCCCATAGCAGCGGTTTTGAAGTCGCTAAACGGCTCAGTCCCAACAACAAACGCACTGAAAAAGTGTGCGTTCGAAATTTTTGCAACCTTAGTGATTTCCGTACTCGCAAGCATATACATTGCACCCATTCGAGCATCGGCCATCTGAGCGACCTGTACCCCCCGTGCTGTATCAGAAGTATTGCCAAAGATTTTGTCTTTGATGAGACGCTTAAGTAGTTTGACTTGCATGGAAGCCTCCATTCAAAAATGTAGAGCGTACTAGGGGACTCAGTTATCAATACTGGGATAACAAAGAGGGAGTTCGCGTCACGTACTTTAATCGTACGAATTTAAGGTGATCAGAGAACGATCATCCCTTCATATGCGGGGTTTTTTGTCAGCACTTTGGTGACGCTGTTGTAGTGCCCGAATATCATTTCAGGGTGGATGCTATTAGCGACATTGATTTCGCATTGGTAGGCATCCACTTGATACATATCGTCCAGTTTGCGCTTGGCACTATAGTTGACATCCAAAGCCATTGGGTGGTTAGACAAGTCGATAATGTAAATGTCTTCGGCTCTCCACTCTTCCGCGAAGGTGTAGTTGTAGGTGGTTGATATACCGACACTTCCTGTGTGTCCCCGAGCTTTTCTTCCCGTAAATGTATCCCATTCAATGGCAACATCTCGCTGACGAAAACCTTGATTAAAGAAATACTCCATACCATTCTGAGCGAATCCAGAGTCTGCTCTGTAGACAATCCCTTTGTACAAACAACAGCCTGCCATCTGACTTTTGCATTCGAGTCTTCGAGCAAAATATTTGGTCGTTAAATTTTCCACCACATGTGACTCGACCATAAGTTTGTTTCGGTCTTCGTATTTTTTTCGTTTGAAGAATAGTGGCATGCGATACCTCATACAGTAAATCTAGAGAACATACATAGTTTAAAGCGATGCTTCTTACCAAAAGCCGTATGACTCGAACTTGGCTGGTAAACCTAAAATTGAACATGTGGGTTTGGCTAAAAAGTAACCCACGTAATTTTTCCTGACAAGCCTGTACATGCGTAAGTAATTTCTTACAAGTAAGCAGTGTTGGGCTCAGATAATCAGAAATTCATGGTTTGATGAGCGGCTTTTTTCAATCAAAAGAGTAAGATATAAATATGTCGTTGCTTGAATAATTACGTTGCTATCTCATACCACTTTATGGTTTCACTCTTTTATTTTTTGGTCAGACCAGGAGCGGGTTTGGAGGCATGCGATAAGCGAATGGTATACAGGCTTTGTCAGTGCAGTGGCTATCATCTGCGAGTAGGTATGACGCTATTATATTTACTGATATTTATCAAAGAGCTCAAAATAGCGTTTTGATGTTGTGAAGGCTTCTATTCTTGCCCATAACGCTTGAGCCAGATCTGGATGAGCAGAATAAAAGTCCTTTGAAAAAGCAAGATAGGAATATTGATCACTGAGCGGGAGCTTTTCTTTGATAATGCCAGTAATCGAACTATTGTCGTTAATTATCTTATCAGTAATGGATTCCAGCCCGACCCACCCATTAATTCTTCCTTTGCTCAACAGTTCTAACCCTTTGTAAGCACTGGTCGCTTCCTTAACTGCAATGCCCTGTTTTTCAAGCTTAGCGATGATAGAGTAATTTGTTGTTGCTCCTATCTTACCGTCGGTTTGATAGAGCTTACCGCCTTTACTGTATATGGTTGCGCCTTTTGGCTTATATAAGAAATAACGTTGTCTTTTTAGATATTTAAGTTTATCAACGTCACCATCTTTCATAGGGTATTCTAAAAACTCTGCTCGTGCGGTGCTAAAGCTGGCATGGAAAATAGCATCGACTCTGTTGTGTTTTGCCATTTTTAAAACTCGGCTCCAGGGTGCTCTTTTAAAAACGATATCCACCCCTATTTCACGAGAGACTAATCGCAACGTTTCAACCGTTACGCCTGGTGACTTAGCGTTAACACTACCAGCGGCTCCGACTATATAAGGCGGAAATTCTAAGTCTGAATATCCGATGATGATCTGTTTGCCATAACATTGGGTGGTTATGAAGAGTAGAGCGATGATGTAAGGAATTACCCTCATAAAAACACCATAGATTATGTGTAAAACGCGAATTGCCAAGAATGCTGTCGTCAGCGCACATTCAGGATATTGTTCTTACGAACACCATCAATTACAGCTATGATTTTAGTACTAAAGTGAAGCGATGATTATGAAAAAGATACAAATTCTATTAGTGGTCATACTTTTTATTTCGGTGACTGCTAACGCTGATGATGGCGCCATACGTTATGTCACAGAAGAGTACCCACCTTACAACTACTCTGATAACGGTAAGCTTAAAGGGATGTCCGTGGATGTGCTTGAAGCTATGTATGCAATAGCGGGAACGGACCTTGATGCCTCCCAAATCAAGATATTACCTTGGCAACGTGCGTATAAAACAGCGCAAAAGAAACCCAATTTTGCGCTGTTTTCCACGACTCGAACCATTGGTAGAGAAAATGACTTTCACTGGGTCGGGCCTATCGTCGCAACAAGTATTGTAATCCTGACGTCGTCAAATGATATAGAAGTGAATTCTTTAGCCGACTTATACTCATACAAAATTGGTGTGGTAAGGAAAGATATTGGAGAGGAAAGTTTACTTGAAATGGGTTTTCCTAAAGAAAGCTTATATGTAAGTGATGATGCGAGAAAATTAATTGAGAAGTTAAGTACCGGAGAGCTTAACTTTATTGCTTATGAGGAGAACGTTGCCCGCTGGTGGATCACACAAGCAGGCTATGAGCAGAAAGCGTTTAAATCGGTTTATAAACTTGCGGATGGCCAGCTGTATTTTTCATTCAATAGAAAAATTCAGTTAAGTAAAATTGAAACGCTACAATCTGCTTTGATGGCGTTGAAAGCGAAAGGTAGTGGGAACATGCAAAGCCAGTACCAACAGATATATAACAAGTACTTTTAAACGTTGCCTAAGGATTACTGAATTTAATAATCTTGAGTTGGTAATTCCACACAATGATCACCGCTGAAGATACCAATCGCTCCTGTCCGTTTGACGTTTTAGATGGAGAAAATAGGGGACATTCCATAGTTTTCTCCGGCCATGAATAGAAGGCCAATAGTTATCAGTAGCAAGCCACCAATAAGTTGGACATAAGCACCAGCAAGGTTCCATCCTTCACTCTTACTGCTGTTATTGACCAGATAGCGTTTCACCACATGTTTACCAGTCAATGTCATCATAGCAATCAAAGATGTAGTAAGAGCAGTGCCTGCAGCCATGAGTATGGCACTGACGACACCCATCCAATATAGCCCTGCAACATTGGCAAAAAGCAGCACCATAATTGCACCAGTACAGGGTCGTATGCCAATCGTAGTAATAATTGCTAGATATTCTCGCCAAGTGGACGCCCGATTGATGGCATCGGCTTCAGCTACATGGTTATGACCACAACCGCACGTATCGCTATGTTGGTGTATTGGCGGAGTGATGTTGCTTACAGGGCTTCTCCCAATCGGTGCAAGCTCTCCTGAGGAAGTGGCGTCGAGCGGTGTTACTGAATTCACTCGAATTTTTGGTTTACGTATCGACTTATAAATGTTTTTCAGGGCCTTGTACATGATCAACCCACCGAATAAGGCGACCAGACCAAAGCTGAATGTCACGAAAAGCGAAGCTTGCTGGTTGACTACCCGCATCGAGGCATTAAACCCCCACACTAAGACCGTCACCAAGGTAATGGCGACTATAGCCTGAAGCATGGCGGAAACAACCGTTATCATCAAGCTCGCTTTTACTTTAGTTGGGTGAGTAGCCAAGTATGTGGTCACAATTACTTTTCCATGTCCGGGGCCAAGCGAATGAAGCATGCCATACAAGAAGCTAAAGCCAATCAGGTAGCTACCAGCTATGAGCGTGTTTTCTTTCGCATCGTAGAGTAAGTCTGCAAGCTGACTATTGACCTCTCTTTGCCAGTGCGCCGTTTTTACGACCAGTGTAGGCCATGCGAGCCAGAGCTGATAAAGGCATACAGCTAATATTGCTGTGACTGCAAGGGCGACCAGCCAAGCTTGATAAGGACGTAAAGGCGTGCTTTCTTGACGCGCCGGAGTATTAATCGTCAGCGGTTTCATATTTGTACTCATGATTCATGTTTAGATGGAAGGGATGCTCACACAGTGGATTTTGACGGTCTGGGTAAACAGCTGCCCTAATGCATTATCTGGGTCTGCATCCGCTGGTAATGACATGGCATAGCTCATCTGTTCAGGAGTAGGGTTTGGTTTAATCATCTCTAAATCACACTGTCGATCCAGTTCTGGAGACAAAACCACGTCATTGGGTGATTTCCAGGCCATATCGACATAGTAACTGGGTTCGAAAATAAGTAAGCGTAGAGAATCTCGTGTCACGGGTTGGGGTTTTGAAAGAGGCAGTTCGAAGCTCAGCACGAGTTTTGACCGATTACGGGCTAGAGTCCCTTTCTGAGCGACTTTGTATTTGATAGGCGCTTCGCCATCGTAGAAATAGGTAAAGTAGTGTTCATACAGCATATTCTCTAGCACAGAGGCGGATACCTCTTGCAAAGATGACTGCTCATTTTCAGCGCTCATATCTTTCCCGTCTAACATGTAGGCGGATGTCATCGCGTCAAATGTCCACT
Source organism: Vibrio sp. B183 (assembly GCF_000740665.1). Taxonomy (NCBI): domain Bacteria; kingdom Pseudomonadati; phylum Pseudomonadota; class Gammaproteobacteria; order Vibrionales; family Vibrionaceae; genus Vibrio; species Vibrio sp. B183. The sequence continues at coordinate 378,927 of NZ_JPQB01000005.1, read as the reverse complement.
CCATCATCAAACTTGTGATCATTCCGTTTTTGCCTTGAATATAGGTCTTCAAATCGATCCAAGAGTGAGGGTGGGCCTGTACTGAGGGAGCAATAATCAATGCGAGAAAAAGCCCGATCTTATTGCACCTACTTTCTTGCATACGATCATGGTGAGCTGAAGAGAAGCTATTTTTAGCACCAGAGATTCGTTTTATAAGGCGTATACATGGCTCGAATAAGCCGTCGATTTTGCTCATTTGTACTGTAATAATAATGATTTTGTTATGTTATAACATATGATTTCTGGTAGGCAAAAAAGTTCAATGTTAGAAATTTGTAGAGCGCTATAATCGAGGACTAAGCATACTCAGATTAGATTAAGAGTTAAGTGATTCATCTGGGAGAGTAGATGGCTTTTTCAGTCGATCAGGTTCGATGTCATTGTTGAGTAGTATTACCAGTAGCCAATCTGATTATCAAAAGTCCTCCTGATATAAAAAAGCCGCCAATCAAAAGATAGGCGGCTTCTCTAGACTGATTTTTGCTTATTGCTGAAGCTTCGATTTTGCTTCTTCGACTTTAGAGAAGTCTAACCCAAGCTCTTCAACAGCTTCTTTAATTAGCGCTGGATTTTGCATTACTTGGCCCATAAGAAGTTGTAGCTTCTCTTGTGGTAGACCAAGTTGGCTGATGGTTGCCATGGCTGCTAGAGGATTCTGTGTCAACGTCTGAAACAGTTCGTTGATTTGCTCGTCGCTGATGTTGTTCTCTTTCAACGTCTCTAGAATTGGGTTCATCAAATTACCTTTTTAACACTAAATGAAATAGAAGCTCAGTCTAACATCAAGCTAATGAAGGTTGTACTGGCACTAACTGACCTGAGTGAATTTTATTTCTTTGAAATGCGGGTTTTCTATCAAGGCTGTCATAGAAACCAAGGTTTCGGTTGGTAGCTGTGTTTCACCCGTTGCTGTGGCGATCACGATGGACTCCCTTCGATGGGCATCATAGTTGGTTGTCATTGCTTTGCCTTCAACAATCTCGCCCGACTCCGTCACCAACCGAACAGGGATATGGTAGAGACAAGCTATTTCGATGTAATCGTATTGGTTACAAGAGATCATGCTCAGTCCTTATAAAAGATGGCAAGCCAGATCGTTTCTTCATCTGGCGTGGTATAGCTGACTCTATGCTTAGTATGGGCTGGTATTTTGATATGGTCACCAGCCCTTAGCTCAACTTCCTCTCCGTCAGGGTACTGGAGTCGAGCATGGCCTGTTAGCACCACGACCCATTCATGTTCGTCTTGATCATACCAAAAATCTGGTTCGGAACTTTGCCCCTTTGAGACGATGCGCTCAAGGCGAAAAGATTGACCGGACAGGAGATCTTCAAAAACTTCTTCTGTTAGATCGTCAGGGATGGATTGTAAAAGGTTCATCGCGTTACACCGTATAATCAAACACCACAATGTCTTCAAGGATTGGCCTGAAGATTTCTTTCAAAACATCATGCTCTGGGTGGGGTAGGTAACGGTCTCGACCTGCTTCGTCAGCAAACGTCATCATAACGCAGTGGGTGTAGTGTTTGTTTTTCCCTTCTGGGCTGTCGTTGAGCCCCCATTCTACGCTATCGACACCTTCAACCTTAGTTGGCATAGATAGAAACGAATTCTTCAGCTTTTCAATCTGCTGTGGTGAAGCATTCGGTTTAAATTGAATAAGTAGAATATGTCTGATCATGATTATTCCTGAATGAGTGTGTTCTGAACGTGTTGCCAGATGGTCATCATTTCTTCACCAAAAAGGTAAAACTGAATATCCAGCTGAGCAAATTGGCTCTCTGTGCATACCGTTAGCGCAATCTCGGCGGCTTCCTGAAATGGATAACCATAAACGCCGCAAGAAATTGCTGGGAAGGCAATGCTTAGGCACTGATGAGTAAGTGCCAGCTTAAGCGATTCACGATAGGCAGATTGCAATATTTGTTCAGGATTAGCAACTTGATGATAAATAGGGCCGACAGTATGAATAACATATTTTGCTCTTAATTTACCTGAGGTGGTTATTCTTGCTTGGCCTGAAGGACAACGCACACCATCAACGGCTTCTACCTGCTGACAGGCTTTCAGGAGCTCTGAACCTGCTGCTCTATGAATTGCACCATCAACGCCTCCGCCACCCAGCATCTTTGGGTTAGCCGCATTGACGATAGCATCTACTTGAGCTCGAGTGATATCTCCGTTGATGAGTGTGATCATGACCATTACTCCAGAATATAGGCGTTGGCGATGTTGCTATAGTCACCTTTAGCGAAGGAGAGGATATTGTCAAAGGCGTGTTGAAAGTAGAGCTCATAACTGCCTTGCTCTACGTAGCCTAAGTGTGGTGTTGCAATCACGTTGGGTAAACTCAATAGAGGTTCGTTGTCTTTTGTCGCGGGCTCATAGTCAAAAACATCCACGGCGGCTTGTTTGGTTGGAGCCGTAGCCAGTGTTTGATAGAGCGCATTTGGCTCAATGAGTTCAGCCCGACTGATGTTAACCAGCAACGAATCCAACTTCATTGCGTCTAAATCTTTCTGACTGATAATGTGGCGTGTTGCATCGTTAAGCCTTAGATGCAGTGAAATTACATCGCATTGTTCAAAAAAGGTTTCTCGACTGTTTGCGGCTTGGTAACCCATCTCTATAGCATTTTGTCTGGAGGATTCACTGCCCCAGACCATCACATGCATTCCAAACACTTCAGCGTATTTAGCGATGCGTTGTCCGATTTTACCAAAGCCCCAAATGCCAAGGGTTTGTCCATTTAGTGTCCGCCCTAATGTAGGCTGTCCAGATTGTTGCCAGTGCCCTTGCTTGAACCGTTCGAGGTAAGCAGGAATATGGCGACTGGCTGCCATAATTAATGACCAACACAACTCAGACGGAGCAATAGGGGAACCAATGCCTTCGGCAACAGCCACCTGATGTTGATCGCAATCCGTTAGGTTAAGGTGATTGCTGATTTTTCCGGTCTGGCTGATGAGTTTAAGGTTTGGCAGGTTTTTAAGCAGATTGGGAGTAATGATGGTGCGTTCTCGAATCAGAACTAATACTTCAAACGGTTGAAGCTGTTCGATCAATTGATTCTCGTTTGAAGGGATGTCAGAGAAAACAGTGACCTCATGGTCATTCAGTTTTTTATAACAGTCTAAGTGACGAACTTGATCTTGATAGTCATCCAATATTGCAATACGCACAGCACAGTCCTTTTAACCAATGAGGTGCATATATTAAAAGAGATGATCGAAGAAATGTAGCGATAGTGTTAAGTCAATATTTGCGCTTTGAGCTCGACCACATTTCCTTCTGGATCATGAATATATATTGAGCGACCAAAGCCTTGAGCACCGTAGCGTTCTGTAAAGGGTTGATAGGTAAGCCCGCATTGGTCGAGATAGTTAAGCAGAGCGTTTTCTTCTAGTGGCGCGATTTGAAGGCAGAAGTGATCGACATTGCGACCATTTTGACTGGGCGTTTTACCACCCAGTTTGCCCAGCGTACTGTCGACGCAAACCAAGTCAATGATGGCGCTACCTGCGCGAAGCTGTGTTAGGCCAAGTTCTGGAAGTTCACGCTCGATAGGGCAGTGGAGAATATCTCGATAGAAGTGAAGCATACCTTTGATGTTACTCGTCCGTAGAACGATGTGATCTAATCCTTTCACTTCGATCATATTGGTGGCTCCCTAAACTCAGAATACTAAATTATACGCTAGCACAAGCATGATGATTCCGATGATTGCTTCGAGTATTTTCCATGAGCGAGCATGGCGGAAAGCTGGAATCAGGCGCTTAGCCCCATATCCAAGGCTGAAAAAGAATACAAATGAGGCACTGACAGCGCCAAGAGCAAACTGCAATTTATTCGGTTCGTATTGGGTAGAGATGGAGCCAAGCAATACGACGGTATCCAGATAGACGTGCGGATTTAGCCAAGTAAAAGCTAGGCACATCAATGCCGTTTTTAAAGCACTTTGTGTTGAATCGCCCGCAGGGTTGAGGGCGTGATTTGCCGTGTAAGCTGAATATAGGCTGCGTAGACCGTACCAGAGCAAAAACAGGCCACCGCCATAACGGGCGACTAGTTCAATCAAAGGAAATTTCGCTACGATTAAACCAAACCCTGCAACACCAGCAGAAATCAGGATGGCGTCTGAAAGCGAGCAAATCAAACAGACCAAAAACACGTGGTGCTGTTTGATTCCTTGCTTAAGGACGAACGCATTCTGCGCCCCGATGGCTAAGATTAATGAAAGGCCGAGCGTAAAACCTGCGAGAAACGTACTCATTATCGAAGTTAGAAGCTAGAGCCTGGCTGAGTCAGAAATTCAATTTCTTCGGCAGTACTTTCTCTTCCTAGAATCTCGTTTCGGTGCGGATAGCGCCCAAACCTATCGATGATGACCTTATGTTTGATCTCGAATTCGTAGTTGTTTTCCATGCCCGGTGCTTTGAATAACTCAACGGCACGCTCATGAATCAATAAAGATTCACTGTGCATAAACGGCATGTAGAGAAAAGACTGCTGTGTTGGTGAAAGCTCGACATCTTTACCTAATGCGATGGCTTCTTGTGCAAGAGCCAGTGCCAATGGGTCCTGTGCAAAAGCTTTGGGCGTATTACGATAGACATTACGTGAAAACTGGTCCAGCACAATGACTTCCGCCAGTCGACCAAGAGCGTTGGTACGCCAGCTATGAAGCTCAGATTGCGCCGCACGTTGCAATAGGTCACCAAAACGTTGCGTGATCGTATTATCTAGCTGTTCGCTACTTACAAACCAGTCTTTAGGTTCTAACTCTTCAAACCAAAAGGAAAGGACTTCTTGCGCAGTGATGGGAGTCATGGTGATATCATCCTTGTGTGTGATGGGTTATCCGTCGAATCTAATATACGAGAGTGACGGAGAAATTTAAATGTTTAATCAGAGAGTTATATTAGGGTCTGCGTAGATTCGATAACTTGTTGGTGAATCAGTTTGGCCAATAGTTCGATGCCTTGATGCCACTCCGGAGTATCTTCAAAGTTAGCGGTACTCAGACGGATACAGTGGCGAAATTGATCCGCGGTTGCAAATACAGTTCCCGGTAGGATGCTGATCTTATGCCTATTGCATTCTTTATAGAGAGCGAAGCTGTCAACCGACTCGGGCAAAGTAAGCCAAACCAAAAAAGATCCTTGCGGCTGAGATAGGTGGTAACTATTACGGAGCTCAGTATAGCGGTTTAACGCGGTTGTAAGCAGTAGGCTGAAACGACGGTTGTTTTGTTGATAGGTACGCTGCATCTTATTGATATGTTGTCGATATTTTCCTGTCGATAGAAATTCGCCTACAGCGGATTGCATCAGGTTCAAGCTGCCCATATTGTCACAAATCAGATACTTTTCGATCTCTGAACGATATTTTCCAGAAAGAATCCAACCGATTCGCAATCTGGAGTCGAGCATCTTTGACAGTGAATTTACGTAGATCACCCGATCTTGGCTATCGAGTGTTTTCAGTGGTAATACGCCACGATCAAATGCCAGTGCACCAAAAACGTCGTCTTCGATAATAGGGATATCTTTAGAAACGTTGAGTAGTTCAATTCGCCTTTCTTCAGGTATCCGTGACCCTGTTGGGTTAGTGAAATTGGGCGTTATGAGAATCACGGCGATAGGCCATTCCTGAATCGCATTTTCGAGCGCTTTAGGGTCCATACCATTGCGGGTACAACTCGAAATCTCGATCACTTTTAGACCAAGTGATTCCATCAAAAGCAGATTTCCAAAGTAACAGGGGGACTCCACGGCGACGATGTCTCCGGGTGTGGTTAGAGCGCGAAGTGCAAGACTGATTGCCTGTTGAGCTCCGTGAGTGATGGCTAGATCATTCGGATTGGCTTTGACACCAAGATCACGGCTGATTTTTGCCAACTGCTTGATGAGCCTATCATTCCCCGGGGGCAGTTGATAATGACTCGGCATGTGACTTTGCATTCTGCTATGACGACCTATTTCCGCATACAGCGATTTGATGGCGGGAGTCTTAATGTTTGGGTGAGCAGAGCCGGTCGGTAGCAACTCTTTCTCCTCTGGATAGCTGAGGATTTCTTTCGACACAGACAGCAGATCGACGGACTGAGGTGGCTGCTGGTGCAACTCCCTTGGCTGTGTCGCTTTAACTCGATAGCCTGATTTGGGTACCGCATAAATGAGCTCTTCGGCTTCCATCTCCTGATAGGCTCTAATGACGGTATTTTTGCTGACGTTCAGGTCGGCAACCAGTTGGCGGATCGATGGCAGTTTGTCTTCAGGTTGATAAATACCATTGTGAATCGCTTGTCGAATGTGGTGCTCTACTTGAACAAACTTATTGTCGGCTAATGAATCTGTACCCATTAAAAATACTCAATCTGTGTCTTTTTGATTTATCTGTCCCTTATTAAAGTAGCGCTAATTGGAGAGAAAAAGCCAGAGGAAATGACATGTTGGTGAGGTTAATCCCGTTTGTATTTGTGGTGCTTTGGGCATCGGGCTTTGTAGGAGCTAGGTTGGGTCTGCAATATGCGGAGCCAGCGACATTACTCACGATTCGCATGCTGGCCAATGTAGGGTTCTTTTTATTGCTGATTGCTTTACTGCGTCGCTCGATACCGCAAGGCAAGTTGTTTTGGCATAGCTGCGTGGTAGGAGTTTTAATTCATGGCTTTTATCTGGGTGGTACCTATATTGCGATTGATTTAGGAATGCCTGCGGGGTTGAGCTCGCTTCTGGTTGGTATTCAGCCGATATTAACCGCTATCTTATTAGTCGCTTTCAGCCGCGAACAATTCAAAGTATCGCAGTGGATAGGCTTAGCTCTGGGGTTTGTAGGTATCAGTTTAGTCTTAATTGGCAAAACTCAATGGCAAGAGGAGACGCATAAGTTTGCCGCCATCGCTCTGTGTGTGCTGTCGCTGATCGGGATCACTTTGGGGACTTTGTATCAAAAACGCTATTGCAAAGGTGCCGATATGGTTGGTAGTGCCATGGTCCAGTATCTCGCGGCAGCTTGCTTATTCCTCCCTTATGCAATGCATTTTGAAACCATGGAAGTCCAATGGACAACAGAGTTCATTCTTACGCTAACTTGGCTCGTTGTTGTGCTGTCCTGCGTTGCGATTCTGCTTCTGCTCTATATGGTGGAAAATGGTGCGTCGTCGAAAGTGGCTTCGGTTTTTTATCTCGTGCCCCCAACGACGGCAATCCAAGCATGGCTCGTATTTGGTGAGTCTTTTGATGGTCTTGGGATGCTAGGGTTTGCGCTGGCAGCGACTGCAGTCTACTTGGTGGTTAAGGCACCAAGCCGGCCGTTCATGAGGAAACGTCGTTCTAAGCTAGTAACCACTAATTCTTAATGGGTATTGGCATTGTCTGTAGGCGCATTATACTTCCCGCATTATTATTGAACCCCAAAACCAGGCGATGAGCAAAAAGCCAGATAGGATGAGCGCAATGCTTTCCATCATTCAACAAGTGAAGCAAGAGCTTCCTTTGTACGCACCAGAAACCTTTGTTTGTGGTTCAAAGGGCAATTGTGTGGGGTGCCCGAAAAAGTTACTGGAGCTGGTGGATTCTGAACTGACCTATTGGGAATCGGCGATGGGGCGAGGTATTACGCCTCAATTCGATGAAATTCGCCGCTTTGGTAAGATGTGCAATGGGGTTCGTAGGGGGTTACAGCGCAACGGCTTGGTATAAATCCGCTATTTTTCTTTAGAACTCCCGTTGTGTGGGCTAACTTTATAAAGTACTCACTAACTGGGAGTTTGTCATGAAGCGAATGTATTCTCTTCTGTCACTACTCATTGCGTTGTCTGTTTCTTTCTCTTCGGTATCTGTGGCCGGATACTCCGATGACCTTCGTGAGCTGTCATTCTTTACTGAGTCTTATCCCCCTGCCAATTATATGGAAGGCGACAAAATTACAGGTTATGCCGTGGAAATCCTCCTCGCCGCAAGTAAGATGGTCGGGGAAGAGATTGATATGTCGCAGGTGACTTTACAACCTTGGGCTCGTTCATATCGAACGGTGTTAACTCATGATAATTCGGTGTTGTTTTCTACGACACGTTCAGAACACAGAGAAACGCTGTTTAATTGGGTTGGCCCTATCGCTGATATAAAAATTGTCGTTTTGGCGCGAAAAGATGCGGACATTACAATTGAAAAGCCAATGGATATGGCCAATTACCGTATCGGGGTAATCAGAGATGATATCGGTGAGCAAACCCTGCTAGCGATGGGTTTGCCAAGGAACTCAATGCAGGAAGCCAATTACGTGACAACGTTGGCGGAGCAGCTAATGAAAAAGCGTATTGACCTTTTGGTTTACGCCCATCGCGCAGCAATTTGGTGGTCTAAGCAAGCTGAGGTCGATCCGAGTTTGTTTGAATCTGTTTATGTTGTGAGGGAAGGCCTGATCTATTACGCTTTTAACGTTGATGTTAAACCTGAAGTACTTGCTAAGCTGCAAAAGGGTGTTGATATGCTCAAGAACACCAAAGGTCAGTCTGGAAAGTCTTTATATCAGGAAATTATGGACAAATACGAGCGATAAAAAGCAGCCAAATGGCTGCTTTTGTATTTAAACTTTGGCCTTTTTAACGAAATAAGGATTATCGAATTTCTTTTGTGGCCCCAGTTCTGAAATAACCAGTCTGTTCCACAAGGCTCGGTCGAACTCACCTTTAGGGATAGAAGGGTACAAAGTCTCTTCTTCTTCACGGGCGTAGCGAAGAAACTCTTTCTTCTTGATTTGGTTGTACTTCCGTGCAACACGATTGTGCTTTGAGATCCACTCCAACTTAAAGTCGTTCAAAGCGGGCTCGGCTTCCTCAAGCGGCAGGCGAGTCAAGTAGATCCGTTTATAAGACACTTTTCGATCAAGCATGGTACGCATTGCAGTCTGTATGTACTTACCATGATTGGTGATCGAGATATCCTCTTTGTCGAATAGCGTTACGCTCCAACCTGATGGAAAGAAGTTAGGCTTACGATATTGCTTATTCCGGGTTTCAATCGCCTGATGAATGACCAGATCAGAGGTGCCATTAAATGTCTGCTGCCATTTGGCTATACGTATCTGTGTCGCAGTCGGTAAGCGATAGATATGAGTAAACTTATCTTGGTCCATATGAATACACAAATTGCTTCTAGTTATGAGAGAGCCTATTTCAAAGGTAAGAAAACAGAGTTAGGCGCTTCGAAATAGGAAATGTGGGATGAGATGCGTGCCCACAACAACGACTATCTTAGTGAATTCTTAAACAGGCTGCCACACTTTATTGGTCAATTTTTGGTAAAGAGCAGTCACGGCTTAAATATGCGTTTTAACATTTATAACTGATATGTATCAGAGTTCGTAGTCATCGACTACGCTTACTGATAAGTAGGGAAGTATAACTCTAAAGGTAAGTATGGCTGGGACGGACTTTGTGTCTCTTCTATGGTTGCTGGTTTGCACTTGTATTGCATTCTTCATGCAAGCTGGCTTTACCCTAATTGAAACAGGTTGTGTTCGCGCGAAGAATTCTGTCAATGTCGCGATGAAGAACATGGCAGATTTTCTAGTGGTTTCTGTCGTCTATGTTTTCGTCGGTTTCCATTTAGCACAGGGTAGCTCGCTTTTCTCATTCGACACTTTCCCTCTAACAAGTGAAGACTTTCCCGTTGTGATGTTTAACCTGATGTTTGTTGCGACCGCCGCGACTATTGTCTCTGGTTGTGTTGCCGAGCGAATGAGTTTTCGCGGTTATATTTATACGTCGGCTTTCATTGGTATACTGACGTACCCAGTGGTGTCCTACTGGACTTGGAACCCCAATTCTTGGCTCTACATACTTGGCTTTCAAGATTTTGCTGGAGGTGCGACGGTTCATGTTGTAGGTGGCATGATTGGTTTAGTCGGTACGATGATCATAGGGCCACGCAAAGACCGATTCATTGGCACACAGCAAGTAAATGAAATCCCCTCCTATAATCACACTCTGGTTACGATCGGCGTGTTTTTAATGGTGTTTGCTTGGCTCGGTTTTAATGGTGGGAGTTTCTACCAATTCGATGCACGTGTTCCTGTCGTTTTGTTTAACACTGTCCTTTGTGGTGCCGTGTCAGGATTTGTCACTCTGATTCTTGTCCATCGGTCCAAACACGTGCCAGTGTTTGTCACGCTCAATAGTGTTTTGGGTGGGTTAGTTATCGTGACAGCGGGCGCCAATATCTTTAATACATTTGAGGTTGCTCTGCTGGGTTTTCTGGCATCCATTACGGTGTACTACGGCGAAAGAATCCTAGTAGCACTTAAGATAGATGACCCTGTTGGTGCCATCCCAGTTCATTTGTTCTGCGGTATTTTAGGCGTTATATACACCGGCTATTCACTCAGCTTGACGCAAAATGGTGAGTTGGTCTGGGACTTGATGGTGCAAGCTGTTGGTATTCTGGTGATCTTGTTTTGGTCTGGCATTAACTCTTATGCATGTTTTCAACTATTGAAGTGTTTTCATCTCGACAGGGTGTCTCCTCAGGATGAAGAGCTTGGTTTGAATGTCACAGAGCATGGTGTCCAGATGAGTTGGCTTGAGACCCTTAGAGTGATTGAAGGCATCAGTCGAGACGGTGATTACTCAAAACGCGTGCCGGTGGAAATCGGTACGGAAGCGGGTGACGTTGCCATTTCTTTCAATCATTTAATGGATAGGCTAGAGGCCAATATCGATGTGTTACACCACGTAGCAAAAGGTAACCTTGATGATGTGGATATTGTTCCGAGTAGTGATAAAGACGTAATGGCGAACTCTCTTCATTCAATGATTGTCAGTTTACGCTCGCTGATTGATGAAGTGGAAGGCGAAATTGAAAATCAAGCCATGCAAATTGAAACCAGTGAGCACTCCATCCAAACACTCATTGAGAAATTTAAACGCACTCAAGATCAACTCATGGAAGCAGAAAAGATGTCTGCACTGACTGGGATGGTTGTGGGGGTGGCGCACGAGTTGAATACGCCGCTGGGCATCTCTGTTACGAGTCTTTCTGTTCTCAGCGAGCAGCTTGATGAAGTGGCGAAGAAGTTTTCGGAACGGACTATTACTACAGATGACCTGAACCGCTTTCTCAACGTCGCTAATGAATGTATTGAAATGATAGTGAACAATATCGAACGCTCGGTTGATTTGGTCAGTAAGCTTAAGCAAGTCAATCAGAAAATGACGACAGAAGAGCCTAAGCTGATTGATCTCAAACCCATGCTGAATGATGCCGTTTTGCATGTTAAAGATACTTTATTGCAGAAATCGATCGAGGTTGAAATCGAATGTGAAGAGACATTGCAAGCGTTCTTACCACCGATCTCGCTCCAGTGTGTGGTAGAAGAGCTTCTCAACAATAGTGCACTGCATGGCTTTGGTGAAGAGCAAGATGAAGAGCAACGCGTGATTATGGTTAATGTGCACCAATCCAGTAACCGTATTGATATTATCGTAGAGGATAATGGTGTCGGCATTGCGCCAGAAAACCAGAAAAAAATCTTTCAGCCGTTTTTTACTACCCTACGTGCAAGAGGTGGTACAGGCCTTGGCCTACATATGGTCTATAACATTTGTACACAGAAACTTGCAGGTGCGATTAATGTTCAGAGCGAAGTGAATAAAGGCACTCGCATCGCGCTTTCTCTCGATACTATGGGAGCCGCTGCGGCTCAATAACTCTACTCCCTGTTTCTCAGTTTGATTCACAACGCTTGTCAAATTACTGCCTCAAAAGCGTAAGCAGCTTGTCATTTTCCCCCGAGACACTGAGTACTGGTGACATTAGAAGCTGGTATGACAATGAGAGTAGCAATTTTTGGTAGTGGTTATGTGGGGTTGGTACAAGCCGCGGTTTTGAGTGATGCTGGGCATAATGTGTGCTGTATCGATGTCGATGAAGAACGTATTGCAAAATTGAGAAATGGTGTTGTCCCAATATACGAACCAGGACTAGAAAAGCTGGTCGCTGAAAACTCCTTTGCGGGTCGGCTCACTTTCACGACCTCCGCAGAGCATGAGCTGAATAGGTCAGACGTCATTTTTATTGCTGTCGGCACTCCTCAGGATCAAGATGGCTCTGCCGATCTCAATTATGTGCTTGCGGTAGCGTCAGAAATTGGTAAGTACATTCACGAAGACAAAGTGGTGGTGAATAAATCCACGGTACCTGTGGGAACCGCTCAAGCCGTAGAGTGTGAGATTAAGCTTCAACTGGCTCGTCGAGGATTGAACTCATTGGACGTGGCGGTATTGTCTAACCCTGAATTCCTCAAAGAGGGTACTGCAGTTACCGACTGTACTCGTCCAGACCGCATCATTGTTGGTGTAGACAAACATCATACGCACTATCAGCAACTTAAAGAGCTGATGCGTGAGCTCTATGCGCCATTCAATCGCAATCATGAAAAGTTGATCTTTATGGATGTAAAATCAGCAGAGTTAACTAAGTATGCCGCGAACAGCATGTTGGCAACTAAGATAAGCTTCATGAATGAAATGGCGAATATTGCGGAGCGCGTTGGAGCGAATATTGAAGATGTTCGTAAAGGTATTGGCAGTGATGAGCGTATTGGTTACCACTTTATCTATCCTGGTTGTGGTTATGGCGGCTCATGTTTTCCTAAAGATATTCAGGCGTTAATTAAGACCTCCGAAAGCTTCGGATACAGTAGTGAAATATTGAAGGCGGTCGAGAACGTCAACTTCTATCAAAAGCACAAGTTGTATGACCTAGTGCAAACACATTTTGGTGGTAGAGAGCAGTTGCGAAATAAGACGTTGGCATTATGGGGGTTAGCTTTTAAGCCTCGAACAGATGATATGCGTGAAGCCCCGAGTCGAGTTTTGATGGAAGCTTTATGGGATGCGGGTGCAACGGTTCAGGCTTTCGACCCAAAAGCAATGGAAGAAGCGCAGCGAATCTATGGCTCACGTTCAGACTTGCGTTTGATGGGGACGAAAGAGGCGACTCTCAGTGGTGCGGACGGGCTTATCATCTGTACAGAGTGGCAGAATTTTAAGGCGCCAGATTTTGATTTTATTAAGCAGGCTCTAAATCAGGCTGTTATCTTTGACGGTCGTAACCTGTACGAGCCGGAGCGTCTTTCTAGCCGAGGTATTCAATATTATTCTATTGGTCGCCGAATCTAGGAAGTGGAAGGGGAAGTTTTCCCCTCCTTTTTCAACTCGCTGGTTAGCCAAGAAATTCTGCCTGTTTCTCGTGTTGAACGACTTTACGCACTACGACTGTATTAGCAATCAAATCGTGCCAGCCTTGCTTCTTACCATTAAAAGCTATCCAGATAAAGCCGAGGCAAAGAGGAATAGCGCTGATGTAATATGCAAGGTAACGGATGACTGATTTAGAAAGCGTCAGCCGATGGCCTGTATCTGCATCTAATACTTCTAGTTTTAAAGCCATCTTTCCGGGTGTTGCTGAGCGGTAGACCCAGAACGCAACGGTGGCTATCAGAGGACAAATCCAGTTTAGGACTAAGTCCCAACCTCCAAGCAGAAAATCATCTGAACTCCAATAGACTTCACCATAAACCCAGTGCATTAAGGGTGTTATTAGGAGTAACAGTAGTACGGTATCGATTAGTGACGCAGCAAAACGGATCCAAAAGCCTGCGTATTCCTTTGATGTATCTTTCATTTTTACCTTCTAGCCAGTAGACCAGCCCATTTATAGATAAGCTTGATTATTTTAATAGTCATAAGTAGTAAGGGGAATGTATCAGAAGGTGAGGAAGAAGTGTTTTGTTTAAGGTGAATCTAACCGAATCATGACGTAAACCTCTCCGTCAAAACACGTTTTACGGACCGTAAAAACCGTCAAAATCGCCAAAGATAATAACGAAAAATCCGGATATATTATTTAAAATCAGATGGTTAAGTTATGATTGCTTGAGTGTGAAGTGTAATCAAAAATTTTGTGAATTTTTCCAATACTGCAAGCTTGTGTCCATAAGCTAAAAAGAGTGCTCGAAGGTGTGAAACTTTGTTGTTTTTGTGGCTAACATAATTTTTGCGAACACGGTCTGTTGGCTGAATAAGCAGTGTGTATGTATCAACCACTCGAGGTTTATTATGAACAAGCGACAAAACAAAAAACTACTCGCTTTATCTATTGCAGTAGGAGCGACATTGTCTCCTATGTCAGCGCTAGCAAGTGCTCAAGCTGGTCAGGAAATGGTGAATCCCACTGGGATGATCTTAGAAGGCTATTGGCACAATTGGTGTAATGTTGGTGGCGGAGATGGGTATAGACAAGGCTCTTCTGCATGTATCCAACTCAATGAGGTACCACGAGATTATAATGTCGTGATGGTTTCCTTCATGAAAGTGTTTGATGAAACAGAAGGACGTATACCAACATTTCGTTTAGACCCTGCTCTGGGGATGTCTGAACAAGATTTTATCAAGCAAATTGGTGAGTTAAATGCTCAGGGCCGCTCGGTGTTAATCTCTATGGGTGGCGCAAATGCGCACATCGCAATGCAATCAGGTGATGAGCAGCCTTTAGCGGAGGAAATTATTCGACTGACCGATCTCTATGGTTTTGACGGGTTGGATATCGATCTTGAGCAATCAGCGATCAGAGAGAAAGACAACGAGCAAGTTATTGTTGATACGCTTAAAATCGTCAAAGAGCATTACAGAAAGTCTGACAAGAATTTCATCATTGCTATGGCACCTGAGTTCCCCAATTTAAGGCACGCCGCAAATCAGTCTTATAAAGCTTACATAGAAAATTTAGAGGGCTATTACGACTGGATCAGCCCACAATTTTATAATCAAGCTGGCGATGGTGTGAATGGTGATTATAGCGGTGAAGCATGCAGTGGCTGGCTAGCTCAAAACAATGACGAGTGTAAGAAAGAGTTCATTTATTGGAGCTCATACAATGTTGCAAATGGTATCGACGGTTACGTGAAGATTCCGCACGATAAGCTTGTATATGGAATTCCCGCTAACAATGATGCAGCTAACAATGGATTCGTAAAAGATCCTCAAGACCTATTTGATGCGTTTGCTCAGCTAGAGGCTGAAGGACTGGGTTTACGCGGTATTATGACTTGGTCAGTCAACTGGGATCTGGGAAGAGATTCAGCGGACAAACCCTATGATCAACAGTTTGTAAACACGTATGGCCCTTTTATTCATGGTGGCGATGTTGACATGCCACCAGTGTTTTCTGGTACTCAAGATACTGAAATCTTTGTCAATACTGAGTTTGATGAAATGGCAGGTGTGACCGCATCGGATGAAGAAGATGGCGATCTAACCAGCAAAATCACTCATGAAGGGGAGGTGGATGAATCCCGAAAAGGGGTTTATACCATTATCTATCGTGTGACGGATAGCGGTAACAATACCACAACTGATTCTCGCCTTGTAACGGTCAAAGATGATGATGGGACGATTGGGTCCAAACCTGAAATTCATGGAGTGGAAGACACAACATCTGTTCTTGGCCAGTTCTTCGATACCATGCTTGGGGTATCTGCGCTAGATAGTGAAGATGGCAACATCACGGCTCAGATAACGATCGAAGGTAATGTTGATACTGCCAATATTGGCGATAACACTTTGACTTATCGTGTGGAAGACAGCGATGGTAATGAGGCGGTTGAGGTGCGCAATGTCCAAGTTATTAACGAGGCACCAGTACTTCATGGTATCAGTGATGTATCAATTACTGTGGGCGATGAATTTGATGCATTGTATGGCGTCACCGCACATGACTCGACAGATGGCGATTTAACCAGCCGAATTCTAGTCGATGGTGAGGTAAACTCAACCGAACCAGGCCGTTATGCTTTGGTCTATTCTGTTTCTGACTTCAACGGAGCAACCACCATTGAAAACAGAAATGTGACAGTGAATGAAGCGTCGGTATGTGTTATTCACGACTACCCAGACTGGCCTAGAAAGGACTGGGAAGGTGGCGAATATAATCACGCAGATAAAGGTGATTTAATGCGCTACGAAGGCGTGGTCTACGAAGCTCAATGGTACACCACAACAGTTCCTGGCAGTGATTCGAGTTGGATTGTGGCTGATGGTGATTGCCAAAGCGAAGGAAACCAAGCGCCAGACGCTATTATCAATGGCCCGGCAAATGCCATTGTGGGTTCTTCTATCACTCTAGATGGTAGTCAGTCTGTGGATCATGATGGTTCTATTTCTAACTATCAGTGGAGCTGGAATGGGGTTGTGCTCAGTGAATCGAGTTCTTCGCTAAATGTGGATTTCACACAGGGGCATTTAGGACAAAGTGTTTTCACTTTGGTCGTCGCGGACAACGAAGGCTTAACGGATTCAGTGGAACATACGGTGAATGTGACGTCTGATGATGGTGGGACTGATCCAGGTGTCTGTGAAGGCATTCCCGCTTACCAAACTTATGATCCTTCAACGGGAGAAGGCATTTACATGACGGGTGATCAGGTTGCGCATAAAGGCGATAAGTATGAAGCGCTAACCGATAACTTGTATAACATAGAGCCGGGTACCGCAGATCATTGGTGGAAGCCTTTGGGGTCTTGCGAGTAGCAAAGTTTCTCGCGACGAAATAAAGGTTCATTTATTTAGCCACTAACAGGCAGGTTGAATTCCTCTTGTTAGTGGCTTTTTCGTTGAGTGACTAAAGAATGCAATGTTTGGCGTAGCTGGTGGCTTCGTTTGCTGTCCATTCGCCTTTCGGTTTATCAGCTAAGTCCTGACACCAAGCTTCGCTACCGACCGTATTCTGAAATACACAGTGTTTGGCAAAGTCGAGCGCTCCCTGAGCATTCCATTCGCTCTTCGGTTTATCCTGCATGTTGTCACACCATTCCTGTGTGCCGATTTCTTCTTGGCATGCGCTCAGTGCTAACGCTGCGGCAAGAACGAAAACTATTCTTTTCATCGTTTCTCTCAGTTTTTTGTTTGCGCCACTATACCCAAATTTACGTCTCAAGTGTGTTATTTACGGCTGAATCAACCGCCTGCTGCGTTAAAAAACACATCAAATTTGGTGAATGATGTCACTGTTTGGGGCTGTCAAAACCATCAATTAAGGATCCGTTTCACACTCTAAAGATGAGTGACTCGCAAAACTGAAGTCAACGATTATGATTTCATCGAAACGTTTCGATGAGTTTTTTGTTAATAGCGAATGCAGTGTGAAATAGAAACTCAACGCAGTTTGAACGTGTAATCGATAGGTCGATGAAATGAAAAAAAGTACCCTGATAAACTCTGAACTTTCTTACCTCGTGGCGACACTAGGCCATACTGATGAAATCACGATATGTGATGCAGGCTTACCAATTCCCGAGCAGGTGCAACGTGTAGATCTTGCGTTGACTCACGGCGTGCCAAGCTTTTTGGAAACAGTGCGAGTGATTCTTTCAGAGTCGCAAATAGAAGGGGTGATCATCGCTGAAGAGTTTGCCTCCGTCAGTCCTGCGCATCATGAAACTCTGATTGCTGAGCTGCGTGCTGAAGAAGCGCAGACAGGAAAATCTATTTCGGTGGTTTATGTACCACATGAAGAATTCAAAACGCGCACTCAGCAAAGCCGTGCCGTAGTAAGAACGGGTGAGTGTACGCCTTACGCCAATGTAATTTTTCAAGCTGGTGTTGTGTTTTAAGCCGTTTGAGACTGAGGACCAATTATGACTCAAGCTATTCTACAACTGAGTGAGATTGAGAAAGCTTTCCCCGGCGTTAAAGCCTTGGATAAAGCGAGCCTGAACGTTTATCCCGGTAAAGTGATGGCTTTGATGGGTGAAAACGGTGCGGGCAAGTCAACGCTGATGAAAGTGTTGACGGGAATCTACAGCAAAGATTCAGGTAGCATTCATTACCAAGGCCAACCAGCAGCGTTCAATGGCCCGCGTGATTCGCAGGAAGCGGGAATCAGCATTATTCACCAAGAGCTAAACCTGATCCCTGAACTCACGATTGCAGAAAATATCTTCCTTGGCCGAGAGTTTACAGGCGCGATGGGTCGAATTCAGTGGGACAAAATGTACGCTGAAGCGGACAAATTGTTAGCAAGACTGAACGTAAAGCACAGTGCTAAACAACTGTTAGGCGAGCTCAGCCTCGGTGAACAGCAGATGGTAGAGATTGCTAAAGCACTGTCGTTTGAGTCGAAAGTCATCATTATGGATGAGCCGACCGATGCACTGACGGATACCGAAACCGAGTCTTTGTTTGCCGTGATTCGAGAATTACGTGAGCAGGGCTGCGGCATTGTTTACATCTCTCACCGTCTGAAAGAGATTTTTGAAATCTGCGATGACATCACAGTGCTTCGTGACGGAAAGTTCATTGGAGAGTGCGCAGTAGCGTCTACCGACGAAGATGGACTGATTGAGATGATGGTTGGCCGTAAGCTGGAAGAGCAATATCCACGTATTGACGTTCAACACGGTGACATCTGTCTTGAAGTGGTTGGGTTGACAGGCTCTGGCGTTCACGACGTCAGCTTTAAACTCCAGCGCGGTGAGATACTCGGTGTCTCGGGTTTGATGGGGGCTGGTCGAACTGAATTGATGAAAGTCATCTATGGTGCTCTGCCTAGTGAGCGTGGCGTAATCAATCTGAATAACAAAACCATCAACCCTGTGAGCCCACAAGATGGTCTTGCAAACGGCATTGCTTACATCTCTGAAGACCGCAAGGGTGACGGCTTAGTCTTGGGCTTGTCAGTAAAAGAGAACATGTCGCTTAGCTCTCTGGATAAATTGACCAAAGGTTGTCGAATTCAGCATAGCGATGAAGTGGTTGCCGTAGAAGACTTTATCAAGCTCTTCAACATCAAGACTCCAACTCGCGATCAGATCATTGGAAACCTATCTGGTGGTAACCAGCAGAAGGTGGCGATAGCGAAAGGCCTGATGACTAAACCTAAAGTACTGATCCTTGACGAACCCACTCGTGGTGTCGATGTCGGTGCAAAGAAAGAAATTTACCAGCTCATCAACAAATTCAAAGCCGATGGCATGAGTATCATTCTGGTCTCTTCAGAAATGCCGGAAGTGTTGGGAATGAGCGACCGTATCATTGTGATGCATGAAGGCCGCATTAGTGGTGAGTTTGATGCCAAAGACGCCGATCAGGAGAAGTTGTTGGCGTGTGCAGTAGGCAAAGAAATAAATGAGGAAGCAGCATGAGTACTAATACCATGAGCAAACCAAACGAAGCGGGCAGCAAGAAGCTGTTCAGCAAAGAGTGGCTGATTGAACAAAAGTCGCTCATTGCACTTATCTTCCTGATTGTTGTTGTATCGTTCCTTAATCCCAACTTTTTTACGGTCGATAACATTCTTAACATTCTGCGTCAGACCTCAGTAAACGCAATTATTGCGGTAGGTATGACCTTGGTTATCTTGACCGCAGGTATTGATCTGAGTGTCGGCTCGGTTCTGGCATTATGTGGTGCTTTTGCTGCCAGTTTAATCGCTTTGGAAGTGCCTGTATTGGTGGCGGTTCCAACGGCCTTGTTTGCCGGTGCTGCACTGGGTGCGATCAGCGGTATCATTATCGCCAAAGGCAAGGTACAAGCATTTATCGCAACACTGGTGACCATGACCTTGTTGCGTGGTGTTACTATGGTTTACACCGATGGCCGTCCAATTTCGACTGGCTTTACCGATACCGCTGATGCTTTCGCATGGTTTGGTACAGGTTACGCTTTGGGCATTCCGGTTCCAGTATGGTTGATGGTCATCGTTTTCGCTGCGGCCTGGTACCTACTTAACCACACGCGCTTTGGCCGCTATGTGTATGCATTAGGTGGTAATGAATCTGCGACACGCCTATCTGGCATCAACGTCGATCGCGTTAAGATTGGTGTCTACGCTATATGTGGCCTGCTGTCGGCACTGGCAGGCATCATTATCACATCTCGTCTTTCTTCTGCTCAGCCAACCGCTGGTGTGGGCTATGAACTGGATGCCATCGCAGCCGTTGTACTCGGTGGTACTAGCTTAATGGGTGGTAAAGGTCGAATCATGGGCACGTTAATCGGTGCACTCATCATCGGCTTCCTAAACAACGCTCTGAACTTGCTCGACGTTTCATCTTACTACCAGATGATTGCTAAAGCCGTGGTTATTCTGCTGGCTGTACTGGTCGACAACAAGAATAAGTAATTCAAAAAAAGGCTTGGAGGAAAGTACTCCGAGCCACCCTACACAAGGACTAAACACAATGAAAAAACTCGCAACTCTTATCTCTGCTGCACTTCTTTCATCCACCGTCTCTATTTCAGCACAGGCGCAAGATACGGTGGCTATCGTACTGTCGACGCTGAACAACCCTTTCTTCGTTACGATGAAAGATGGCGCAGAAGCAAAAGCGAAAGAGCTGGGCTATGACCTGATTGTTCTGGACTCACAAAATGACCCAAGTAAAGAGCTGTCTAACGTTGAAGACCTGACAGTACGTGGCGTAAAGGCGATTCTGATCAACCCAACAGATTCTGATGCTGTTTCAAATGCGATTCGCATGGCAAACCGCTCTGACATTCCTGTACTGACTCTAGACCGAGGTGCAAGCCGTGGTGACGTTGTAAGTCACATCGCTTCAGATAACGTAGTCGGCGGTGAAATGGCGGGTCATTTCATCATGGAAAAAGTGGGTGAAAAAGCGAAAGTTATTCAGCTAGAAGGTATTGCGGGCACGTCGGCTGCACGTGAACGTGGCGAAGGTTTCATGAACGCAGTGAAGGGTAGTGAGATGGAACTACTGGCCAGCCAGCCAGCTGATTTCGACCGCACCAAAGGCCTAAACGTAATGGAAAACTTGCTTGCTGCGAATCCAAATGTACAAGCGGTATTTGCCCAAAATGATGAGATGGCGCTCGGCGCATTGCGTGCTGTACAGGCCTCTGGTAAAGATGTGATGATCGTTGGTTTCGATGGAACCGATGATGGTATCGCTGCAGTTAACCGCGGCAAACTGGCTGCGACAGTGGCACAGCAGCCAGATCTTATCGGTTCATTAGGTATCGAAACTGCAGACAAAGTACTGAAAGGTGAGTCTGTTGAAGAGTACATCCCAGTCCCTCTGAAAGTAATCACTAAGTAATGTGAATTTTGCCCTTCTCCTCATTTTAATCTGTCGTTTCGGGGTGGAGGGCAAATAAGCTTGCGCTTTTGCGAGAGCGCAAACTTATTACTCCCGTTCCAAATTAGTAAGGTTCAATTGAACCGAGGATAACCGTATGAATAAGTTAGTGGTATTAGGTAGTGTTAACGCTGACCATGTTCTCCAAGTGCCTTCTTTTCCTCGCCCAGGCGAGACGTTGCATGGTCGCAACTATCAAGTTATCCCAGGTGGTAAAGGGGCAAACCAAGCCGTTGCGGCAGCCCGATTAAACGCAGACACAGGATTCATCGCCTGCGTTGGTGATGATGCGTTTGGTATCAATATTCGTGAAAACTTCAAAATGGACAACATCAACATTGCTGGCGTCAAAATGCAGCCAAATTGTCCGACCGGAATTGCCATGATTCAGGTAGCTGAAAGCGGTGAGAACAGTATTTGTATCTCCGCAGAGGCGAATGCGAAGTTGACTGAAGACGCGATTGAGGTTGATTTAGAGCGAATTCGTCAGGCCAACTATCTGCTTATGCAGTTGGAAACACCAATGTGTGGTATTGAAAAAGCTGCTCAAGTCGCGAAAGCGTCAAGAACTAACATCATCCTTAATCCAGCGCCAGCGCGTGAGTTATCGGATGAGCTGCTTGCTTGTATTGATGTGATTACCCCAAATGAGACTGAAGCAGAAGTGCTTACTGGTGTGACGGTAACAGATAATGAGTCAGCACAAGAAGCAGCAAATGCGCTTCACCGTAAAGGTATTGAAATCGTGTTGATTACGCTCGGAGCTAAAGGGGTATGGCTAAGTCAGAATGGACGTGGTGAACTAATCCTAGGCTTCAGAGTCGAAGCAACAGACACAACAGCTGCAGGCGATACCTTTAATGGGGCCTTGGTCACTGGTTTATTAGAAGATTTGCCTCTAGAATCTGCGATAAAGTTTGCTCATGCTGCCGCAGCCATTTCCGTAACACGCTTTGGCGCACAGACTTCAATCCCTAGTCGAGATGAAGTTGACGCTTTTCTGGAGCAACATAATTAGTCAATTATAAGGAGATAATTACATGGCTACAATGAAAGATATTGCCCGGCTCGCCGGTGTTTCCACTTCAACTGTCAGCCATGTCATTAATAAATCTCGTTATGTAAGTGAAGAAATTTCTGAGCGGGTGAACAAAGCCGCTCAGGAACTCAACTATACGCCTTCCGCGCTCGCCCGTAGCCTTAAAATTAATCGTACCAAAACCATTGGCATGTTAGTAACGACCTCTACAAACCCATTCTTTGGCGAAGTGGTTAAGGGGGTTGAACGCAGTTGCTATCAACAAGGTTATAACCTCATTCTGTGCAACACCGAAGGTGATAATGAGCGCATGCGTGAGTCAATTAACACCTTGCTGCAAAAACGCGTCGATGGCTTGATTCTCATGTGTTCTTCCTTAGAAGGCGAACGCATTGACGTGTTTGAGAAATACCCTGATATTCCGGTGGTTGTGATGGACTGGGGCCCGATGTTGTTCACCAGTGATAAGATTCAGGACAACTCATTGCGTGGTGGCTATATTGCAGCTAAGCACCTGATTGAATCAGGCCATAAGGACATCGGCTGTATTACTGGTCCGTTAGTGAAGCATCAGGCTCAGATGCGTTATGAAGGTTACAAACGCGCATTAATAGAAGCGGATTTAGAATTCAACCCAAATTGGATTATTGAATCTGACTTTGAATGTGAAGGCGGCTACGACGCTTTTAATAAGATGCACGCGAAAGGACCGCTGCCAAGTTCCATCTTTGTTTGTAACGATATGATGTCAATGGGCGTGATTAATGCTGCCAACGAAAAAGGTATTCGCGTACCTCAAGATTTATCGATCATCGGCTATGACGATATTCAAATCTCTAAATTCATGACTCCGGCACTGACAACAATCCATCAGCCCAAATACCGTTTAGGTAAGGCAGCAGTGGAAGCGTTGTTGAAAAAACTGGACGGTGGAGAGACGGAACCGCAAGTTGTCCAACTCGAGCCGACTTTAATCGAACGTAAAACGGTTCGTGCGCTCTCCTAGAACTATCGCAAGCCTTTAAGTTTCCACAGCTTTTTTAGTGCGAATTTTTAAATTAATTTTTGTGGACTAGAACTGCATATTGAGTGCCATTTACACTTTTTTTATAAGTTTGTGCTAAACCTTAAGTTAGAGAAATAGTAATAGGGGTTAGACAAGAAATGGAATTGTTTGCAGACCATCGACAGTCACAGCAACCTGCGACCAGTGAACAAGACTCAGCAGAGCGGTTGGCTTCCCCATGGAAAGTATTGTTGATTGATGACGATGAGCAAATGCATCAAGTCACTAAGCTGGCCCTTTCTGATTTTGAGTTTGAAGGTAGACATCTGGAACTGATATCCGCTTTTTCCGCAACGGAAGCTAAAGGTATTTTTCAGAATTCAGATGACATCGCTCTCGCGCTTGTTGATGTGGTTATGGAAACAGAGCACGCGGGTCTGGAGCTGGTTAAGTACGTCCGTGAAGAGCTTGGTAACAGCTTAGTCCGTCTCGTTCTGCGAACAGGGCAGGCGGGTCAGGCTCCAGAAGATACCGTCATTCGTGAATATGAAATTGATGACTACAAAGAAAAAACTGAATTAACTACGCAAAAACTCAAAACCTTACTTTATTCTATGCTTCGTTCCTATCGCGACCTTTGCCTGATTGAGCAACAAAAGAAGGGACTTAGTAAAGTGATTGAAGCTTCGGCGTATGTTCAAAACACCACCACTCTTCAGACCTATGCTACCTCCGTGCTAGAGCAATTGACCTCGCTGCTTAAGCTGGATCAGTCCGCTCTATACTGCATTGTTCAACCTCGACCAAATGGCGAAGAGTCGCGAGCCTTAACGCTTGCTGCGACTGGTGATTTTGTTGATTTCTATAGTGAGTGTGCTTTTGAAAAGCTTCCGGTAGAAGTGTCTGAGCGTTGTAAGCGTGTATTTGAAGCACAAAAGTCAGAGAAGTTTGGTGATGCCTACGTGTTGTATACGCATGATGAACAAGGCGTAGACTGTATTTTATATGTGAATGTTAAGCGTGAGCTTACAGAATTGGACATGCAGTTGCTTGAGATTTACATGCAGAACATAGGTTTAACCTTTGAAAATCTCAGCCTAATGTTGGATATTCGCGAAACTTCTAAAGAGTTGGTTTACACCCTTGCTAATGCAGTGGAAGCGCGGAGTAAAGAAACAGGTGCTCATGTTCAACGAGTCTCTTTATTCTGTGAAAAACTGGCTCTACTGTATGGTTTAAGTGAATCAGATGCATCTGTCATCAAGCACGCTTCACCATTACATGATGTAGGTAAGGTCGCGGTACCTGATTCGATCCTTCACAAACCCGGTAAGCTCAATGCGGAAGAGTGGGAGATCATGAAGAGACACGTTGATTATGGCGTGGATATTCTCAGCAAATCTAAGCGTCGCTTGATTACTGTTGCTAAGGAAATTGCCGGTTATCACCATGAAAAGTGGGACGGGACAGGCTATCCGAATGGTTTATCTGGCCTAGATATACCCGTAACGGGTCGTATTACCGCTTTAGCCGATGTGTTTGATGCACTAGGGGCAAAACGCAGCTACAAAGAGCCTTGGAGTGATGAAGACATTATGTTAGAGCTGGTTGCCCAAAAAGGTAAGCATTTCGAACCTGAATTGGTTGAGCTGCTCATCTTACATTGGGATGAGTTTATTGAAATTCGCAATTCCCTACCAGATTAATTTTCTAACGTTAGTGTTCATCTTCCATAGGTAAATTTTCTGGAAGTGTGAGTTTAAAATACACCCCTTCACCTGGTTGAGAGTTGAATTCCAGCTCTCCTTGGAGCTTTTGCTTCACTAGGTTAAACACCAAGTTAAGCCCCAATCCAGAGCCACCCAACCCGCGTTTACTAGTGTAGAAAGGTTCAAAAATCTTCTGATGCAATGAGGCGTCCACGCCACTGCCGTTATCGCGGTACTCAACGATTATTGATTCATCTACTTGGTAGAATGAGATAGTGATCTCCGCTTGAGGTTGGTTATCAAAGGCGTGGTTGATACTGTTCATAACGAGGTTAGAGATAATTTGAGTTAGCACACCTGGTAAGCTGTTCATCAAAATAGTCCGGTCACCCGCTAATCTAGGTTCAACGGGGATCTTACGAGTTTCAGGATGCAAGCTAGCTAACAGTGCCTCCAATACTTGCATAACGTTGAATTGAGAACGAGCTTCGGATACCTGATCGACGGCGGTTTGTTTGAAATCCTTCACCAATTTTGCTGCACGGCTGAGGTTATGTTCGAGCATTTGGCTGCTGTCAGACATGCGTTTCATCAGTGTCTCAAATTGTGTACTGGTTAGAGTCTGAGCTGCGAAGGCTGAGTTGAGTTCGCTGGTTACATCTCTTATTACTGAAGTTGCGGTTACGGCGATACCTAATGGTGTGTTAACTTCATGAGCAACACCTGCCACCAAACCGCCTAAGGCCGCGAGTTTTTCTGACTCAACCAACTTGTCCTGAGTTTCTTGCAGTTGTTCCATACTTTGCTTTAGGTCGAGTGTTCTTGAAGCGACCATGCGTTCCAGATTTTGGTTCAGTTCTTCAAGCTCAATTTGTGTCAGCTTCAGTTCAGTAATATTGATGGCCGTGCCTCTAAAGCCTAAAAACTGGCTATTTTCATAACGCGCTTTAGCTTGGAACAAAAGATGTAGGGTGATGCTGTTGATGGTTACACTTTCTTCGACTTGCGTGAAATCATTCCGCCTAGCAATTGCCTGATGTAGGCCTGTCGAGTCATGCAAATCTTCTATGTCAGAAAAGCTGAGGCCATTAACCGCAGTTAGGCCAAGCGTTTCTTTCATTGGTTCAGAGCAATAAATAAGCTGACCAAGATCATTGGTTTCCCACAACCAATCCGACGACACATGCGTGAAGTCTGCCAAGCGTTCTTGCTCGCTTTTAATACTGTTGTAGAGCAGAGTAATGTTGTTACTGATCTTATTAGCGCCTTCTCCCAGCCAGTCCAGTTCGTCATTTTTTTCTGTGATCCAACGAGTATGCTCCAAAACCAATGGGGGACTCGGATGACGCGGATTAAATGCTCTCAAATACTGCGCGATCTGGAAGACACGACGGTTAACACTAGCGTGAAAAATAAACAGCATCACTGAACAAACGAGTAGCGTTTTAAAAGCATTGAGAAGAAGTGTGGAAATAAACTGTTGAATCAGATAGTCATAGATTTCCTGTGCGTTTGATTCGACATAAATTGAACCAATATCTTCAGTATGACCATCTTCAGGATCGCGATAGGTAAGTAAATAAGTAGCTTTGACGACATTGCCTTTAACTTCTTTTCCTGAGTTGAAGGTGTAATTTCCAGAATGGACTTCGAGGTAGTCAATTTTAGGAAGGTTGACTAATCCATCGAGTCTTTCCTGAAGGACGACTAAATCGAAAGACCAAAGGGAAGAAGCCAACAAGCTGGCATGGACGTCGCGTATCTCAATGTGTCTTTGGTCGACATCACTAAACTCTTTTTCATAGTCCCAAGATAGCTGCAACAAAGTGGTAAGCAGTGTTACTACACTACTCAATGTCACCATGAGTAGGATGATGCGGCGACCAATTCGGCTATACAAAGGGTTATTTATGCTTTCTTCTACTTTTTTGCTGCGGCTCATAGGACTCTAAAGTCGTGTTT
This sequence comes from Vibrio sp. B183, assembly GCF_000740665.1. Lineage (NCBI taxonomy): Bacteria > Pseudomonadati > Pseudomonadota > Gammaproteobacteria > Vibrionales > Vibrionaceae > Vibrio > Vibrio sp. B183. Next base: position 352,007 of record NZ_JPQB01000005.1, on the reverse strand, counting down.
TTACTTGAGTATAGCCTGCACTGATTAACTTTTATAACGACCTATTCATACCAAAGATAGTTTTCAATCCTAAACTAAAGTATGAAATGTAATTTTAAGGGGGTTCTATGAGAGTACTGACGTTTTTGTTGCTACTGCATTGCAGTTTGGCCCAAGCGGAAAAAGTGCTACTTATAGAGAGCTATCATGCTGAGTATCCTTGGGATGCGAGCTACGTGAAAGGGATTGAGGAAGTATTGACCAGCACAGCGCAGCTACATCGATTTCAAATGGACACCAAACGTCTCCCTAAAGAGCAATTTGAATCAAAAGCTGATGAAGCTCTGTCGTACTATTACAGTTTGCAGCCTGACGTTGTGGTCTTAGGTGACGATAACGCGTTGAATTACATGTTACCTAGACTATATAAAGAGCCTATTTCTATTGTGTTTTTAGGGGTTAACTCCAACCCTCGTTACCTTCTGTACCAATATCGAGGCGAAGCCAAGATTACTGGCGTGTTAGAGCTCCCGCTTTATATTAAAAGTCTTGGTGATCTTAGTTTCATCCATCCAGAGCGATATTTTAAAGTCCGCGTGATGTTTGACTCAGGGGTGACTTCTAAAATTGCGGCTAAGCACATTCAACGGCAGTACGAGATGATCAAAGATAATCTCGGTATAGAAACGGAAATTTTATTATTGTCGACTCGGAGTGAATGGGAAGCGGCAATTATGGGTGCTGAAGCTGATGGTGTGGCCTTCATTATCATTGGTTTATACCATACCTTGATTGACGAAGGGGGTGAGAGTGTGCCTTCTGATCTGGTGTTGCAGTGGACTAATGAGCATTCAACGATTCCATTATTTTCTTTCTGGGATTTTTCAGTCGGCGCTGGGAAAACAAGCGGTGGAGTTGTCTTATTCGGAGAAAGCCAAGGTAAACAGGCGGGCACTCTGATCAACCGGATATTAGATGGTGAAAGAGCCGATCAAATTCCGATCACTATTGGTGAGCAGGGTCGAGCTATTTATTCGACAACAGAGATGCATCGCTGGGGATTAAAGCCTCCCTCTCATTGGCTACCTATTGATTAACACAGGATAACAAAAAGCCCCACGAGCTTGCGCTGGTGGGGCTTCTAGAATGCTAGCTAATTAAGCTTCGCTGCGACGGTCACGGCCATGACCGCGCTCGCCACGGTAGTTACCACGGTGATCGCCACCACGGTTACGATCGAAGCGACGTTCGCCATCACGACGACCACCTTCGCGTCCACCACGACCGCCTTCACGGTTACCACGGTAGCCGCCTTCGCGATTGCCGTCACGGTTACCACGGTAACCACCGTCACGACGACCACCGCCATCACGACCGCCGCCACGACGTGGTTCACGGAAATCGTTGAAGTCACATACTACGGCATCTACTTGTTTCTGACGGATGCGTAGTTTGCGTAGTTTGCTAGCCGTTTCAGAAGACATTGCTTTTGGTAGCTGAACGTAAGTCTCGCCTTGTGCTAGTTTAATCGCACCGATTGAACCTTTAACTAGGCCAAGCTCGTTTGCCAATGCACCAACGATATCTTTAACCTGAACGCCTTGCTCACGACCAACCTGAAGCTGGTAAGTATCCCAGTCTTGGTTGTTGAAGTTGCGGTCACGACCACGACCATCACGGCCACCTTCGCGACGCTCTTTACGGCGTTGCTTGTCACGCTCAATAGCTTCAATCATTGGGTCTTCGCCAATGTAGAATAGAGGGCGTTTGCCTTGCTGGCGCTTCAGTAGGATTGCTGCAAGCGTTGCTGCGTCAATCTCTAGTGTGTCTTGTAACTTCTCTACAAGCTCACCGAATTTCTCAAGAGATTTGTGTTCTTTCTCTTGCTCTAGCTCAGCACCAAGTTTAACTAGACGAGCTTCTGCGACCTTGTCACGTAGTGGAAGTTGAATCTCTTCCATTGAAGACTTAGTCACGCGCTCGATAGTGCGAAGCATACGAATTTGGTTAGTGCGAACTAGAAGGATCGCTTTACCTTTACGTCCAGCACGACCTGTACGGCCGATACGGTGGATGTAAGACTCAACATCGAATGGGATGTCGTAGTTAAATACGTGTGTGATACGTGGAACGTCAAGGCCACGTGCTACAACGTCAGTCGCAACTAGGATGTCGATAACACCTTGTTTGATGTGATCAACAGTACGCTCACGTAGAGACTGAGGAATGTCACCGTGTAGTGCAGACGCTTTGAAGCCGCGAGCACATAGCCAATCAGCAAGACGCTCAGTATCTTGACGAGTACGTACGAATACGATTGATGCGTCAGTCTCTTCTGTTTCTAGAAGACGAGACATTGCTTCGTCTTTCTCTACACCTTTAACAACCCAGAACTGCTGCTCTACTTTGTCTACAGTGTGGTTTTTACCTGCAACGTCGATAGTGATAGGATCACGTAGGAAGCGCTCAACAATGTTTTTCAGCATTGGAGGCATAGTTGCAGAGAAAAGTACACGTTGTGCTGATTCAGGAGCGTGCTCCATGATCTCAGTTACGTCGTCGACGAAGCCCATGTTTAGCATCTCATCCGCTTCATCAAGAACGAATGTGTGTACTTCGTCTAGGTGCAGACGTTCACGGTTGATAAGGTCTTGAACACGACCTGGTGTGCCAACAACAATGTGAGCACCGTTCTTAAGTGCACGCATTTGGTCAACGATTGATGCACCACCGTAGATTTCAAGCACTTTAAGGCCAGAAATGTTTTGACCAAGGTTCTTTATTTCAGCAGCAACCTGAATCGCTAGCTCACGAGTTGGCGCTAGAACGATGGCTTGTGGTTTACGCTGAGAAAGCTCAAGCTTGTTCAGAAGTGGTAGAGAGAAAGCTGCCGTTTTACCGGTACCAGTTTGAGCTTTACCTAGTGCGTCAGTACCTTCCATCAGGTGTGGGATAGCCGCTGCCTGAATTGGAGTTGGTGAAACGAAACCCATTCCGTCAAGTGCAGAAAGGATAGAGTCGTTAAGCGCTAAGTCGCTAAACTGAATTACAGAATCTGTCATTGGGATCCTACTAAATTAATGTCAACAAAAGGTCCCACGAGCTCTACCAATTCCATTACCAATCCAGTTCTTTGCTGAATCCGTTCAGATGCGGATAAGTCGTAAATCGCATCAAGCCGCTAGGGACATATCTAAGGGGGCGGAATTATTCCCTAAATGCACAAAAAAAGCCAGAAAAAATTGAAATACATCACATATTTTTCTCACTATTGATTAAAGCGAGTATTCAATGACCAAAAATAGTGAATATTTGAATCTATTAGCGCGCAAAATAGTCGTTATTAACTTTCGAAACGGATAGGTAAATCAATGGATAGGAGAAGCTTTAATAAACTTTGCGGTTTGCTCGGCATTAGCGCTGCATTCCCGTTAAATGCAGCGCTCAAGTTACAACTGAAAAACAAAAGGGTAGGTATCATTGGGGCTGGTGCTGCTGGAATGTGTACTGGTTATCTGCTCAAGGCACTTGGTGTTGAATATACCTTATTCGAAGCTTCATCAAGAATTGGGGGACGAATCAAAGAAGAAAACACATTCGCTGACTTTCCCTTATCATTGGGTGCAGAATGGCTGCATGTCGCGCCAAGTGAACTCGATCGTATCGCTCAAAAGCCAGTTAATGTTCGGCTTAGCCCATATCCAAAAACGGCCAAAATTGCTTATTTTGAAGATGGAAACCTCTATGAGGGCGAAATCGGAGACTATCAGGATGCAAGATTTACCAACAGCAGTTGGCTTGGCTTCTTTGAGCAGTATCTGTTACCAGAAATTAAATCTAATCTACTCTTCGACACTGAGATTACTCAAGTAAACTATGCTGACGCGGGCGTAGTGCTGACCGATAGCCGACAGAAGCATCACAACTTTGATGTTGTTATCGTCACTGTTCCACTGCCAATCCTTCGCAATGAACGCCTTCGCTTTCTCCCCCCACTTCCAGATTACAAGCGAGATGCGATCAATCAAGCTGCGTTCTGGGGAGGAATTAAGGTGTTTATTGAATTTAAGAACCACTTCTATCCGACGTTTTTAACCTTTCCCGATAGCGAGACTGATGAAGGCCAGTATCTTTATTACGATGCTGCTTATGGCCATAAGAGCTCTAAGCACGTGATGGGCTTTTTTGCCGTTGGAGAGCAGGCACGTCGCTATCAAAGTCTCAATGACGTTGATCTGATCAATCAAATCCTTTCCGAATTGACCCCTGTTTATGGTGAGCAAGTTCGCAATGGTTATGTGAAGCACACAGTTCAAAATTGGAATGAGGAACCTTTTGTGATGGGGGCGTACCTCGCCGACAGCGCATCGTATCGCTGGCCGTCAAAATTGTTTAAACCTGTGAAGGATAAAGTGTTCTTTTCCGGTGAAGCCTACCACACCGATGTAGAGGATTGGGGCGGGGTACACAATGCTGCGCGGGCAGCGCGAAATGTGGTGGAGATGCTCACTCACCATAAGTTTAATTAACGGCGTTTTCTATAGCGATATCTCAAAGCGTTGTGATTGCGGTTTTAGTATGAACAATCGATGATAAAACGCTTCTGCAATATACATTCAGCACATTACCTAGTACCATGTGGCGCAATAGATTGACTCCCAAAAATGGGCTCGTCACTACCTCGTGACGAAAGCTTATTGACTTGGGGACAACATAGCGCCGCATGCGTTTGGCATTCGGAATAAAGAACGAATTAGTTAGAAGTTAAAATGTTCCAAGATAACCCTCTACTGGCTCAACTTAAGCAGCAAATCCAGGAAACCCTTCCGAAGAAGGAAGGCACGATCAAAGCGACTGAAAAAGGCTTTGGTTTCTTAGAAGTCGACAGCAAGACCAGCTTCTTTATTCCGCCGCCATACATGAAAAAATGCATGCATGGTGACAAAGTAAAAGCCATCATTCGCACGGAAAAAGAGCGCGAAGTGGCGGAGCCAGAAGAGCTGTTGGAACAAGGCGTTACTCGCTTTATCGGCCGCGTTAAATTGTTTAAAGGCAAACTGAATGTTGCGCCTGATTACCCACAGCTTAAAAAACTCTCTTTGAAAGCTAGGGTCAAAAAAGGCCTGAAAAGTGACGACTTTAAAGAAGGTGACTGGGTTGTTGCGCATTTAATTCGCCACCCACTGAAAGGCGATAACGGCTTTTTTGTCGAAATTTCAGAGAAGATCACTGATGCGGACGACAAAATCGCACCTTGGTGGGTAACGTTAGCGCAAAATGATTTACCAAACAGTGAACCTGCAGGTATCGACAACTGGGAAATCAAAGATGACTCGGAATTAGAACGCGTCGACATGACGCATGTGCCGTTTGTGACTATCGATGGTGAATCAACCAAAGATATGGACGATGCACTGTACGCGAAGAAGACTGAATCTGGCGATTTTGAGCTGACAATTGCGATTGCCGATCCAACGGCTTATATCACGCCGGACAGTGATATGGACAAGGTCGCCCGAGAGCGTGGCTTTACCATTTATCTACCGGGTCGTAACATCCCGATGCTACCGCGTGATTTGGCTGATGAACTCTGTTCTCTTATCGAGAACGAAGAACGTCCGGCACTTTGCTGTACTGTAACAATCAGCAAAGATGGTGTTATTGGCGATGACGTTAAGTTCTTCGCTGCGAACATCAAATCTCACGCACGCCTGGCTTATGACCATGTATCTGATTGGCTTGAAACAGGTCAATCTGAAGCGTGGCAGCCTACGGAAGAGATTGCTGAAATTGTTCGTGACTTGTACGAATTTTCTAAAGCTCGCGCTGAGTGGCGTGAAACACACGCAGTAGTGTTCCCAGATCGCCCTGACTACCGGTTTGAGTTAAGTGAAGACAACGATGTCGTGGCTATCCATGCTGACATGCGTCGCTCGGCGAATCGCTTGGTTGAAGAGTCTATGATTACGGCAAACATCTGTGCAGGTAAAGCGCTGAAGGCAAGCTTTGATTCAGGTGTATTTAATACTCACGCAGGTTTCAAACCAGAAAAGATCGCTGACGTGATTGAGCTGGTTAACCCTGAAGGTGAGTTGCCGTTTACTGCTGAAAGTGTGGTGACTCTGGAAGGATTTGCGGAACTTCGTCGCTGGTTGGCAAAACAAGAGACAAGTTACCTCGATAACCGTATCCGTAAATACCAAGCTTACAGCGAAATTGGTAACCAACCTTTGTCTCACTATGCAATGGGCTTAGAGCTGTACGCAACATGGACCTCTCCAATTCGTAAGTACGGTGACATGATTAACCACCGTATGCTGAAAGCACACATTCTAGGTAAAGCGCCTGTACAAACAGCGGATGAAAGTGTTGGCGAAGAACTCGCACTGCATCGTAAACACCATAAGATTGCAGAGCGCAATGTTGGTGATTGGTTGTATGCCCGCACGTTAGCTGAAGAACCGGCAAAAGAGACGGTATTTAATGGCGAAATCTTTGACGTGTCTCGCGCAGGCATTCGCGTTCGCCTGATTGAAAATGGTGCCGCGGCGTTTGTTCCAGGCTCTTTGATTCTGGCAAACAAAGAACGTCTAGAATGTAATGGTGAAGCGGGTACTGTATCTATCGATAAGGAAGTTATCTATCGTTTGGGTGATGTGGTTGAATTGGTATTGAATGATGTAAACCAAGAAACACGCAGTATTGTCGCGAAGCCAACTCAAGTCTTTGAAGACGTAAAGGCACCTGAAGCGGCAGAAACACCAGCGGAATAATTCGATTCTTGATAAACAAAAGGGCGCTCAAAGCGCCCTTTTTTGATCGTGATTTTATGATTAAATTAGACTAAGTATAGATTAGTCTTCCCAGAATACTGATTTAGGATCTTTGTCCACTTCACGCATAATGGCTGTAAGATCATGGCTTTGTGCTAGATAAGGGTAGGGCAACCAATTCTCTTCTTTCAATTCGTCAGCCATAAATAGCAGCCATGTACTGTGTTCATCGTTCCATTGCACTTTAGCCACAGGCAACATGTAGTCACAATGGGCTGAATCCAGCAAAAAGTGCTGTTTAATGAACACGACTCCGTTATCCGTCACTTCATAACTCGCTTTACCTAACTCGGCAGGCAAGCTTTTATTACGCTGTTCACAAATGACTTGTGCGCGGCTCTCTACTTGTTTTTGCAGCAAACTGACCAGTCCCATACCGGCTCCATTATTTCCGCTAACCTATTCATAGTATGTACAAGAATATGAAGAGTCTGCATAGGTTTTCACAAAAATGTCATCTAATCGAAATATGATAGCGCCAGTTAACTTATCCGCATCAGATTGGAGATTATTATGATTCGTGTTGCGCTGGCGGCAATATTGTCCTCTTCCTTACTCACTTTTCCTGCGCTAGCGAGTGAAGTCAATGTGTCTGGTTCAACGTCCGTGGCACGCGTAATGGACGTTTTGGCAGAAGATTTCAACACCACTCACCCTGATACTTATATTGCCGTTCAGGGCATCGGTTCTTCAGCTGGTATCACTTTGCTTAAAAAGGGCGTGGCTGACATCGGGATGAGTTCAAGATACCTGACGGAGAGCGAGCAGGATGAAACTCTCACAGTAACTCCATTGGCGTTTGATGGTTTGGCGGTTGTCGTGAACAAGTCGAATCCGGTTCAGAACGTGAGCCGTGAGCAGCTGTTTGATATCTATAAAGGCAAAATCACAAACTGGAAAGAGATAGGTGGTGCCGATCAGAAAATTGCCGTGGTAACGCGTGAAGCGTCTTCAGGCTCGCGTTACAGCTTCGAGAGCCTGCTTGGATTAACTAAGATCGTCAACGGTCGTCAGGTCTCTGATATCAACCCAGACAACTTAGTGGTCAATAGCAACAGCATGGTGAAGACCATTGTGAACCACAATAAGCAGGCAATTGGATTCATATCGACTGGTTCTGTCGACAGCTCAATCAAGGCGATTCAATTTGAAGGTGTTGAAGCGAGCAGCCAGACGATTGCTAACCGCAAGTATGAGCTTTCACGTCCGTTTCTTGTGTTATACAAAAAAGCAAACTTAGGTAAAGATGCTCAGTCTTTTATCCAGTACCTGAAAGGTAAAGAAGCCAAAGCTCTGATCAGCGAGTATGGCTACACACCAATCAGTAAATGATGGAAACAAAAAAGGAGAGCTTCGGCTCTCCTTTTTTAAACGGTCAGTCTTTAAAAGTGCAACTGAATCACGGATACCACCACGGCACCAGGGCGACGAACCCCTTCGATTTCTACTTTAATTTCGCGCTCTATTTCTAAGCCTTTGCGAATTGGCGTTATTTTCGATAGTCGGCTTACTGCACGAACTCGGCTATCGGCTTTAACTGGGTACGGAAAACGAACCTGATTAAGACCAATATTCACCACCATTTTTGCCGTTGGGAATAACGAGTGGTCCGGATCGACACTGTCAGTTAATTTTGGCAGCATTGCTAGTGTCAAAAAACCATGCGCGATGGTCGTTTTGAATGGAGATTCGCTTTCAGCACGCTCAGGATCGGTGTGGATCCACTGCATATCTTCCGTTACCTGACCAAACTGGTTAATGCGCTCCTGAGACATGTCGAGCCAGTCACCTGTATGAATAACTTCACCAAGTTTGTCTTGCAGTTCGTCAAACAGTTTTTGTGCTTCTGGCTTCAACTCAATAGGCTTTGGCTCAGCTTTAGGTGACACGGCAGGTGCCTGCACTTCATCGTTGACTGCTGGACGTTGCAGATCTCTGAGGCGAGTAAACAGGTGGCGGTTGTTTGTCTTGTGTAAAAACTCACCCCAATATTCACGTACAGCAGGAGAAACCCATTGCATGAGCTCTGAGTGCTGCTTATCACCACGATGTTTAAATAGGTCTGCGACTTTCATATAAACCTCAGAAATCTTATATTGATAAAGGTCAACCCGTTAATTTTGAAATACTTCACAATTATGTGCAATGACTTTCGGGCGTACATGTGTTATCTCAAAGCGCTATTTCTTATATAAATCAAAGGTTTTCTAATAAAACATTATTTTATTAGAAAATGCAGTTTAGAGTATTTACGCAGTAAACTTGCCTTCTTTTTGTCGTCTTTGTCCAAAAAACCAGATGGTTAGTTTGTCGTCACTTAAACAGATAACTGCAAATTAATCCTTTACAAAACTCATGCCAATACCTAGTATACGTCCCGCAACGGAGAGATGGCTGAGTGGTTGAAAGCACCGGTCTTGAAAACCGGCATACGTTAATAGCGTATCTAGGGTTCAAATCCCTATCTCTCCGCCACTTTCGATAAAAAACCGCTGTTTATACAGCGGTTTTTTCGTATCTGGTCTATTAGTCTGAACTTAGCTCATCTGAATTTATCGGGTGAGACTAGCTCTTTGTCCTTCTGCTTTTCTAAGCCTCTTTCTTTAGACTCTTTTGCCGCGCGGCAACACTTGCGTCAAAGCTGGCAACTCGATCTGTGAATGCCGCTGACATGCTTTTAGGAATAGAAGTCGCTAACGGTAGATTGGCTTTCATCGGGTCAACGGCTCGGTTTCTCACCAGTACTTCAAAGTGAAGGTGTGGCCCCGTTAAACGACCTGTTGCTCCGGACAGGGCGATCTTCTGTCCTCTCTTCACGTGTTGCCCTTTTTTAACCAGAAAACGGCTGAGATGTAGGTAACGGGTTTTGTATACGCTGTTATGCTCGATAACCAGATATTTGCCTGCATAAGGGTGGTTTCGTACAGCAATCACTTTTCCATCTCCCGTTGAGTAGATTGGAGTGCCGACCGGCGTTGCGAAATCGGTGCCGTTATGAGGTGAAATTCTGCCTGTGACCGGGTGCCTCCTTTTAGGGTTAAAAGGCGAAGTGATACGGCGATAGGCTTTGGTTATCGGGTATCGATCAAAGGCTTGTTCTAAGCTATTACCTTCTCTGTCATAAAAGCGTCCATCGTCAGCGAGAAAAGCGGCTATTTCGTGACTTCGCATCGACAAGGAAATTCCCTCAATTTCGGCATTCCCTGTTTTATGATCATCGAGGTACTGTTCCTTAACTAGAATGTTGAACGAATCACCCGCGCGCAGATCACGAGCAAAATTTACCTTGTCCCTTAACACTCGTGTGATGTTTGCGATTTGCGTTGTGCTTAATCCTAGGCGATGCGCCGCCACAGAGAAGCTTCCATTGACCTCACCAGAGTAGAGCTTTGAACGCCAGCTACCGGGCTGTTCATCAAAACGATAGCTAAATTGCCCACTGTCGTCTTTTTCGTAAATTGCTTGCTCTACCAAACTCTCATGGAAGATCAGTGCGTTGAGTTTGCGTGTTTCATTATCAATAACGAACTCTAAATGATCGCCGGGTTTGATCGTATCCAGCTTAAGTGAAACCAGATCGGCTTCTAGAATGTGTTGTAGCGTCTGATAAGGCAGATGCCAAGCTGAGAAAATTGAACTTAATGTGTCACCTACTTTCACGATGTAGTGGACTTTCATCGGTTGAAACTTTGGAGTCACCGCATCGGGAAGAGATTGGTAGGGGACTATGGGGATTTTAACTTCAGGTGAGGGTGTTTCTTTGGTTGTTTCAACTTGAATGAATGCAGCGATGGAAAAACAAGTGACAGCGATGAGTGCTAGTAGAGAGCGTTTTGAAAGCATAGCAGGTGTTATCTATGAAATTATCGAAATGTTATAACATAACAGTCTGGGTGTGTGTAGTGTTGTTGTGTCAATGTCAGTGAGCCGTATTGATTAAGGTGACGGCCTAAGTTGGGCAGTATTACAGAAATTGCTTACGAAATGCTGAAGGCGTTATGCCTTTCATGGTTTTAAACTGGCGATTGAAGTTAGAAAGATTCTGAAAACCTGTCAGTTCGGCAATTAGCGCGATTGGTTTTGCAGAACTTGCGAGCAACTCACACGCTTTGCCTATTCGATACTGCTTCAAATGTTCGGAAAAACTCACCCCAAAATGCTTTTCATACATGCGATACAAAGAGCTCTCACTCATATGAAGAAGTTGGCAAAGATCGGAAACCTTAATAGGGCGGGCGTAGTGCTCCTCTATATAGAACCTAGCTTGCTGAATTCTTTGATAGGACTCTTTATCATCTTCAAAGCGGTGTAAATGGTAGGGAGTCGATGATAAGGTTTGCCGAGTTTGATCTTCCACTAGGAGCAAAACAATCTCCATGACTCTGACGGCCTGTATTGGCAGGGATTGTTGCTCTAAGTCTTGAGTAATGACGTGGACTCTCTGGGCGGTTTCCTTACTAAACCTGACTCCGTAGGCGGCTTCTGCCAATATGCGTTTAAAGTGATGGGCTTCTGGAATCAGCTCTTGCAGTTTCTCTAGCCATTGGTGTTTAAACCAGATGACAACGGTGTGATGAGTGCCTTGTTCCTCTCGTGACAAACGACCACTTAGCATGTGCGGCAACCCCGGCCCGTACAGCAGCAGTGTGTTGTGGTCGATCTTACCTACGGCATCGCCCGCAAAGTAATTACCTTCAAAGGCGTCGTGCGGATCTAGGTAGAGCACCAGTTCATATTCAGAATGGTAGTGCCAGGCACAGGCATACTCTTGCTTGATAACATCGCAACAATAGTGTTTGACCAACCAGTTAAAGCTAGGGTGATTGCTGATGTTTTCTATAAACGGTTTCAATTCGAAGTTCTCCCCTGACACCTTATTAGGCTAATGAAACTGCGCGAAAACTGTCAATGAAAATACATCTATTGGTGGAAAAGTATCAGATGTAGGTCGAATACTATTAATTTAGCCGTACGATACTATTTAAACTTAAGCGGTTTTCTAAAGTGAATTTCTATCTCCAGATAGTATAAAGAGCAGAATATGCATAAAGACAGAACCGCGATACTTTTTATAATCACAGCCTTCATTTCTGGGCTTTGTGGTGCCTTTTTTTACCCGCTTTCGAGCCTGTTTATAGTGGAAGCTTTAGGGGCTTCTCCAATGATGCTGTCTGCTTACATGGTGACAGCGGTTGTTAGCTCAGTGATTGTCTCGCAGGTCATAGCCCGCTACTCCGATCAGGGTTGGCAAAGAAAGCGAATACTGATTGTGTCGTTGAGCTGCTATTTGGTGACCGTGGTGAGCTTTATCTTTATTCGCGAATTTTGGTTAGCGATAGTGGTTGTGACGCTGTTTGGCAGTGTCAGTGGTGCTTCTTTTGGTCAATTGTTTGCGCTAGGCAGAGAGTATGGCGACAGTCGGTTTGAAGATAGCACCAGCTTTTTGTCGATAATGCGGGCAGGGATTGCGATTGCTTGGGTATTTGGCCCTCCGGTGGCGTTTATCCTTAAAGCACAGTTTGGTTTCAATGCTTCTTTTGCTGCGTCTGCCTTTATTGTCTGTACAGCGATTGTCGTTATTGCATGCTACCTGCCAGATAGTGTTGTAAAGCCTGATATCGAAGAAAAAGATAAAGTGACAGCTCCTAGTTCAATAAACTTTCTGATTGTGTTGTATGCCTTTGTTGTGGTGTTCGCCTTTGCGGCAAACAACTTATACATCGTCAGTATGCCGCTCTATTTGTCTCAGGAGTTAAAAGTGGAAGCAAACTGGCTTGGAGTGCTGTTTGGAGTGGCAGCGTTGTGCGAGATCCCAGTCATGTTCTACGCCGGAAAGCTGGCTGCTAGGTTCGGTACCGTACGTGTTATGTCGGTCGGTTTGGTGAGTGGTTGTTTGTTCTTTATGACCATGTTGATGGCAACAGACAAAGCCATGCTGATTGCTGCCCAGATCTTCAATGGCATTTTCATTGGCAGTTGTGCAACGTTGGGAATGGTTGCGCTACAGGACATGATGCGTGACAGGTTGGGAACTGCATCAACGCTGTTTTCAAATTTACTCAACGTTAGTATGTTAGCCGCCAGTTTAGCCGTTGGCATTGTTGGAGAGCTACTCAGTTACTACAGTGCTTTTTATGTCTGCTTGTTCGCGATAGTGCTAGCGTATCTATTGCTATCTCTATTCGCTTACAAGTTAAACAAAAAGCAACGCCAAGCACCGTGTCCAGCGACGGCTTAATCAACCAATGAAAAGGAGCGCTTGATGCGCTCCTTACTTTTATGCTGCTGGGTAAACCATGGGGAAATCCAGTGATGGATGTTTGTCTACCAAAGACTTATAGCCGTAGACGGATTCAATCATTTCGGATGTCAGAGCTTCCCAAGGTGTTGCGTCACACACCAGCCCTCCGTCGTGCAGTACCACAAGGCGATCAGAATATTGAGCAGCCAAATTGAGGTCATGCAAGACCACGACTACGGCGGTGTTCTGCTCGTCTGCGAGTTGGCGAGCAATCTTCAGCGTATTGTGTTGATGGGCTAGATCCAGTGCAGATGTCGGCTCATCGAGCATCAAAATTTTCTCGTCGCCTGAGTGAGATAATTGCACTAATACGCGTGCGAGGTGCAGGCGTTGCTTTTCACCACCGGATAGAGAAGGGTAGAGGCGCTCGGCAAGGTGCCCAACATCCGTCATCTCCATGTATTGTTTTGCTAGCGTTTGAGTCTCTTTGTTAGGCAGGTTAAGTGGAATGGCGCCTAGCTCAACCACCTCATGCGCCAGAAACGGGAAGCTCAAGGTGCTGTGTTGAGGCAGCATTCCAAGATGTTTGGCTAGTGTGCCTGCTTGCCACTCTTCTCGATGCTTACCAAAATACTGAATGTTATTGTTGGATGGGATTTCACCACAGAGCAATTTGAGCAACGTACTCTTTCCTGCTCCATTGGGGCCAAGTAACGCAGTCACTTCTCCTGCTTTAATCTTGATATCCACATCATCCAAAACTTTGCGTTTTCCAAAACGCATTGAGATACCTTCACCGGACAGTACAACTTTTCCCATTACAAGATCTTCCCTTTTTGTTTGAACAGCAGATAGATAAAGAATGGCGCGCCAATGATAGCGGTGACGATACCTACAGGGAGTTCAGCGGGCGCAAAAGCAACACGAGAGAACATATCAGCGAAGGTGAGGAGCAATGCGCCCATCAACGCAGAAATTGGTAGTAGGGTACGGTGGTCAGGGCCAGAAAGCATCCGACCTAAATGCGGAATAACCAAACCAATGAAACCGATCATGCCAGATACGCTTACTGTCACGCCGACACCAATGGCAGTAAGCAGTATGAGTTGGCGTTTGAGCTTCTGTACGGGGATACCAAGGTGGTTGGCCTCTGCCTCACCCAGCAATAAGGCGTTGAGAGGCATAGCTTTGCGCATAAAAATAACCATCAGTATCAATAGAGTGACGGCACAAAGCACAATGCTGGTCCAGTTAGCGCCAGCCAGAGAGCCCATTTGCCACAGCGATAAATCCCGAAGCATCTGATCATTGGCGACAAAACTCATAAAGCCGATACCAGCGCCAGACAAAGCACTGATCGCCACGCCTGCTAGGAGCATGATAGTCACTGACGTTCCCATTTTGCTGGTCCCGAGCTTATACACCATGATGGTTGTCAGAGCACCACCAAAGAAAGCGAAAAGAGGTACGGCGGCAAAGTTCATTAATTGAGGATAATCAATACTGAATCTTGCAAACATCACGATCGCGAAAGCGGCCCCCAAAGAAGCACCGGCAGAGACACCAATGATGCCCGGCTCTGCGAGTGGGTTACGAAACAGCCCTTGCATCACTGTGCCGCAAATCGCCAATATGGCACCTACCAACATGCAAAGCACGGTTCTAGGGAAACGAATCTCGTGAATGACCATATTGATGTGAGGCGCGAGATCGTTAGAGCGAATAATCAGACTGTATACGCTGTCCATAAAACTGATGTTCATTGGACCAACAGTCACAGAGGTTAGCGCTGTCAGCGCCAGTATGGAGCCGAACAGCGTTAGAATTGCGGATAGAGGAATACGACGTAACAACATAAATACGGGCGTTTATTCTACGGTAGTCAGGATCTGGCTTAGGCGCTCAGCTTCAGAAAGACTCTTCAAACCAAGGCCGCCGACAAGTGCATGGCCGTCAACAGTAATAATGTTCTTTGATTGACCAGCAGGTGTGGCCGCCAATAGTGGCATTTTAGCCAGAATGGCATCAGCTCCTCCCATCTTCTCGTAGCTACGGCCACTAACCAAGATGACATCAGGTTGCATCTCTACCATGGCTTCAGTAGACAGTGGCTTGTATGAATCCAGCTTACTTGCCGCTGGGTTAATGCCTCCCGCCAGCTCGATGATTGCATTTGGTGTTGTGCTTGCTCCCGCTACATTGGCCGGGCGTCCTTCATGAATCAGCAGAAACAGGACTTTTTTGGCTTCTTTGGTTTGAGCTTTGTTTTTCTCAAGGCTCGAAATCTGTTGGTTTACTTCCGCTTTGAGCGCTTCAGCGTTCTTCTGGCTATCGGTTAGCGCCGCGATTTCATCAATGCGTTCCAGCAAGCCTTCAGGAGTTGGTAGGGTATTGACGATATCGACTTCAACACCAGCGGTTTTTAGCTGGCTAAGGCTCGTTTCTGGCCCCATTTCATCGGAACCAATCAATCGTGTTGGGTTGAGTGCCATCAAGCCTTCAGAGGACAAACGGCGATGGTAACCAATCTTTGGAAGCTCTAGATCTTGTGGTAGTTCGCTAGTGACATCAACGGCAACCAGCTGGTTTTGCTGCTCTAAGGCGAGGATTAGTTCTGTTACAGCGCTACCCGCGCTGATGATACGTTCATTCGCCATTGCTGTTGCAGCAACCGCAGAAAGGGAAAGGGCGGCAATTCCTTTGATCAATGTTTTCTTAAGCATAATAGACTCTATTGTTTTAATTCTTCCGTAAGTAGTTGTGTCGCCTGGATACTGTTTTCTTGTAAGAAGGCGAGTAGCTTGACGAGGTATTGCACGTCAGCGGTTTTCTCTGCACCAATCACTATCGGATGATTGTTTGATTTATGCTCTTCCAGCAGAGCAAGTTTGAAGTTTTCCCAATCAATGTATTCTTTGCCATTGATTGCCCAGTAGGGCTCATTTTCGAGAATATTGACGGTAATAGACTTAGTATCCACTTCCGCGACCGCTTGTGAGTCAGTCGTTGGAAGATCGACTTCCAGTGAATCGAGCTTGACGGCTGCGGTGAGCATCAGGAACACCATGACGATAAAAATAATATCCAGTAGAGGAGTGAGATCAGGAGTTAGACCGAAGTTACTCTTCTCTTGTGATACTTTAATCATGATGACGCCTCGGTCACTGGTATTGGGGTTTTCGCTGATACCTGAGGTGAAACGTGTTGGAGACTGATGCCCTCCAACCACAAGTTAACGTAGTTGAGAGTGTGTTCTAGTTTCGCCATGACTTTATCCGCCCACAGGCCAAGCAACTGAGCGCCCGCAATGGCAGGTAGGGCGATCAGCAGGCCAGCAGCGGTTGTGCGCATTGCTAAACCAAGACCGTCAGCGAGATCGTTGGGTGTAATACTGCCCGTTGATGCGGCAACGCCTTTGAACATTTCTATAAGGCCAAGTACCGTCCCCAGCAGGCCAATCAATGGGCTGATCACACCGATGAGAGTCAGCAAACGAAGACCGGAATTGAGTTGATGACGCTTTTCCTGAAGCCACATACCCGCGGCATCTTCACGCAAAACTTTGGAAAACGAATGGTGGGCTAACAGCATCGCTACGCCTTTATATAGCAGTGGGCGGCGTGGAGAGAGTTTCTCTGCTAGGGTTTCTAGTTGCTGCTTGTCGGAAGGGGAAATTTGGTTGAGCTCATTGCGGATAGCGCGCTTACCCACGCCCAAACTGATCATGACTTGAAACAAACGTTCGGTGATGATCATAACGGTTAATGCTGAACAAATGATCAGTGGCCATGTCATCAGGCCAAGCTGTTCTTGTAATTGATGTAGTTGTTCCATTGTTAATCCAATTTAAAGCGAACGGGTAATCTGACGCGGTGGGCCATTTTTTGTCCGTTAACGATGTGCGGGGAAAATTTCCACTTTTTGATGGCTTTCAGAGCAGAGTTATCCAAGATGGTTGCTCCGGAAGAAGAAATTAAGATTTGTCTGACCTGATCACCGTTTTCATCCAGCCAGACTTCATACATAGCTACGCCTTCAAGCTTTCTTTTCTGTGCAAGTCTTGGATAGACAGGTCGAGTCGGTTTAGATAAGAAGCTAGGTCTGTTTACCAGGACTGGTTCTTGGCTAACGCCTTGGTTTACCTCAGCAGGTTGAGGTTTCGTTTGTTCGACAACCTCTTTTTTCTTTTCTGGCTTTTCTACAGTTTTTTTAGCAACAGGCTGTTCTTGTGGCTTCTTCTGCGTTGTTTTCTTAACGGGTTTGTCAGTCTTTTTCTCAACCACCTTTTTCTGTTGTTTAGGTGCCTCTTTCTTTACTACCGGCTTCTCTTTCACCACCGGCTTTTTCACTGGCGGTTCGACTTTCGCCGGCTCAACTGGTTTAGGAGGCTCAGGTGCTTCTACGGGTTGTTCAGCGACAGGCTCCGGTTCTGCTGGTGGTTGTGGAGTGGGTACGGCTTTGAAATTGATAGAGACCGTGGAAGATTGCGCACCAGCAGGCATCGCATGAAGCTTTGGTTCATCAGCGACAAAGAGAATTGCGGTATGAAGAGCAAGGGAAACGCCTCCTGCTATCGCATATCTTTTTAGGTTCACTACCAGCCTCGCGAATGAATCATTTTTTACAACATGGAATGAGATTATTACTTACAATCGAAATAAGATCAATTATCAATTGCATTATCATTTGCGCCATTTTATGATCGTTGGCAGTTTTGAAAGATTTAGCGCGAGCCCTTGTGGAATAAGCGTTAAGAGATGTTATGTGATGTTAAATATTGATAAATTTGATGAATCGATTTTGGGAGAGGATACGCCTGATCCGTTGCGATTTGCGTTCCCCAAAAAGCATTCTGCTCATGCGGGCGGTATGGCATCTCCCATCATGCCTGAGCAAAAAGTGCCACTTCTCAACACCTTGTATGAACAACAAGGTCAACGTAACAAAAAGCGTTGCCTATACATTCATATTCCTTTCTGCCGGGTCCGATGTACTTTCTGCAATTTCTTCCAAAATGCTGCGAGCCGAAAACTGGTCGATGACTACCTCGAAGCTCTGATTAATGAAATCAAACTGAAGAGCGCTTTGCCTTGGACACAGACCGGTGTTTTCCATGCGGTTTATATTGGTGGTGGAACACCGACCGATCTTTCGGCCGAGCAGGTGGAACGTCTGGGTAAAGCCATTCGTCATCATTTCCCGCTGTCTACAGATTGTGAGATCACCTTAGAAGGGCGAATCAATCGATTCAGCGAAGAAATGTTTGAAAGAGCTCTGGAAGGCGGCTTTAACCGTTTCTCCTTTGGTATCCAGAGTTTCGATACCAAAGTCCGCCGTAGTGCAAAACGTCTGGACGATCGTGAAGTTGTACTGGAGCGTGTCGCGCAGTTCGCTGCCACCGAAGAAGCGCCAATCATTCTTGACCTTCTATACGGTCTTCCGTATCAGACGCTAGATGTATTCGAGCAGGACTTGAATGATTTCATGTCGACAGGCGCTCACGGGTTAGATCTCTATCAGCTTGTAGTCGGTGGAACCGCGCCGATGCTGAATTTGGTTGAAAAAGGCAAGATGCCACCACCAGCAACGACACCAGATAAAGCAGCAATGTATGAACTTGGCGTCGCTTTTATGGACAAACATTATATGCGCCAGCTAAGTGTTAATCACTGGGCAAGAGACAATCGAGAGCGCAGCCAGTACAACAGCCTAGCCAAAACATACGCTGAAGTATTACCTATCGGCTGTGGCGCTGGTGGCAACATTGGTGGTTACGGAATGATGAACCACCGTACATTAGAAACTTACATGAACGCGATGAAGTCTGGTGATTCAGTCGTCGCGATGATGACCAAGCAACATGCTCTGGAACCTTTGTTTGCTGCCATTAAATCTGGTTTCGACAAAGGTGTCGTTAGGCGTCATCAACTACCTTTATTAGCAGGCAAAGATACGTTTGAGTTCTTTATGCCACTGTTTGAAGTATGGCAGAACAAAGGCTTAGCCCGTATTGAAGGGGATTATCTAGCATTGACTTTAGCTGGCAGCTTCTGGGCAGTCAGTCTGGCGCAAGCTTGCATTCAAGCATTGCAAAAAACACATTCTGAAGTAACCGTGTCACACAAAGTGGCACTCTAAGTGGAATTATTATGGAAGCACTAAAACAACAAGTCGCTCAACTGATAGAGCAAGAACCGACACTTCTACCTGCTGCAATTGCAGAGCGTTTAGAGGTGTCTGAATTCGAAGCGGTAGCGGCTCTACCAGAAGAGATGATTGCTTTGGCTCCGGGAGAGCAGGCTCAGTCTGTCTTGGAAAACCTGGTCGGTTTTGGCCCAGTGACAACCATTGTTCATTCGTTCGGTTCAATCTTTGAAGTGAAGGCTCCATTCCCGAAAGGCAAAGTTGCTAGAGGCTACTACAACCTGATGGGTAAAGAAGGCGAGCTTCATGGTCACCTTAAGTTAGACAACGTGAAAAATATCGCGTTAGTTAGCAAACCGTTCATGGGACGTGAGAGTCACTACTTTGGCTTCTTCTGTGAACAAGGGAATAACATTTTTAAAATCTATCTAGGACGCAACGAAAAGCGTGAGCTGATCGCTGAACAGGTAGAAACATTCAAGCAGTGGCAGCAAGAGCTACGCAAATAAATAGGAGCACCGGCATGACAGGTTATGCCGGAAGCCAACATTATTAGAAATAAAAAGTATTGAAAAGTCAGGAGTTAAAAATGGATCCACAAGTAAAACAAGAGCGTCTTCAAGGTCGTCTTGGTCCGGAAATCAAAGAGTTTCGCCAAGAGCGCCGCACGCTTCAGCTAGCCACCGTTGATGCTGATGGTCAACCGAACGTGAGCTACGCGCCATTTGTTCAAAACCAGGAAGGTTATTTTATTCTAATCTCAGAAATTGCGCGCCACGCTCGCAACCTTCAGGTTAACCCAAATGTTTCTATCATGATGATCGAAGACGAAGATACGTCAAAGCAGCTGTTTGCGCGCAAACGTCTGACATTTGATGCGGTAGCAAATGTCGTTGACCGTGAGTCTGAGCAGTGGCAACAAATTGTGGGCCAGATGAAAGAACGCTTCGGTGAAATCATTGATGGTCTGAGCCAACTACAAGACTTTGTTCTTTTCAACCTGAAAGCGGAGAAAGGTCTGTTTGTAAAAGGTTTTGGTCAGGCTTATCAGGTATCAGGTGATGATTTGGTTGATTTTGTCCACCTTGAAGAAGGTCATAAGCAGGTAGAAAACGCTTAAGCTGTCCAATTAAGTCGAAAACTGTCTGATAAGGGAGCTATACTGGCTCCCTTTGTTGTATCTGAAAGGGAAAAGCGTGAAACCTGTAAGCAAGGATCATGGGGAAATTTGTTATCCCTTTATTTATGAAGACAGCCCAGTGTGTGACTTTGAGATTGCGGCGGATGAGCTGTGTACAAGGATTGGTCTGGTCTTGACGATGGAGCTGGATGACTATAGCCGAGATGTGCTGCAACGAGTCCAGCCTTATGTTTATCACTTGAATGGTTCGGTGCGAGGAAAACTGGCCATTTTTGAGGATAACCTGCAGGAGCTTTATCATGATTATAATACACTGCGTGAAAAGCTAGACGGAGGTTTTAAAGGCTTTGTATTGCCCGGAGGGCATTCTATTTCAGCAGAGTTGCATTTGTGCAGGACACAAGCGAAGAAAGTTGTGCGTGCTCTTGTGGCGATCGAACATGCGGGTAAAAAATCGCCTGATCCTATTTTGTTTCGATATGCTAATTTGCTAGCGAATGTCATGTATACGTTGGCTTCTTATATCAACCGCATGCAACAAGTCGTTGAAACGGAATTCGTTAGCAAAAGTTATCCAATGCCAAAATAGTATGGGGTAACGGAAATGAAAACGCCCGGCATTGAGCCGGGCGTTGTTTTAATCGGTTGATGATTATGCTTCGAAATCAACACCTGCTTCTTTGTACAGGCGGCGACAAGCTTTACCATCACTGTGGAACAAGTGACAACGGTGTGCTGGAATGCCTACCATCAGTTTGTCTCCAGCTTCTACCGCTAGCGTATCTGGTTGGCGATAGATCATATCTGCGTCAGCTGCATCAATGTGCATGTACACCTGAGTTTCGTTACCCAACTTCTCTACGATGTTGACTTCACCTTCAATGGCAGCATCACCTTGATCAGCTGGAAGCAAGTGTTCTGGGCGCACACCCAGTGACATACGCTCGCCACGTGTTACCGTGCGGCCATCAACCGGAATCCAGAAAGTGGTACCGTTAGCCAGTTGAACCATGACTCGATCGTCTTCTACAGCTTCAATGAAGACACTCATGAAGTTCATTTTAGGTGAGCCGATGAAACCAGCCACAAAGCGGTTTTGAGGGTAATGGTATAGCTCAAGTGGTTTACCAACCTGAGCAACATAGCCTGCGTCCAATACCACGATCTTATCAGCCATAGTCATAGCTTCTACCTGATCGTGAGTTACATAAATCATGGTACAACCTAGTTTGCGCTGAAGCTTAGTAATCTCAGAACGCATCTGAACACGTAAAGCTGCATCTAGGTTTGATAGTGGTTCATCAAGAAGGAAAACATTAGGTTGAGAAACCAGAGTACGACCAATCGCTACACGCTGACGCTGACCACCTGAAAGGGCTTTTGGTTGACGATCTAGCAGGTGACTAAGTTGAAGAATTTCCGCTGCGTGTTCAACGCGCTTGTCGATTTCACCTTTGTCGGCTTTCGCCAGCTTGAGGCCAAACGACATGTTGTCGTATAAGTTCAGGTGTGGGTATAACGCATAAGACTGGAATACCATACCTACGCCGCG
Source organism: Vibrio sp. B183 (assembly GCF_000740665.1). Lineage (NCBI taxonomy): Bacteria > Pseudomonadati > Pseudomonadota > Gammaproteobacteria > Vibrionales > Vibrionaceae > Vibrio > Vibrio sp. B183. The sequence continues at coordinate 330,117 of NZ_JPQB01000005.1, read as the reverse complement.
CTGAGAAGGTTCAACTTCATTCATGCGCTCTTCACCAATGTAAAGATCACCCGAAGTAATGTCTTCTAGACCAGCAATACAACGTAGCAGAGTTGATTTACCACAGCCTGATGGACCGACGAAGACAACAAACTCGCCTTCTTGAATGTCCAGATCAACGTTCTTTGAGATTAAAACGTCGCCATAAGCTTTACATACATTTTTTAACGTGACACTCGCCATCTAGCTCGCCCTCGATCAATATTTTTATTTTACTGCCCATCATTATATGAATTATCGCGCGAGCAGTAAGTGTAGGAATTCGGTAAGGTGAATTGAAGTGTAAGAAAATAAGGGTGATGGATTCAATCGCATCACCCGTCAAAGCCAAAATAAAGTTCGCTTCCCCCGTATGAAAGTAACTGTCTCCCCCGTTGAATCCAAACTGGTAATGACACCAGAATCACTACGAACATCTACTTCATAACAGCGAACCCCACGGCATTGCAAACCAGCTTTAGTTTGATTGCAAAGCAATCATAAACACACTGGAAAGGGTTCTTACCATCCACTCTTGGATGACTGTAGTTTGGCTTTCTTGGACTGTTACTGCATCCTCCTGATGATTTTTTTTAAAGGGGTAGTAGGCGGGGAGTAGGGAGAGGAGGGCTGATCGCACGGAGTTAGATCGAGTTCAAAGAAATCTGGGGTTTGATAGTGAAATCGATCACGTTAAGCGTCATTTTTGTGATTCTGGTCGCCTTCGCCGAAGGATGACGATCACGAAAATAGGCCATAATACCGAGGGCGTAGGGAGTAGGAGGATGAGCTAATTGACAGTTTAGCTAAAAATGTATGTCGAAATACGGTGAAACCTCTGAACGGTGGAACCCTACAACACAAATATAAAAAGGATATGATCATGAAAAACGCCCTAAGCACAGTGGCACTAGGTACCCTAGTTGCTCTTGGCTCATTTGGTGCAAATGCTGCTATCGAAGAAGGTCAATTAACTATCTGGATCAACGGCGATAAAGGTTACAACGGACTTGCTGAAGTAGGAAAACAGTTTGAAGAAGAAACGGGGATCAAAGTAACAGTTGCTCACCCAGACGCACTTCAAGACAAGTTCCCTCAAACTGCAGCGACCGGTGATGGTCCTGATATTGTGTTCTGGGCTCACGACCGTTTTGGTGGTTACGCTGAAGCAGGTCTTCTAAGTGAAATTAAGCCGTCTAAAGAAGTGAAAGAAGGCATCGTAGACTTCGCGTGGGATGCGGTTAAATACAACGGCAAAATCATCGGTTACCCAGTTGCGGTTGAATCTCTGTCTCTTATCTACAACAAAGACCTAGTGCCAAACCCACCTAAGAGCTGGGAAGAAGTTGAAGCACTCGACACTAAGCTGAAGAAAGAAGGCAAGTCTGCCATCATGTGGAACCTGAAAGAACCGTACTTCACATGGCCACTAATGGCGGCTGACGGTGGCTACGCGTTCAAATACGGCGCTGAAGGTTACGACATCAAAGACGCGGGTATTGCGAACGATGGCGTGAAAGACGCAATGAACTTTGTAAAAGGTCTGGTAGACAAAGGCGTGATCTCTTCTGATATGGATTACTCAGTTTCTGAGTCTGCGTTTAACCAGGGCAACACAGCGATGACCATCAACGGCCCATGGGCTTGGGGTAACATCGAGAAATCTGGTATCAACTACGGTGTAACGACGCTACCTAAGTTTAACGGTCAGTCTTCTAAGCCATTCGTTGGTGTACTAACGGCGGGTATCAGCACAGCTTCTCCAAACAAAGATCTAGCGGTTGAGTTCATCGAGAACTACCTACTGACTAACGACGGTCTACGTAAAGTTAACAATGACAAGCCACTAGGTGCGGTAGCGCTTAACTCTTTCCAACGTGAGCTAGATGCAGACAAGCGTATTGCAGCGACAATGGACAACGCGATGAATGGCGAAATCATGCCAAACATCCCACAAATGAACGCGTTCTGGGGTAGTGCTAAGAACGCTATCATCAACATCGTTGATGGTCGTCAGTCTGTAGATGCAGCACTGGCTGACGCAGAAAAACAAATGACAAAATAATTGTCGACCTTTTTAAGGAGGGGGTAACCCCTCCTTCATTTCTTTGTTTTATTATCGCTAGCAGGTTCTTTTATGCAGTCAGTTCAAGGTACAGATGCTATGACATCACCAACAACGAGCTTGCCTTCAAGTAAAAATGTATTCATAAAGTGGGCGCTTCTTGGCTCAGTCGGTATTCTTAATGGCTACGCGACGATTCTAATGTATTCACGTGGTGAGATTGCGTTTGCACTTCTTACCCTTATCGTAACCGCACTTGCCCTTTATATCTTTGGTAGTAAAAAGACTTACGCACATCGCTACATTTACCCGGGTATCGCAGGCATGATTTTATTCATTCTGTTCCCGCTGGCGTACACCGTTGGTCTTGCCTTCACTAACTACAGTGCGAAAAACCAGCTTTCTTTTGAACGTGCTCAGTCTGTTTTGCTTGATCGTACTTATCAAAGTGGTGATAGCTACCCGTTCTCTCTTATCAAGACAGAGAATGGCCACCGTATTTCTGTGAGAAAAGGTGATCAGCTATTCGCGACAGAAGAATTCAATCTCTCTACGTTATCAGGTGATATGTCGTTGTCTCCTGTCGAGCAAGTTGAAGGTGAAAAAGAGAAAATTAAAGCCATCATCAAGAACAAATCTGTTCTTGGCGCTGTAGACCTGCACTTGCCGTCAGGTGAAGACATTCGTATGAGCGGTTTGCGCAAGTTTGCGGCAGTTGTCCCACTTTACACTTTGCAAGCGGATGGGGAGACGCTCTACAACAATGAAACGCAAGAGAACCTACGCCCTAATAATGAAGTCGGCTTTTACCAACCAGTTGATGAAAATGGTCAATTTGTGGGCTCAACCGTCTCACCAGGTTTCATTGTAACGATTGGTACTGATAACTTTGAGCGTGTCTGGAAAGATGACGGCATCAAAGAACCCTTCATTAGTATTTTCATCTGGACGATTGTGTTTTCGGCAGTCAGTGTTGCTCTGACGGTTCTGATTGGTTTGGTTCTGGCGAGTGTTGTTCAGTGGGAAGAGCTGAAAGGGCGTGCGATTTATCGCGTACTGTTGATTCTGCCTTATGCTGTTCCGGCATTTATCTCGATTCTTATCTTCAAAGGTTTGTTCAACCAGAGCTTTGGTGAAGTGAACATGGTCTTGGAGGCGATGTTTGGCATCAGCCCAACGTGGTTCTCTGACCCGTTCTTGGCGAAACTGATGATCATCATCGTGAACACTTGGTTAGGCTTCCCTTACATGATGATTCTGTGTATGGGCCTACTTAAAGCGATTCCAGAAGATTTGTATGAAGCATCGGCGATTGACGGAGCGAACTTTATCGACAACTTCCGTCGCATCACGCTACCACTTATGATCAAACCACTGACGCCACTACTAATTGCGAGCTTTGCGTTTAACTTCAACAACTTTGTATTGATTCAGCTTCTGACTCAAGGTGGTCCGAACATGATTGGTACGTCGGAGCCTGCGGGCTACACCGACCTATTGGTTAACTACACATACCGCATCGCATTTGAAGGTGCTGGTGGTCAGGACTTTGGTCTGGCAAGTGCAATCGCTACGCTTATCTTCTTGTTGGTTGGTGCGCTAGCGCTATTGAACCTTCGTGTAACAAAAGTAGCTCAGGACTAAGGAGAGACACAATGGCAATGGTACAAGGCAAGTCATTAAAATACCGTGTTTGGGCTACTCACATCGCAATGTGGGCGTTCCTAGCACTGATTATCTTCCCGCTGTTGATGATCATCGCGATTTCTTTCCGTGAGGGTAACTTCGCAACGGGGAGCATTATTCCAGAAAACCCATCTCTAGAGCACTGGAAGCTGGCATTAGGCTTTTCCGTAACTAATGCGGATGGTTCAGTTACTCCACCGCCATTCCCTGTTCTAACATGGTTGTGGAACTCGGTAAAAGTCGCTGGGATTAGCTCGATTCTTATCGTGACACTTTCTACAACCTCGGCATACGCGTTTGCTCGTATGAGGTTCAAAGGTAAGAACACCATCCTTAAGGCGATGATGATCTTTCAGATGTTCCCAGCTGTACTAGCATTGGTGGCGATTTATGCTCTATTTGACAAGCTAGGCCAGTATATTCCATTCCTAGGTCTGAATACTCATGGCGGTTTGATCTTCTCTTACCTCGGCGGTATCGCGCTTCATGTGTGGACGATTAAGGGATACTTCGAGACGATTGATAATTCGCTAGAAGAAGCGGCAGCATTGGATGGAGCAACACCTTGGCAGGCGTTCCGATTGGTTCTACTTCCTCTGTCGGTGCCAATTCTTGCAGTAGTGTTTATCTTGTCATTCATTATGGTGGTCGGTGAAGTTCCGGTGGCATCTTTGCTACTTTCTGATGTAAACTCATATACATTAGCGGTTGGTATGCAGCAGTATCTTTACCCTCAAAACTATCTATGGGGTGATTTCGCGGCAGCAGCAGTATTATCTGCACTACCAATTACCATCGTATTCTTACTTGCGCAGCGCTGGTTGGTCGGAGGATTAACCGCCGGTGGTGTGAAAGGCTAATAAGAACGATAAGGGCGACCGTGAGGTCGCCCATTTTGTTTCTCGACTTAACACTTTTGGTTTGGCCGCCGATCAGTTAAGAAGAGGGCAAAACTGGCGTTACGCATAGCTGGCTGTTAGCTTAGATTCCTTACTATTTCACTACTAACAGTTTTTGTAACCAAAACCCGAGTTTACTCGGGTTTTTTTATACCTGTGGTATATCCGTTTTGCTCAAGCAGTATATTGATGAAATAACCAATAGATAGAGTGGCTTATACCGATTGCGAGAGGATAATCATAACTGAATGTAACCACCGAAGGAGCTTACATACTTTTGCGGGAAGTGGTGAAAAGGAGTTTAGAACTCTCGGTTGGAGGGAGCGCATCCTAAATATTGCAGTAGCACGTAAATACTTTCTTGAGAAAGCGCAACTCGACGGAACAGGTCAGCAAAGGTATCGTCACCACCAAAGCAGGTTTGAATATAGTGGTTGATTTCCGAATCGGCGTAGCCTTCAACATACATAGTGCGTACCCATTGGTATTCAACAGCCTTTGGGTTGGCTAAGGTGGTTTCGCTAAGTGTTGTATGGCTAAGGTTCACGCCAGTTCCTTCATTCTACTTAATCGATTGCGGATTTAATCAAACCAAGATGAAGGAAAAATGACAGATGTGTTGCGATGATATTAATCTGACATAAAAAAGCGAAAAAGAGGCCTTTAGGCCTCTTTTTTTGATAGGAATGTTATTTCAGGTACTTTACATGCGCTTCCATTTCTTCACCGATTTGTTTACGCATGTTCATTAAACGAATAGCTGAATCTCTTAATTCAATATCGTCTTTGGTTTCTGGAATCCACTCAGGGACAGGTGAAGGTTTGCCTTCTCCGTCTACCGCGACCATGATGACAATACAATGCGTTGTCAGGCGATTTTTCAGCTCTTTTGGATCACTGGCTTGGACGTCAATAGCAATATGCATTGAGGTTTTGCCTGTATAAATGACTTTGGCGCTGACTTCAACTAAATTACCGACGTGTATTGGAGCAACAAAGCGGATACCACCTGCATATGCCGTAATACAGTACTTACCACTCCACGCCGCTGCGTTGGCGTAGGCTGCCAAATCGATCCATTTCATGACGGCGCCGCCATGAACTTTACCACCAAAGTTGACATCTCCGGGTTCAGCTAGAAATCTTAGTGTTATATCGCGTTGACCATTACTCATCTGTCAATCCTTTGTTTTTATGTGTTTGTTAAACTTATTAACAAACACTTCAATAAACTGCAATCAATAATTCCAGCTTAGTCGAAAAAACGCAGGAGCCCCAGAAATGGAGTGGTGCTCATCATGCCCTGATAATTCAGGGCATGATGAAGAGTGGTTAGATTCGAGATGACATGACGGAATCCATGATCTGCATGCTTTCGTCAAAGTAAGGGTTGTACGTCAGGCGAGCATGAATCTTACCGGGTTCGGTGTAACCCCAAGCGGAATACCAGACTTGTTCACCTTGAGCGCATTTTGCTGCGTCGGTTTCTTCCTGACCGTTGGAGCAAATTATATTCGTTCCATTGATGCCGTAATTGGGGTTATTTGGCGAAAAGAGCAGCCCCATATGAGAACCGTTAGAAATTCGCTGTTCAGGCAGATTCATTGAGAATCGGGTTGAACGTGGCTCCGTGAGATCGTACTCCCCTTGCCAGACAATACGACTGTTTGGGTTCTTCATTTTTTGCGTAAAGGTATCAATTGAGAACTGAGTGTTGATGACACTGTCCGCTTCGCTCATCAGCATAAACACGGGCTTGTCGTAATTGGCTGTCGCGAGTTTATCTCTTACTTGTGCTGACGTTTGGTAGTAAACAGCTGCCGCACTCATTGGCAATGAATTGTAGCGCAGTGGATTGTCTTCTGGATCCTGATCGGCCCATGTAATGAAGTAGCTCGCGAGCTCGGCAAATTTGACTGTCGTTGACCCTGGCTGAAAGGCGGGAGAAAACAATAATACGCCATTGATGTCTTCATCAGACAATGCTTCAGAAGTGATAAGGTTCGCGCCCGTAGAGTAACCGCCAACCCAAATAGAATCGGTGTCTTGCTTAAGAAGGCCAATATGATGATGAACGACGCCTTGCCAGTCTTCTAAACTGGGTAGCAGCAGGTCGCCAGCTTTACTGCCATGACCGGGCAGCAAGACCGTTCTCACCAAGTAACCTTGTTCAGCTAGATGTGTGGCGATATCTGTAAAAGAGTATGGAGAGTCGCCCAAACCGTGTACCAGAAGCACACCTTGTCCGTTTGGCTCTGAAGGCACATACTCTCGTGGTAAAACTTGTGCTAGCTCTTGCTGATGATTTCCCGTTAGAAACAAGCGATTTCCCGTCAGCCAAGTTTTGGTGTCAGCGATGTATTCCTGAAAGCTACTCTGTTCATATTCAGGTAAAGTGTCAGCTTTGTCGTAAGCTGGATCCTTCGAAGGCGTGCTACAGCCCACAAGACCTGCGGTGACGGCTGCAGCAAAGTAAAATGCCAGCGCGGTTTTTTTTCGCATAATGTATTCCAGCTTTTCCTTTTTACTTTGACACTTCTTCATACTCTCCCTCCAACACAGATCCTTTCGATGGCTGGTTGTTAAATGCTGATGCGTTTTTCTTAATCGCTTTTTCGATCTTCTTACCTGTAATCAGAGCCGCGATAGTTAAGGGAATAGCTAGGATCAGGCCAAAAATGATGGTAAAGAATCCAATAAACAGCGCTAATGCGCTCGAAATCACTCTATTCATAATTTACACCTCTCTTTTATCCTCAATATTAAACAAATCGAAATGAATGAAAGATGAATAAATTCGTCAGCAACAAAAAAGCCGCTTTCATCAAGAAAACGGCAAGTACGGGGGTATATCTTTATAATAGTGTTGTGGAGTTTTGCCCCTGAATCTTTCAGGGGCGATATTCGATTACTTACTTGGGTAAGTCTTGTAACGTACACCCATCATTTGTTCCATACAGTGAACAACCTGACAGCTGTAGCCAAACTCGTTGTCATACCAGATGTACAATACACAGCGGCTGTCTTGAGCGATTGTTGCTGCGCCATCTACTACGCCCGCGTGGCGAGAACCAACAAGGTCACTGGAAACGATTTCTGTCGAGTCTGTGTAGTCAATTTGCGCAGACAGTTTAGAAGTTAGCGCCATCTCACGAAGATATTCGTTCAGCTCTTCTTTATCGGTGCCTTTTTCTAGGTTCAGGTTAGCGACCGCCATTGAAACATTAGGAGTAGGGACACGAATAGCATTGCCAGTCAGCTTACCAGCAAGTTCTGGTAGAGCCTTAGCGACTGCCTTCGCTGCACCTGTTTCGGTCAGAACCATATTGAGTGATGCACTTCGGCCACGACGCTCGCCTGAATGGAAGTTGTCAATCAGGTTCTGGTCGTTAGTGAAAGAGTGAACTGTTTCAATGTGGCCTGATAGTACACCATACTTGTCGTTGATGGCTTTTAGTACTGGCGTGATAGCGTTAGTGGTACAGCTTGCTGCAGAGATAATGGTATCTTCAGCTTGGATAACTTCTTCGTTAACGCCGAACACAACGTTCTTTATATCGCCTTTACCTGGTGCGGTAAGTAGCACTTTTTCAGCGCCGTTACAGGCTACGTGTTGGCCTAGGCCCTCAGCGTCGCGCCAAACACCTGTGTTGTCGACAACCAAAGCGTTGTTGATGCCGTACGTGGTGTAGTCAATTTCTTCAGGCTTGTTAGCGTAAATGAACTGAATGTAGTTACCATTTGCAATGATTGCTTTACGCTCTTCATCGACAATGATGCTGCCGTTGAACTGGCCATGAACTGAATCACGACGAAGTAGGCTAGCACGCTTTTCAAGATCGCCTTTCTTGCCGCCACGAACAACAATCGCACGTAAACGTAGCGGATAGCCAGGGCCACTTTTTTCAACCAATAGGCGAGTAAGGAGACGGCCGATACGGCCAAAGCCATATAGAACAACATCACGAGGCTCAGTAACGGTTTCTCCGTTCATCGCGCCCATTAGAGAAGAATGCAGGAAATCTTTGACACCGTGCTCATCATCGCGACCTTGCCAGAATTGATGAGCCAGTTGGCCTACATCAATACGACATGGTGACAGTTCCATTTCTGATAGTGCTTTAATCAGAGGAAGCGTTTGATCTGCAGATAGTGGAGTTCCTGTATAGCGACGAGCAAGACGGTGCGTCTTAATAATATCGATGGTCGCTGCATTCACCAGAGTTTTACCGAACAGTAGAACTTCGACGCCTTTTTCGCGATAAAGTTGACCTAGTAGGGGAGAGATAGTTTCCGCAATCGTTTGGCTCGTTTGCCAGTCAAGGAGGTGTTTCTCTGGACTCATTGTTTGTTTGGACCTTTCACGTTTTGGGGACTGACTCTACTTCACTGTGTAGGGGGAGTGAGCAGAGATAAAAAGTGTTTTCATTATGTAATTTTTATGCGGCAGGATTGTAATGCCTAACATCTTATTCTGCTAGAAAAAATAATTGCAGAGTAATTGGCTGGTTTTGTTACGATTTAGTCATGGTTTATTGTCGATATGACCTATTGACTTTTACAGAGCGTGTTACTTATTTTTCGATAAAAAATACTCAACACACAAAAAGTATGCAAAGTTTATTGTAAAAACTGAATGTATGTTGATCTGTAGCACGTAAACTACTTAAAAGGTAAACGACAAACCTACAGACACTAAGTCGACTTTAGAAGCAAACGATTCACTTGTGTTTTGTGGCAAGGTGAACTGGCCGCTGATCACGTTTTTCCGACCTTGTATTTGTTGCCACTCAAATGAGGCGTTGAATTGAGGTGTAAAATCGTATCTGACCCCGAGTAAGTAGCTATTACTCTCCTTGGTTCTTCTTGATTGCCCATATTGTATGTAAGGCGTAAACATACCTATTCGATAGTCTATGCCCGCATACCAGTTAGCGCGTATATCTTCAGAAAGCACTGCCTCTGTCTGGAGGTGCCAATCACCAATCGTATGGCTTGCCCCAAAGCTGACTAAGTGGAGGTTAAAGCATACGTCTGGTTGGTTAGCAAAAATCTGTCGTGCTTCAACATCGGTGTAAGAGACATGGAGCTGGCTGTCTTCTATGTAGATATCTGCACTGAAGCCATACGCATTTTTCACGTCTAAGGTGAAAGAGCGTCCATAAAGTTCGTAATTCTCCTCGTTATCCAGAGCGTAGAAGGGAGTAAGGCTGAGTTGAAATTGCTCAAACAACTCGAAGTTAAACTCCGCAGATGCACCTTCAAAATGGGTGATACCTAGATTGCCTCCATAGACATCCACGGGCAATCGTAACCATGGATAGGCGCTGGAGACGTAGTAGTACTCAGACATAATAAACATCGGTGACCTCAATCGTCCGACTTTATAGCGGTGCCCTGAGTCTGAATACTCGATAAAGGCTCTCTCTAGAATTGGGGATGAGAAAGTGTCCTGAGGTCGCTTGAGCACTTGTAATACTGAGCGCAGCTCATTACTAATCTGCCAATCCAACTGCAGACCGAAAGTGGTATCACAATCGAAACACCAGTCATCGGCTATATCGCGGGCATAGAACACAGGCGTATTATTATCGCTTTTGGCAGCAGCAACGGTACCAAAGCCGCTTAGATTCAGCTCGTTAGCCAGTTGAGTTTGAGCGGTAACAGGGCAGCTAGCCAGTGCGATTATTAAAAATGATTTTTGTCGTAGCTCCATAATCCTAGCCTTTATTACAGAGTGTAAAGAGGACATTAGCTTGTTCTGGAATCATATCGACTGGAACATAGGCTATGCCATTGGGATGCTCGCTCAGCCATAAGGTAATATTTTTCATTGAAGTGTGAGCGATTTCGTTGGGGGCTGGTGTTTTGCCTGAAAAGCTTTGGCGTGCCCAAATAGCGTTCATCTGGGCTGGGCTTTTATTCAATAACGAGTAGTAAAAATCTTGGCGTTGTGTGGAGTTTTTAGGGAGATCCATCAGCCTAATAGGTTGACCGCCAATACTTGAAGTACGGCCTCGATAGAGCATTTTAACTTGATTAGAGCGCAATACGTTTATCTCTGGGTTCAGGGTGACGATGGCAAAATTACATGCCAGAGACTGAAAACAGAAAAGTAGTAATGTTAATGCTGTCAAATGCTTAAGCAAATATATCCCTTGTCGCTCGAAAAAATCACCTTAATTTTACTCTTGTTAATAAGAAGCGAATTTAATATGAACTAATATTATAGGTCTAGTGGTTCAAAAAATGATTCGAAGGAACGAGTCTCAATGCTCCTCACTAATATATCAATAAAAAGTCGGTTGTTGATTTTATGCCTTATTCCTACATTAGTTATTATTTTGTTCACCGCCAATACGGTAGTGCATATTCAGGACAGGCTTCACAGCTACGCGGTTATCAATGAAAAAAATCAGACACTAAGGCATTTGTCTGCCTTTTCTCGTTACGTCTACGAAGCGCTTGCACTCCGCATTGAAGGGCAAAGCGCAGCCATTGCGCTTGGGATGGCGCAGCAATCGTTGAATTCAATAACGAGCGTGACGCACGCTGAAGAACACGTTAGTGGCAGTATGACCCAGTCGAATCACACTTTGAGCTACATTGAGGAACTCAACGAACTCCTACCTGAGCTCGCCACAGTGAGCTCTCACGGAAGCTTAGAGCTAGGTCGGCTGATTTACGCGGTTTTGTATGATCTGTACAGTGACGTTCAATCCATTGAAAGCCATAGCACCGAGCTAAAAGTGCATAAACTCGATCTTGTATTGAGTGACCTCAGCTGGCTGTACTTTTGGATGGAGCAAGAGGCATGGTTGGCCCAGGAAATAAAAGGTATTCGCCTTTCTTATGCGGAGTATGCCACCGAGTATTTCAAGATCAGCGAAAGGCAGCAATTTTACCTCGATAAGTTCATCAATTTAGGGGCAGATTCTGACCAGATAAACACGCTACTTAACATTTTCGCGAGTCGCGATTTCCAGCGTGGTAGTTATTACAAACAGCACATGTTGCTCAATGAGGGGAGCCGTGGACGCCTTGGGGATTTTGCACTTGCGATCGAGCAACGTAATGCCCTGGTAGAAAAACAACTTGGCCTGTTTTCATCAAAATTGCACGAAGAACTGCAAAGCAGTATTCAGCGCAGTGAAAACACGCTTTTCGTCATCGCTATTGGCGGTTTCATTGTGTTCTCCGTGATGTTTTTTTGGGGAACGAGTACGCTTTATCGTATTAATTCCAAGCTGGCAAAAATTCTCTCTGTAATGGGCAGCATGCGTAATAGCCGCAGTACTGAATTAGTGTCTGTGGATGGCAAGGATGAGTTCTCTAAGTTTGCTCGTAGCATCAATTATCTCATTCAGGCTCAGAAAGACCATGAACGGGATCTAGTCGTCGCCAAGGAAAATGCAGAGGCTGCCAACCAAGCAAAAAGCGTATTTTTGGCTAACATGTCTCATGAGATCAGAACTCCGCTCAATGGCATTATCGGGATGACCGAGATCCTATCGGATAGTCGTCTTAATTCCTCGCAAAAAGATATTCTCAGTGACATTGATGTTTCTTCTCACGCGCTATTAGTACTTATCAATGACATTCTTGACCTGTCGAAAATCGAATCTGGCAACCTGACTTTATCTCCCAGTCATGCGGATGTTCGTGAAGCGGTTTTTGAAGCGATGAACATGGTCAGTACTAAAGCTCTTAAACAGCAAGTTGAACTCAGAGCAACGTTGTCTCCAGATATTCCGGATAGTTTGTACATTGACGAATTTCGTTTTAAACAGATCTTGATGAACCTGCTTAGTAACGCAGTGAAGTTTACCCAAGATGGTTCTGTATCTGTGGTAGTCAAGCTCATGAATGAAGGTGAGAAGGCCTATTTGCACTGCAGTGTGGTGGACACTGGGGTGGGAATAAATGAAGAGAAATTGGAAGAGATCTTTGAGCCATTTACCCAAGAAGATGGCAGCATTACTCGCCGTTATGGAGGCACTGGCTTGGGGTTAGCGATTTGTCGTCAAATTGCTGAATTAATGGGAGGCAGTATTACAGCAAGCTCCACGCCTGGTCTAGGTAGCCGCTTTAGCTTCGTCATACCTGCGCAATCTGTTGTTGAAACGAGTAAGGACAAAGCAAAGGGAAAAGCTTTGTTTATTGTAAATGACAGCAAATATGAGTCGTTGATAAAGAGTGAAGCGGAGCGCTTTGGTTTAGCAGTGACAGCTGCTGAGAGCACTAATGAAGTGACGATGCTTGATGAACAGTTTGATTTGATTTTCTATTGTTACCATCCACATCACAGCTCGCGCCGCGATTTAGCGTCTCTTAGAGCTCGTTTTAATTTCTCAGAGATCATCGGTTTGCAGCATCACTTATATATGTTGCCGGATGCAGAAGCGCTTGTATCATCTAATCTGACTTTGCCCTTCTTGGGAAGCCGATTTGAAGCAGCCATCATCAAGGCTCTCAATTCTATCCAGATCAATACCAGTTACTCTGATAATGAACGCCCCCGGCCTTACCCAATAAATGAAAGCCGTTGTGTACTCATCGTTGAAGATAACTTGATGAACCAAAAGATTGCCAGCTTCTTTCTCAGCAAAGTCGGAATGAATTACCAGATTGCCAGTAACGGCGCAGAAGCGGTGAATATGTTTCAGTCGGGGCAATTGTATACGGCAATCCTGATGGACTGCATGATGCCAGTTATGGATGGGTTGACGGCAACGCGTAGCATCAGAAAATGGGAAACAGAACAAGGACTGGGCAGAACGCCTATTATCGCTTTAACAGCGAGCGTCCTGCCTGAAGAGATTGATAGTTGCTTTGAAGCGGGTATGGACGCCTACTTACCTAAACCGTACAAGTCCCAGCAACTGTTTGATACGTTTGAACGTTTACACGTTGTCTTGTAAATCTTCTAGCGGTAGCCAGTTTACCTTAACGCCTGCTTGAAGGAACATATCTTGGCTGATTTTAATTTTCTCCCCCCAACGAGACAGGAAATCTTCGGTCTGCTCAGGACAGTGCACTGCGGAAATACCTGTCTGGATAATTTTGGCTGCGCAGTTAGGGCAAGGGAAATGTGTGACCCAAATTTCACATCCGTCTAAATCACGCTTAGCAAAAAGAATAGCGTTTTCTTCTGCATGAAGTGTCTTGAGATACTTCATCTCTCTCTCATCGGTCATCGCACTATCGGAGATTCCATGTGGGTAGCCGTTGAACCCAACTGAAACGATACGGTTTTGCTTCGTGATGACAGCACCAACCTGAGTCGAAGGGTCCTTACTCCAAGAGCCCACAAGGACAGCCATCTGATAAAAGCGTTGTGCCCATTTAGAAATCATTCAGTCATTCCTCTAGGAAAGAAAACCCTGCTTAGGGAGATAAACAAACGTAATGTGATAGAGATCAGGTAATAATATCCTAATTTCGGCTGAGTTAGTCCAGTAAAATTCAGTACCTTAGCGATTTCAGAAAATGATAGCGCGCTACAAATGTGATTTAAATCTCAATTTTTTGCTGACAAGGTGTTCCGATATAGGAGTAAACGACCATGACTCTTGTGCGAGATCTCTTACAAATACGTAAGTTTAATGATGGTAAAATGCTAGGAAACAGTCATTTGTTGATCTTAAGATATTGATATTATTTGATTATTTTAGTTTTCCACATTCGGGCCGATATCATATTAGACGAAATCGACCATTGTGAAAAAGCGCTACTGACTTAATCTTAAGTTGTCAGCAGGAAGCAGACACGGAACAGGAAAGACCCAAGGATAGGTCATCTTCAGGACGAAGATTCGATTATTCAGGACGAATGGTCGGCATGGAAAGCAAAGGACATTGGCTGGACGCTAGTAACTAGGATGGTTACATCAAGGAAAGTTAATGGACGCTTAAAGGAATAAGGCAATTTCTATCAGGACGATAGATTCAGGACACCGCTTAAGGATAAAGCGATGAGAGTTAGCGAGGATAGCTAACGGGCTGGATTGCCGAGGACACCGCTAGGAAGGCGATGATAAGGAAAGTGCTGAAGGAATCAGCGTACTATCAAGGAATAGATGCAGGGAGCACCTATTAGTAGCCGGATTGCTGCGAGTAAGAATAAGCCCCACTAGGCGAAAGCTTAGTGGGGTTTTCTTTTACGAATTGTTACAAATAGCGCTATTGTGAATTACCTTGGCGAGTGGTCTACTGACGATCCCTAAGCAATAAAGGTAATAAACTTAAATGGACGACCCCTTTAGTCGACTAAACACACTTCTGGCTTCTTCATCCGAGGAGGCAACCCTATGTTAGAACTTTTCATGCAACCCGAAACTTGGGTTATCTTCGCAACACTTTTCGCACTGGAAATAGTACTTGGTGTCGATAATGTTGTGTTTATATCTGTGCTTTGCGAACGCCTACCCGCTCATCAGAGAAAACTAGCCCGTAACTTGGGTATTTCGTTGGCTGTTATTGCTCGAATTGTCCTAGTCTTCTCGATTTCATGGGTAATGTCGCTCACACAGCCTGTATTGGAAATCATGTCATCGAGCTTTACTGGGCGTGACTTGATAATGATCGCAGGTGGCGCCTTTTTATTGCTGAAAAGTCTCAAGGAGCTTTGGGCCTGGCTAGCGCACCAAGAAGCGGGACATTCAACTCATGTACGAACTGGGCTGGCTGTGGTTTTGCTACAGATAGTGGCTGTGGACGCCGTTTTCTCGATGGATTCTGTGATTACTGCGGTTGGATTGACGAGTGAAGTGCCCATTATGGTTGCTGCCATTCTCTCTTCAGCGGCGGTGATGGTTCTAACCGCGGAAAAGATTAATAACCTAGTGAGCCGTTGCCCTGGATTTAAAACCTTAGCCCTGCTGTTTTTAGTGCTACTTGGTGGATTGTTGATGGCAGAAGGTTTCGCTATCCACATCAACAAAGGGTACGTCTATTTTGCGATGGCATTTGGCTTAGTTCTTGAACTGTGTCATATCCGAATAAAGAAAAAGAATGCTATCCAAATAAATCGAATTCGACCATTTAAGTTGAAAGTCGGCACAACAACGTCGTAAATGAAAAAGGGAAGCTCAAGCTTCCCTTTTTGATTCTAACTAGCGTTATCGCTGAAACGTGATGGTTTCTTCACTATCAAGGTGAATAGAGGTTACCGCTGGTTGAGTTTGCGCGATCACCTTACCATGGCGTACCGAGTAACGAACGGGCACTTGGCGTCTGACTGCATCAAATCCATTTTCGGCAGGCAGGATAAGCAAACTGCCGGGCTTACCTTCTTCTAACCCATACTTGTCTTGGATATTCAGTGTACGTGCTGAATTTGTGCTGATGAGATCCAATGAATTGTTGATTTGGTCGTAGCCCATCACCTGACAAACATGTAAGCCCATATGGAGCACTTGAAGCATGTTCGCTGTCCCTAGGGGATACCATGGGTCAAATACATCATCATGACCAAAACACACATTGATGTTGGCTTTGAGCATCTCTTTGACTCTAGTGACACCACGGCGTTTCGGATATTCATCGAAGCGACCCTGCAAGTGGATGTTGACCAGTGGGTTGGCAACAAAGTTAATACCCGACATTCTCAACAAGCGGAACAGTCGCGACGCATAAGCGCCGTTGTAGGACCCCATCGCTGTAGTGTGACTGGCCGTAACCTTATCTCCCATCTCATACTTATGGGCAAGAGCGGCTAAGGTCTCGACAAAGCGCGATTGCTCGTCGTCAATTTCATCACAGTGAACATCGATCAAACGGTCATACTTTCTTGCCAGCTCGAAGACATAGTGGAGAGACTCAACGCCGTATTCACGAGTGAACTCAAAATGAGGAATTGCTCCGATCACATCGGCGCCGATCTTCACTGCTTCTTCAAGAAGTTCTTTGCCATTTGGGTAGGAGAGAATACCTTCCTGAGGGAAAGCGACGATTTGAATGTCTACCCACTCTTTCATCTCTTCGCGCACTTCAACCATCGCCTTCAAAGCGACAAGCGTTGGGTCCGATACGTCAACGTGAGTGCGAACATGTTGAACACCGTTGGCAATTTGCCATTTAAGAGTCTGCTTTGCACGAGCTTTAACGTCTTCAACAGACAGCATTTCTTTGCGCTCAGCCCAGCGTTCAATGCCTTCGAAAAGCGTACCGGAAATATTCCAGCTTGGTTCTCCGGCCGTTTGAGTTGTATCTAAGTGAATATGTGGCTCACAAAATGGCGCAACGGCGAGTCCACCTTCTGCATCTAAAATGTCACCAGAGTGGTTAACAGCAATGTCGTTATCTAGGATCTGTTGAAATTGACCATTTTCAATCAGGATCTGTTTCAATCCTTCTTGATTTTGTAGTTTTGCATTTTTGATCAATAACTTAGTCATTATGCGTCCTTACGCGGATTGCGCGTTGAGTGTTTTCTTGTTTAAAAGTGGGTTGAGTACGACGTAACACAACGCGCCTCCCAGTACGGCATTGATTGGTACAACTCCAGGGATAAACTTACCTGCTGCAACACCTACTGCCACTGCTACAATACCAGCCCAATTCACGTCTTTGAATTCTGTCGTAGCGAAATTCTGGTAGCGTTTTCTATTCATCAAGAAATCCGCGATGATGACGCCACCAATCGGCGGAATGGCAGTCGATAGGAATGTTAGCCAGCCAACAAAGTTGTTATACAGCCACAATGCGAAGATGGTGCCCACGATACCGTTGATAATAGACATCATAGTACTTGAGCGTCCGGTGATGTTAGAAAAGCCTAACCCTGAAGCGTATAAAGCATTTTCATTGGTAGTCCAGATATTGAGCCCAAGTACGATGATCGCAGGTAACAGCAGGCCTTGAGCAATCATGACATCCGAAATATCTGCCATACCCGTCGCTGCTGCCCCTGCGGCGCCGAAGATAAACATGAGTGAGTTACCGATAAAGAAGGCGATCATAGTGACCAACACGGCGCCAGCTGGTTTTTTACCAAAGCGAACAAAATCTGCGGTGAGTGTACCTGCGCTGACAAATGAGCCTACGACCATTGCTAGTGCGACAGAGAAATCCATGGGTGTTTCTGGCTGAATAAGCTTGAGTTGTTCAAATCCACCCACGCTATCGACGGCCATGGATACTGAATAGCTGCCTAGTATCGCAATAGCAGGAACAGCAATCGCTGAAAGCACCATCAGCGCTTTAATGCCAAAGTAAACCGTCGCTGTCATTAGAAGGCCGGACACAATGATCAATGTATTGGTATCAATGCCTGTCGCTTTTTGAACGGGTATGGCGAACATCGCGACACCTACACCAAACCAACCGACCTGTGTGCCACCAAGTAAAGCAGAAGGAAGCCATGAGCCTTTAGTTCCAAATGAGTATCGAGCGAGAAGGTGAGTGGAGAGGCCAGTAGAAGACCCAATGTAGCCGAGGAAAGAAGTGTAAATACCGAGGATGAGGTTGCCAATGAGGACTGCGAGAATAAAGTCATTAAATGAAAGACCAGTACCGAGAGAGCCTCCCGTCCACATGCTTGCAGAGAAAAAGGTCAGGCCTAACATCACCATAGTGAGTGAAACGACGCCTTTTCTGGCCGTTGTTGGAACGGGTCCCAGACTGTAGTTGTTATCTTCGGACATCTATCACCTCCACAAATAGATAGAACAAACTTAAGTGAGTAAATTCTAGATAAACGGCCGCTATTATGGTGATAAATATCACGTGGTCAATCTAAATCCATAAGGGTTAACGTTTGCTTGGCTTTGTATTGTAATTAAATTTATATAAAACAAAAGGATAGTTTTAATGTGAATTTAATAAAAAAAATATTAAAGATGATGTAATCGGTTTCTAAATGATATTTTTAGAGGGAATTCTACTAAATTTGTACAAGTTTGTTGTGAATGCATGTCTGTAAGAATGGCTTCATACGTTAGCTTCACCCAGTTTGTGTTCCAAACGTTTGTTGACGTGATTTTGAGTAATTTTGGTGTGGATGTATCGAATAATGTCTGATTTTGAGGTTTTGGAAATGAAGAAAGCCTATAGTGGTTATTTATTACATTAAATCGTAAGAAATTTAATAGACAAGACAACGATAAAAGAGAAAGCGTGCAATTATTGAGCGTGTCAGTGCCATGTGATGATCATTGAACTGACACATCAATGTAGCAATCAAAGTTGATGATAAGTTCGTTGGCAACAGATAGAAAAAAAGCCAATCTCAATAAGTAAGATTGGCTCAAATAAGTGTGAACAAATTCGGTTCACTAACAACGTCAGTTGGCTAGGTGACCCTCGGCTTAAGAAGGGTCACTCTAGTAAATGCAGTATATGTGCCAACTTTTATAGCGCTTAATTGCCCACTATTTCACCACTAAATGCCGTTTTGGAAGCAAACGGTTGCAATATGAAATTGCATTTTGCAAATAACCTCAACATTGCTAATGATATATCACACAATTTAAGTGTGTAATCAAACCTTATTGGTATCGGCCCTTGTTTAGATTTTTTCTCGTAACGCTTGTCATTCTTATCATTGAGAATGACGCGCTGTTTTATCTAATCCCAAAAACAGGATAGTCATACACTCTCGTATTGAGCGAGCAGGGCTCATTTCGCAAAGGTAGAATTTGTAAAATAGAATGAAAGTAAGAGTTTTGATGCATATCCAATGATAAGCTTAAAAGTGATAACAAAATCTAATGATTGGTGTAACGCTGGATGCAAATAAAAAGCTCGGGTTAACCGAGCTTTTTACAGGGGAGTGTTAAATAGAGTAGAAGTAGTAAAGCTGAGACTTCATACGAATGATGATACCTCTGATGACATCAAGAAATGCCATAAAACCAACGGGCTTTTCGCCACTAACCCAAGCTAGCCCGACAGAACCGACGGGAATGTCACAGCCCTCGGTTTCTTCTATTTTCAAACGGACGAAGTGATGCTTGTTTTGTAAGTTCTTGCCCGTTGTCGCACGCACTGAGTCATCCAGACCAAGCAAATTGCTTTGTGACTCGCCAGTAGCTTCAACTATCCCCTCAACTTGAGCAGAAAAGATCTTACCTGGGTAGACTGAAGAAGAAAACTCAGCACTGTGTCCTGGTTTAACATTGCGAATCGCCTGATGATTGACTCGCATTAGCACGTATTTCTCATCTGTGTACATTTGCAGCCTAGGTAACATTGAGACACGCTGCCCCTCGCGCAAGATGAAGTTGGTAACAAAGCCATCAGCAGGTGCATGAACTTTGGTGCTGTCCAGCTCCCACTTTGCTTTTGCGAGTTTCTCTTGTGACTTTTTCCAATCAGCATGTTTAGATTTTACCGCTAATTCCGATTTCGCGATCGCGAGTTTGGCTTTTTCAGTGTCGACCTGTTTCGTTTTCAGCTTTGATTCTATGGTAGTGACGTTGTGTCGCGCCTTAGTGACGGCTGTTTCCTGCTTATCAATATCGCTCGCAGTGATGGTGTTGTTCACTACACGGTTTTGCTCTGTGTAACGTTTTAACATTTTGTTTTGCAAACTGTAATCAGCTTTGGCAGCAGCAAGTTGGCTTTCTGTCGTCTCTAAATCCTGAACCATTGACTCGTACGTTGCTTGTGAGATTGAAATATCCTCAAATGCAACTTCAAGCTCCACCATCGCCGACTCTTCTTCTACTTTTGCCTGGTTATAGGTGATTTGGTATTGAGTCGGGTCGATCTCGTAAATCAGTTGGCCTTTCTTTACCTTTTGGTTGGGTTCAATGTAAATCTTGTCGACTTTACCTGTTACGTTAGGCGAATCGGGGCGTAACTGGATATGGGGGGATTGCACCACCGAACCGCCAGAAAGATCCATTGGCGTATAGTTGATCAAACCCACCCAAACAAACATCAGCCAAGAAACGCCACCTAAATAGGCGAATGATTTAGTCGCGGTATTCCAGGGCATACCCACCAGCCTTAGCAGGTAAATAAAAAGTGCCCAGATAGCTAAACCTTCTAACATTAAGCCTCCTCCTATTTATCTTTCGTGTTGGGGGCATGACGCCAAGTGTCGCGTAGGTTCACAATGGCTTTGTCCATATCGACGAAAGCGACAATGACTGCTACAACCCAAACCCAGTGCCAGATGAAACCAATCCATGTCAACGCCGTTATCAGTCCTATTTGATGATGATCTTTGCTATGGGCTTTGTTGATTGGTAGTTCGTGAAACTTCCAGAATCCAAACAGAGCTGCACCGACAGTCGCAATCAAGACAATAGTTGCGACGACATGTAATGCAGTGTCTGCACCGGTTCCCACGAACGGGACACTTAATAAACTCATTCAAGGCTCCTTTATTAATAAGGATCTGTATTGTGTTTCGGATTTGAAAATTAGCTTAGTATGTGACAGATTGATTCATATTAAATGTATAATTGATGTGATCTGTATATGGATAAAGTACGCTTTATGCGTGTGTTGGGAATTCGACATATTCATCAGGAAGCGAGGTCGCGCTACCAAATTGACGATGACGAACTAGTGATTCCGGAATCCGCGTTTCGCAATCCGATGACGCTGGTCCCAATGGTTGAAGTGAATCGCTGGTTTGAAAAATTAGAGGGCATTACAGGAAACCCCGATGTGATTCTCGATATCAACCGTGATGTTGATGTTGGACAGATAGGTGTCATTTCTCACTGGCTTCTTTCTGGCAGCGATTTCGCATCGACCATTCGACGAGTGAATTATGGGTTTAGCAGTCTGCAAAGCGGAGCGTTTTTGTCTGCTTCCCTGAGTGGTTCACTGATCAAGTGGGCGTATCGGAACCCAATGATCGAACCTGAATGTAAAGTACATGACAGTGTTCGTATGGCGATGGCACTCACCAAGATCTTACGTACTTATCTTGGTCAGGATTTTTCTCCACTCAGAGTACAACTGTCCGGTTTTCGCAAGAATACAGCTAAATATGAAGCATATTTTGGCTGTGAGGTGGAATGGAGTCACTCGTCCACGGAGATATGGTTTCATTCGGAGCTGCGTTTAGCTACCAAACAGCAAGCGAGGCTGCAGAAAGGGCGATTGGCGATGAATTTTGCTGACTTGGACGAGCTGCTTAATATGCCTGACCCAGAAGACGAAGTGAAAGTGATTTATGAAATTCTAAACTACAGCCGCCATTATGGGTTGCCAACGGTAGAAAATGTTTCTAGCTTACTCGGGCTCTCAGTGCAGCAATTTCAACGTCGGTTGCGTAATTTAGGAATGAACTTCACCACTGTGAGTGGTTATGTTCTGAGTAACATTGCGGTAGAAATGATGCGTCATGGTATCAAGATTGATGATATTGCTCAGCGCCTTGGTTATCAGAATATCGCTAGCTTTAATCGCATGTTTAAAAAACATCGGGGTTTGACGCCAAACCAGTACGTGCAGCGTTACTACCTTTAGGCGCAGAGAACAAAAAAGCGCCGCAATGGCGCTTTTCAATCCGCTTACTCTTCAGGGCGCCAACCGAGCGCACTAGCAATCGCGCCGACCACTAAAGTGTCTCGTTCATCATCGTTCAGTGAGTCAAGCATCTGGATGGTGAGTGCGCCATTAGTTTGCACTGCAGCGACTTCTTGTGTTCCACGCTCAAAGCTGTAGCCAAGTGGTGTGTCGACTGGCACAAGTAGGCCTTCACCAGTATGAATAGTTTTCACATTAAAGTGGGTGGTGCCAATTCTTACCAGGCCTTTCTCTGTTTTGTCGAAGCCGATATCCAGTACCCCTGCGTCTGGCTCAATTTTGTACTCACCAACGCTTTTCTCATCTGAGCTGATAGTGCAGATATAAGGATCATTGCCACCGAACTCTACGCCCATGTAGTTGTACGAGACACCGCCACCTGTGCAGGTCAGCACCCATGTTTTTCCATCACTGTTACGAGTGACTTCTGCGGCCATTTCTCCATCTTTAAAAGACAGTTTGTTGAACCACGTTGATGAAGAGGCGCTGCGAGAGTACTTACCTTTATACATACCAGCGATATCAAAAGTGCCTTCTCGACCGAGCTTCCATAAATTATTGTCGGTCTTTATGTTGAGCTCTGGCTGAGCTTTGACAGCGGCCGATTTATCCATGATAGCGGTGCTACCACAAGCGGTAAGGGCAAGCGCCATAGCGCTAACGAGTAGGTGTTTGTTCATATCTATTTACTTCTTATTGACGAAAAACCAGCTATTGAGGAAGTTGTTCAGTGGCGCAAACGCTCTATGCGTCCAGTTAAGAGGGTTATCTGTTGCGTTTGAATCTTGGCTAGCCACATCCCCGGTTGCTGTAAATGAAGGTTTCAGCTCACCGGGATAGGTGCCTAGGCTTGGGTCAACTTTGTATTCATACATCGAACCCAATAGAGCGCCTGGGTTGAGATCCTTGCTGACCGTGTGGATCGGGTCTTCGTCCCCTTTGTCATCTGGGGCAGGGCATGTATTGGCGGCGAGCTGACCGTTTCCGTAGTTACATGGGTCGTATTCAAGCTTAGTCGCGCCAGTTTGCAATGACAGAAGGCGCTGGAACTCTTGATATGCACTGGCGACTTCGGCGCCTTGTGTGGTTAACGCGTCTTCATCGACATAGTAGTCGTAAAGCTGCAGCATCTTTTGGTAAGAGGTGTTTTTTAGTGTTTCGTCACCACCGCCGTTATTGGTGTAAACAAGCTCAATACCGTCAATACCAGAGGAGGTGTTGACCTGTTGAGCCAAATTAAGGACGAAGGTTTCATAATCAGCACTGCCCGTTGGCTCTTTTTCTATGACACCAATGACCAAGGTTTTTTGAGCGAATTGTTTTTGCACATCACTGTGTGCCCAGTTAGTCAGGTTGTTAATTTGGGTTTGTACCCGAGCACGCTGCGTTTCAGAGACATTTGGCCCAATGCTCAGTACATAAACGCCTTTATCGAACTGGCAAGCATTCGCGCCAGTCTGAACACTACAGTTGGTTGCTGAGCTGTAGACATTAACGGCATTGGTCGTTGTTGATGTTGGATTCGTATCATCACTGTTACAGCCAGATAGTAAAGCGACGGTGAACGTCGAGAGAAGAAGAGAGCGGCTAGGATTCATTTCATTATTTACTTATTGAATGATAACTTTGGTGAATAATAAAGAGAGTAACTAGATTGTCGAACAGGCCCACTGTGATTTGTAAGAGCATAAACACTCAGCTCAGAAAAATGTGCCTTCAGAACACAGCATGTCCACGATACGAAAACTAGAATGGGACTATTGACGGCATTTAATCGAGTGGATAAAGCGGATATTGTAATTGATTGTAAGTAGACTCTTACAAAATCCAGTGTGGCAGGGAGCGCAATCTCAATTTCCTCGCTTGAGCAAGTAACCGTCTAATATATAATTTGCGTCAATTTATAAATGGTTGCGAAAGTAGATTGTGAATTACAGAGTGCTTCTTGTTGAAGACGATAAGGAAATCGCGAGACTGACTCAAATGTATCTCGAGGCCGAAGGATATGGTGTTGAGGTGGTGTACTCAGGTGATAAAGCGGTAGATGCGGTGACGCGCTGCCAGCCTGACGTTGTGCTATTGGATCTCATGTTACCGGGGGAAGACGGTGCGACAGTTCTTAAAAAGCTACGAACCTTCTATCAGGGTGTTGTGATTGTACAAACAGCAGTTCAAGAGGAGCTGAGTGAAGTCAGTTTACTAAAATTGGGCGCCGATGATTATCTGACTAAACCAATTCGTGGTCATATCTTGGTTGCTCGTCTTGAAGCTCATTTACGTCGTTATGTGGCAGCGGGGCAGGAGCCATCGACGCACAACTATGAAGCTTATGGGTTTAAGTTATGCCCTTTACGTAAAGTGGCTTTTTATCGCAGCAAAAACATTGACTTAACTCAGGCGGAGTTCGACATTCTTCTTTTGCTGGTTCAATCTCCCGACAAAGCGGTATCAAGAGATCTCTGTTGCCAATCATCTCGTGGGATAGAATACACCTTCAATGATCGCTCCATTGATATGCGTATTTCGGGCTTACGACGAAAATTAGCCCGAGCGGATGTGAACAACGCTCAGATAAAAACCATTCGCAATCAGGGCTATATGCTCACAGCAGCATAATCGGATATGGTTCGTTCCACTTTTACCAAAGCATACATTAGTCTGGCAACAGGGCTTGCAATCACTGTTGTTGCATTTCTCACTTTGGGTTCTGACTTTATGCGAAAAACTGAAGTCGAGATATTCCTCAATGATGGGCAGTTTTTCGTTAATCAATACATCGAACAACGTGGTCAGCCAAACTCCCTTTATAGAGAGTTGACCAACACGGGGAAGCAGCAGTTTTACATCTTTAATCTATCATTGGTTAACGTAAAGCCAGATACGCTGCCATGCTCAGATTGTCGCGAGCTGTACCGATTGAAGTCGATTCCCGTTTATCTAGTCGAAGATAACTTGTATGCGGCGGTGTTTCCGTTACCAAACTCGGCGAAAAGCCTCATGTTCAGTGAGAATCGAGATTTTTTCGAACCTCAATTTGAATGGTACGAAGACTCCGAAGTAATGTTTGTCATTGGCCTAGTTGCCTGGATATTTGTCAGCTTAGGCGTATTTGTTTATGTCCCTATTCGCCATCTACACAACCAAATTAATCAGCTTAACCGTGCGTCTCGTCGCTTTGGACGCGGTGAGTTTAGTGCACGTATTGACAGTGACAACTTCCGACTTCCCCTCAAAGAACTGGCGGAAAGCTTCAACTACATGGCAGATGACATTGAAGGCCATGTAAAGCAGAGTCAGATCTACACGCAGGCTATTCCTCATGAAATCAGAACGCCGCTCAGTCGAATTCAGTTAGCCAGCGATATGGCTAGGCGCAATGCTGTTGAGGAGCAAGAACCGTTTTTTGATGATATTGACCGATATGTTGACGATATCTCCGCGCTGACTGCCAGCGTGGTACAAATTTCCCGGGTAGGAGGTTTGACGGAAAGCGAATTGCTCGATACACAAAACCTTCTCCCTGAGCACTGGCTTAAACAGCGTATTGACAGGCAAGAGCATTATAACAAACAAATCAGCTTTCACGCCTCTTTGACTGAGCCTGCCCAAGCTTTGGATGTATTAGAAACCTTAGCTAATCTGGTGATTGATAATCTGCTTCAAAACGCATTCCGCTATGCAGATGCTGCGGTCGCGATCACTTTAATCGGTTTTGATAACACATTAGTGATTGATATCGAAGATGACGGGGCTGGTATCCCAAAAGATAAATACGATGAGATCTTTCTGGCATTCTCCAGACTGGATGAAAGCCGCCATAGCGACGGCTTTGGGTTAGGGCTGACCATCGCTTCAGAAGCAGCCAAACGACTCAACTGGCGTATTTCTTTAGGCGAAAGCGAACTGGGTGGGGCTCGTTTTACGGTTTTGATCGAGTGCTAGTTCACTACTTTGTGCCAGCGTTCACCATATGCACTGCTGTAATCGGGCTCTTCCAGATGTGTAGATGCTTCTACTGGCTCAAGTGGACCAACTATCGTCCGATAGGGTAAGACGCCAGCCCACACGGGAAGATCCAAATCGGATTCATCATCGTTGACTCCAAAACGACTGATTTTGACCGATGCTTCGCTTAAAGGCATCTTCAGCACCATGGTCGCGGCGAGTTCTCTGTCACTACTTAATCTGACCTGCTCCGTTCTTCCGGGGGCAATTTGCTCAATAAAATGATTGAGTAGACGATCTTTTTCCTGCTTCTCTTCAACTACTTCAAATTGGCCAAACACGACTGCTGAGCGATAGTGTGCGCTGTGGTGAAAAGCCGATCTCGCTAGAATCCAGCCATCGAATAGTGTGAATGTCAGGCAGGTCTGGTGGCCTTGTTTTAATGAGCGCAGCAATCGGCTGTTGTTCGCACCATGTATATACACATGTTCATCAACACGCCATGCCAATATAGGAATCACAATAGGGCCGTTAGCGTCATTAATCGCGATATGGGCGATTAATGACTCATCAATAATTTGTTCAAGATGTTTGTCCTCGAACACGGCTTTGTGTGCGCCTTTTTTTATTTGGGTCCTTTCTGTGTTTGATAGCATTGCGTTTCTCCATTAGCTTGTAATTTATGGTTCCAATCTAATGTTTAACTGGTATGTTATTGAGAGCCAGTTTTAACAAAGTTATAGGTCCAGTTAATGGCATTGATTGATATCGGAGATCTGACTCTCTCAGGTGGGGCGAGCACCTTACAACAGCAGTTATTTCATGCGATTCGAGCAAAAATAGTGAAAAGCTTGTGGCCATTGCAGGGTAAGTTGCCTTCGACGCGCAAGCTCGCCAGTGAACTCAATGTAAGTCGTAATACAGTGACGGCTGCTTATGAGCAGCTGTTGGCGGAAGGCTACATAGAAAGTAAGCAAGGTTCGGGGTTCTACGTTGTGGTGGAGCTACCGGACAAATATGTGCCAGCGACTGTGATTCAGGGGACGTCTTCGGTCGAGTCCAACTGCTTTGATATTAATTCGTCATTTGCACCTGGCGTTCCAGATCTTTCACAGTTTCCACTTGGTAAATGGCAGCGATTGCTGCAAAGGCATGTTCTACGCCCAGTGTTACTCGGAAATCAAAATATTCAGGGCAGTGAAGCGCTTAGAGCGGCACTGTCTGATTACTTGTCTTCCAGCCGCTCCGTTCACTGTTCAGCGCAAAGAATCATTGTGACTTCTGGTGCTCAACAGGCTTTGACCATTGCGATGACAGCGACTTTGGAGCAAGGTGACAAAGTTCTGATGGAGCAGCCCGGGTATGCCCAAATGACCAAGGTGCTTGAACTCAACCAATATCAGCTGGAACCTTTGACGGTGCATCAAGAAACAGGTTTTGAGTTGAGTGATGTCCTGAAAAGTACGGCACGAGCGCTATACATCACCCCGAGTAACCAATATCCGATGGGAACGACCATCAACACTGAAAATCGCCTGAAGTTGATCGAATGGGCGGCGAGTAATCAAGGGTGGATTATCGAAGATGATTATGACAGTGAGTTTCAGTTTGCACACCGGCCTTATACCAGCTTACAGGGATTAGCGGGCCAAATGGGGTTAGATGAGCACGTGATCTACATTGGTTCACTGAGTAAGGTGATGTTTAACGGCTTAAGACTAGGTTATATGGTGGTGCCGGATAATTTAATTCAGCGCTGTCTTGAAATCAAAGATGCCATGAGCGGTGATTCCCCGTCACATACTCAGGAAGCGTTAGCGGACTTTATTGCTGAAGGCCATTTACTGCGTCATATACGAAAAATGCGCCGACTGTACAAACAAAAGCATGAAGTTGTCAGTCAAGCAATAGAGCAAGCATTCGGTGGACAGGTTACGATCATCAGCCAAGCGGCGGGTTTGCATGTTACGCTCAAATGGAACGGTGGAATAGATGAGCAAGAGTGGGTGGCAAGGGCTGCGAAGCAAGGGATAGTGCTTCGGCCACTAAGCTATTATGAACATAACAAGGAGAGTCATCGAGAGTGGCAAGCGGTCGTACTCGGTTTTGGTAATACGCCATTGCAAGAGCTCGAACCCGGGATACAAGCACTTGCCCGATTATTTGAATCGTGATTGTATTGAACAAAATGTCATCAATTGAGGGAAGAATATGTGCCGTTGGTTAGCCTATCAGGGAGAGTCAATTTACTTAGACGAATTGGTGTATGAACCTGAGCATTCTCTGGTGCATCAAAGCCTCGATGCAAGAAAAGCCGTAACAAGGGTGAACGCCGACGGCTTTGGATTGGGCTGGTATACTGAGCGAGACACTCCAGGGCAGTTCCACGAAGTTTTACCAGCTTGGGGAGATGAAAACCTACGTTCTCTGACACATCACATTCGTTCTCATCGGTTTATGGCGCATGTTCGCTCATCTACGGGTACACAGGTCTCTCGCTCTAATTGCCATCCGTTTATCATCGACAACTGGATGTTTCTGCATAATGGTCAGATTGGTGAATTCGAGCGCGTTAAGTATGAGCTACAAAGCCAGTTACCTGAATCATTGTTCCTTAAACGCATGGGTACGACCGACAGCGAGCTGATTTTTCTTTTGATGCTACACAATGGCCTGTGTGAACAGCCTGTCGAAGCGATTCGTAAAACCATTATTGATATTAGCCAGATGTTGAAATCGAAAGGCATTGAAGAGCCATTAAAAGCGTCTATTTGTATTTCAGATGGAGCGCAGTTTTGGGCGGTCCGTTATAGCTCTGATGATGATGCGCCAACCGTATTCATAAGACAAGAGGGCGCTAACATCGCTTTAGCATCAGAGCCGCTGGAGAAAAGCTCAGGCTGGAAGGCGGTGCTTCCTCAAAGCATTCTGGAAATTAAAGGTGACGCCGTCACCTTATATGCTATTTAGCCTGACTTTGATCCAGCGTTTGTCGCTTTCCCCATGGTAGGGACAATAAAACAAAGACAGCAACGGCGTATAGCATTGACCAACCTAAGCAGACAAACACGCCTGTGCAGATAAGTAGTGACACGCCTGCAAGCCATTTGCTGATACCGGTAAGTAGCTTGTAGGCAGATAACATCGCCAATAAATACACTAGAACGAAAATACCATTCGCCAGCTTAAGGAAGAACTCTAAGTCCAGCCCTGAAATTTCGCCCACTAGGCATGACAATACTAAAACCACACCAACCGCCAACGTAGCGTTTGCTGGGACGCCGCGAATTGAGACTCTGGCTAGCGCGCTTTTAGGTTTGTATTCGCGCGCCTGCGCCCAAACCATCCTTGATAAACTTTGTGTATATAGATTCACGCTGGCAAAGCAGGCGGCAAAACCGAGAGCGCTGATAAGCAACTTAAATTGTTCACCGAATAGCATCTCTGACAGCCAAGGGATAGAAGCACTGTCGAACTCGCTACTCCCATAAGCTCCATATTTGAGTATGACGACAGAGCATGCCCAATAGGCTGCACCCGCCACAAAACAACCGATGATGATCGCAATTGGGAAATCCCGTTGTGGATTCTTAAACTCTTCCCCCATGTGGGCGAATGCTTCAATTCCGACAAAGCACCAAAACATAACGGCCAATGCAGCCCCAATACTCCAAGTTGATTCGGAGGAGAATGCTGGCATTGTCAGATCTTGCGCGCCAATATCACCTTTCCACCAGAATGCAGCGACCAGAGCGAAGATACTGAGCGCAATAAGCGTCTGAAGGCGTCCCGATGATTTTGTGCCTGCCAGATTAACAGCGATTAACAAAAATACCGTTAGCAGTTGGGCGAAAATAGAGGAGTTTAGCGCTTCAGGCAGTAATTGCTGTAAAAAGCCAGCGGCTAGCGCCACTGCGGCAGGGACACCGACTGGAATGACACTGACAAACAACCAAGCAACGCTTTTTTCAAGGCGTTTATCAAATGCCTGGCGAACGAAGTGCGCCGTGCCACCTGCATTCGGATAGCGCTTTCCCAGTTGAGCAAAGGTCAGCGCAATCGGACATATCGCAATAAATAGAATTAGCCATGCCCAAAGTGAGAGTGAACCTGCAATACCAGCGGCAATGGCTGGTACCATGAAAAGGCCAGTTCCCAGCAAGGTCGTTGAGAGTTGCCCAACACCTGAGAGTAATGTGATTTCTTGTTTTAGCTGACTCATGGTTTCCTTTCCTGATATTTTTTTTGATAGCTTACTCAAACATATGAAAAAACACAGCAAGCAATGTGTCGTAGTTATATGTCACTTT
The DNA here is from genome assembly GCF_000740665.1 of Vibrio sp. B183. Taxonomy (NCBI): domain Bacteria; kingdom Pseudomonadati; phylum Pseudomonadota; class Gammaproteobacteria; order Vibrionales; family Vibrionaceae; genus Vibrio; species Vibrio sp. B183. The sequence continues at coordinate 299,702 of NZ_JPQB01000005.1, read as the reverse complement.
GGCGGAAGTCAGGTGAGTGAATAGACAATTTGTACTCTTTCGCCCAACGGTTTTTTGTGTCACATTACCTGAAATCAACAGGATAAGTTGAGGTATGACAGGAAGTAATATGGATAAGTTCGACAATCAAATTCTCGATATTTTAAGACGCCACGCCAGAGCTTCGGTCAGTGATATTGCTCGACAGGTCAATTTGTCACGCTCAGCCGTGACGGCAAGAATTCAGAAGCTGGAACAGGAAAAAGTCATTCTTGGCTACCACGCGAATATCGCCCAAGACGAACCGGAACTTATACAGGCGTACATGGCGTTAAAGTTCGACATGTCAGCCTCCTCTCATTATTGCGAGTCCTATGCAGAGACAATCTATAAGATTGATGGTGTGAAATGGTGCCATGCGATTACTGGGGAGACCGACATGATGTTGTTCGTCGAAGTGCCTACCATGGCAAGGCTGAATGAGATTCGTGATGAACTACAGACAATCTCTGAACTGCGCCATCTGATGACTCACACTGTACTTACCGAGTTTTTTAATACACGCCATGTCTCTTAATCATATCAACCTCAACTTGTTGCGTTCTTTGCAGGTGTTGCTCGAAGAGTGCCATGTGAGCAGAGCCGCAGATAGACTCAACATTACTCAATCAGCCGTGAGTCGTCAGCTCGCTCAGCTTCGAGATTTGTGTGGTGATCCTTTATTGGTGCGCGAAGGCAATGCTTTGGTGCCGACACCAAGGGCATTGGCCATGCAGGAAAAGCTCAATCTTTTGTTAGGAGAGTTTGAACAACTACTGCACGACAAACCTTTTGATCCGCAAACATGGAAGCAAGAGTTTGTCCTCTCTTCCAGTGACTATGTCGCTCAATACATAGTGCCCGATGTGGTTGCCGTTATGGTAGAGCAATCGCCGAACGTCAATCTCGCCTATCGCTTATGGCAGCCAGAATATCTTCAACAATTTGGTGAAACCGGTATTCACTTAGCCTCGACCATGCAGCCAGAAAAGCCCGCTAATGTGACCAGTGTGAAAATTGGTGAGGACAAATCAGTCTGTCTGATGCGTAAATCTCACCCGTTGTCGGCCAAGCAGACGCTGACAGAAGAAGAGCTGGTAGGTTACCCACATTTGAAGGTTACTGGGGGAGGAGATAAGGATTCAAGTACAGATATTGTTCTCAAATCTCTTGGGTATGAAAGGCGAATTGCATTAAAAGTCCCGTTCTTTTCCGCTGCAGTCAATGCGTTGGTTTCCAGTGATTATCTGATGGTGGTACCTGAGCACATCGCTTTGAACTTGTCGACGAATCATAACCTTGAATATCGTCCTCTGCCATTTGAGACAGAAGCACATCAGTATTGGCTGATGTGGCACCCCAAATACGATCAGGACAAAGCACATCAATGGATGCGTGAGATGGTTCTGCACGCGATGCGCACGTCAAGTTATTCTGTAGATATGATTTGAAATCATAGCCGATATAATAAACTTTGATTTCAAATCATTAATTCGCTGCGATAGTTTAACGACATGGATTCAGCCTCAGGAAAAAACAATGACACTCACAATCTGGCTATCACTTTTTACGGTTTGTATTTTAGGGGCGATGTCGCCCGGCCCGAGTCTCGCTATGGTCGCAAAACATAGCCTAGCAGGGGGGCGAAAAAATGGCTTGGCAGCAGCATGGGCGCACGCATTGGGCATTGGTATTTATGCCTTCATTACCCTGATCGGCCTTGCCGTTGTCCTGCAACAGTCACCACTGCTTTTCAAAGCGATAAGTTACTCGGGCGCAGCATATCTGGCGTACCTTGGTTACAATGCGTTGCGCTCAAAAGGTGGTGTGGCAGCGAAGCTGGAGTCTGGTGAGCACACATCGGCTTGGCAGTCTGCAAAAGAAGGATTTCTTATCTCCATTCTTAGCCCTAAGATTGCGCTGTTCTTTATCGCTCTGTTCAGCCAGTTTGTTGCAGTGGGGGACAGTCTAACGGCTAAAGCGCTAATTGTTCTCACCCCGCTAGTGGTCGACGGTTTGTGGTATACCTTGATTACTTTCTTGCTATCGAGCCCACGCCTTTTAGACAAAATTCGCTCAAAAGCACAACTGATTGATCGCCTGTCTGGCGCCGTGCTGATATTTTTAGCGGTACGAATTGTGATGACAGTGTAAGATAGCCAACACGAACAAAAATAAATAACAAAGGAGCCATCGGCTCCTTTTGTCATGATTGGAGACGGAATGATGATTAGACTTGCTGTTATCGGGACGAACTGGATCACCGATCAGTTCATTGAAGCTGCGTTGAAGACAGAGCAATATCTTTTGGCTGGCGTGTATTCTCGCTCTATCGAGAAAGCGAAAGAGTTTGCTGAGAAATACGCATCACCCGCTCTTTTTGATGATTTTGATAAGCTGGCGACTTCGAAGTCGATTGACGTGGTTTACATTGCCAGTCCCAATTCACTACACGCACCACAAGCATTGAAATTACTTGAAGCAGGTAAGCATGTTATCTGCGAAAAGCCACTGGCTGCGAATGATAAGTTAGCACAACAAATGTATCAGACTGCGTTAGCGAATGATGTGGTTCTTTTTGAGGCGTTCATGTCGCCCCACACACCAAACTTCAAACTACTGAAAGAACAAAGTAAGAACATCGGTAAGATTCGCAAAGCACTGATCACTTATTGCCAGTACTCGTCACGCTACCCTAAGTACTTAGCTGGTGAAAATCCAAATACCTTTAATCCTGCTTTTGCAAACGGTTCGATCATGGACATTGGCTACTACTGTGTTGGCTCGGCAGTTGAGTTGTTTGGTGAACCTCTCACTGTGAAAGCACAGGCTCAGATGCTGGATAGTGGAGTGGATGGCAGCGGGAGCGTTATCTTGGGTTACGATGGCTTTGAAGTGGTGCTGCAACATTCCAAGACCAGTGACTCTTATTTACCGAGTGAAATTCAAGGTGAAGAAGGGGCGTTGCTTATGGAGATGATTTCAACGGGCAAAAAGCTGACTAAGGTTGCTAGAGGTGGTGTAGGCGTCGATTTGAGTGTTAAACAAGATCCGAATCCTATGTATTACGAAGCACTGGCTTTTGCTAAGCAATTTGAAACGAAAAAAATTGACGAAGAGTGTATGAAGCGCTCGCTGATTGTGGCTAAATTGCTGACAGAGATTCGCAAGCAAACGGGTGTAACATTCCCGACAGACGTATAAGAGAGAAAGATATGCAAGCCGAAGTTAAATGGATCGAAGATTTTAAGTTTCTAGGTCACTCTCAATCTGGTCATTCAGTCGTAATGGATGGCAATGGCGGTGCAACAGCACCAAGCCCAATGGACATTGTTGATCTATTTGTGCAGTAGTCTAAAATACTGAAAACACAGACACTTAGTGAGGTTTTCAGTGAAGCCAACAATCATTACATATTTAAGATACTCATCGAAACAACAAGCAGATGGTTTGTCAGAGTTTCGCCAAAGCGAGATTAACCGAAAGTTCGTTGAGAAGTTCTGCAAAGAATATGATGTAGATCTAAATGAAGTCATTTCTCTAAAAGACTTAGGCGTTAGTGCATACCGTGGTTTAAACCTTACTCTTGGTTCTTTCAGTCAAACGATTAAAAAATTCAAATCGGGTGAAATTAAGAAAAAGTTTAATGAAGATGGTGAGATTAATACCTATCTTATCGTTGAAAGCTTAGACCGCATCACCCGAACAGGACCTTTCAAAAGTACCCAAATCTTCACTGAATTGCTCGAATACACAAACATTGTGGTTTTGGCTGATGGCGAAAAGAAAATCTATTCAAAGAAAAGCATAGATTCCACACATGGGATGATGGATCTCTTCATGGCTCTAATAAGCTTGCAACGGTCTCACTCTGAATCTGTGATGAAAGAGTACCGTTCACGTAAATCTTGGGAAAAGAAACGTGAAGACTTGCTTGATTATTTCACCGTACCAGAAGAAGAGAGAGAAGGTTTAGAGCGTCCTAAAAATGCTACTGCTATGTGTCCATTTTGGTTAACGGCTAAGAAAGATGGTCGAGGTTATGAGTTCATTCCCGAAAATAAAAAGGTCATGGATTTCCTCATAGAAAAGCTTTTAGATGGAAATGGAATGACCAGATCAGTGCGGTTACTTAATGATGAGATCGATAAAGGCACACTAAAACCGAAGCTAAAAAAGGCGAATCGCAAAACTAAGCATTTTCGTGCTGCTGCGTATAGCGGATTATTTAACTCTGAGGTATCAACAGTAAAAGGGGATTACCTTTTAACTGAATCGTATTACCCGACCGAAGACGACATAGAACAAGGCAAATACCCTGAAAAACACCTTGGTAAGCGTGTACGTAAAGAAATAGCGGTATTAAAGAATTATTATCCAGCTTTGATGACTGAGAGCCAAGCTGCATACATACGTCAGTTGATGGGTGAAAGGCGTTCACAAGGAACTAAGCCTAACAAAGCAATAAAAAACATTGCACAAGGGATATTAAGATGCCCTCATTGCAATAGTACATATATAAAGGCGAAAGACAGAAAGAATGTGTATCTACGTTGCAACTTAGCAAGAGAAGGGCTGTGCAAAGCAAAAGTCATTAAACACGGCGTATTTGAGCATAACTTACTTCAATTCTGTAAAGGCTTGAACATAAGTAAAATTATTTCTAATCAAACAAATGATGATGAAATTACGAGTTCATTAACTGAATGGGAACAAAAAAAGGTTAAATTTCAAGTAGAAAAGTTTAAACTCGAAAACGAAATTGAACAATTAGTAGCCAATATCAGCAGTATTAAAATTCCATCTTTGCTTGAAAGAGTCCAAGAAAACTACCTTTCAAGAGAAAATGAACTGAAAAAAGTAGTTCAGGAAATCGATCTGATAGAAACAACAATCTTGAAGTTGCAACAACAAATATCAATGTTTGATAGTGATAGCTCATTACAAGAATTAGTTGATCTGACTTTGAAAGAGAATGCTGATGATGAAATTCGTCAACGTTTTAATATTGAATTAAAGAAAGTCGTTAAATCTATGACAGTTGTTTATAAAGGTGAACAAGGCAATCCATTTGATAAGCATCTAATCTCTATTCAGTTTTTAGATGGGGTTCATAGATTAATTCCAGTTGATGAGAAACTTACTGATAGCATCTACAACATTTTACCGTACCAAGATGCTGTTGAAGTAGATTATGTAGACTTTACAAAAAACACAATTCTTCCAGAAGATTATTATGAAGGATTGAACTCTGGCAAGTACCCACACTTGCAGGAAATGCCTAAATATTATCAAGAAAATCCAGCGAAATATCTAAAAATAAAAAGGCAAATCGAACAGTCAGATAAAATCTTTATTTGATAATTACAAGGCACTTTCCGAAGTGCCTTTTTTTATCTCTGTTATCCTTCAAAATTCACAACTCTACAAAAAATCTCACTCATCAAAACCCCGAAACAAAAGCATTCTTTCTACCTCTATGATTTTTCTTACTCAATGTATATTGAAAAAAGCATAAAAAATGATACATAAATCATATATGCAAAAGGAAAAATTAGAATGAAAAAACAAAGAAAAGAGTTGCTTTCTAAAATAGAAAGTGAACAAAAAATCATTAATGATCACATTCTTCAAAATCAAAAATTGAAAGAAGAAGTTGATCAAATTGAAGAGAAAGAGAGAGTTTCAAGTTTAGAAGCTGACAAGATTCATAACTATTATCACTACTATTTTTTAATCAAGTCTAAAATCAATGAAGTGAATGATTTAGAGCGATTGTTTAGAGATTTGAGTATTAAAAATATAGTATCCAAAACAAAAAAACTAATACGTGATAAAGAATCTGAGCTTGAAGATTTAATGAATAGAAAAGTTGAAGTAGATAATCTGTTAGAGTCGTTAAGCAAAGAATTAGAGAGTGAAGTTGAAGCTAAAACTTATGACTGTGAGACTGCTTTTTGTTATGCAAATTTTGACAATGAACAAGAGTATTTGAAAAGAGAAATTGAACGTGTTGAAAAGCAAATCGAAACATTGAAAAGAAACAAACCAAGCAAGTTAAAAATGGCATTAGTGATACTTTGTGTAGTTGTTATTAGTGCAGAGTTATTTTTATAAACAATTAATTTAAAAGAGAGGAATAGAAAAATGAGTATGAAAAGTATTTTAATATATTTAATGGCAGTATCAATATCTGTCTATACAGTAGCAAGTAAGCAAGCTGTGGAATGGTTAGCAATGCAAGAACCAATTTTAGCTGTTGCGTTAATGATTCTGATGTTCTTATACATCTTAACGAGTGTATTTATGACGCTTCAAGCTGTTGAAATGAATAGAATGGGTAAAGAGTATTATAATGCTGTTTGTGCAAACGCTTTGATGTTATCGACTGGACTTATTACCTTTGTTAATTCTGATGTTATAACAACTGCGATTTATAAACCATTCACGTTAGTTTACTGCTTCTTTGGACTTGCAGCAGCGAAATTCTTACTGAGTGAAGTTGAGAAGAGAAAAAAGACAGATTAAGATTCGTTGAACAAAAGAGATGTTGAGAAACATCTTTTTTTTATGTCTAAAATCCCACGAATAACCCTCACAATCCCCACATCAACCAATTCATCAATTTTATTTAATCCAGCAAACACGCTCTTTTGAGCGTGAAGAATCACAATAATATAATTATTATTGTCCAATCTTTGATTTTTCTCTTCATTACGTTGTTTCTAATGTTTGTTGTAAACTTATGCGTATCTTTCTGCGTAGAACAAACGCCAGCTTGAATCTTGTTGAGTAAATACAAAGCTTAAAAAATAAGATTCAATCTCACGTTCATAGAGAATAGCATTAAAATATTTTTTCATTTTGCTCTTGCAATTTTATTTTTATATGTTTTATTGAATACATAAACAAGGAAAGTTTAAATGAAAGATATAAATAATAAGGAAATTAAATTTAATCAGGAAGATTTAAAATATATCAATGAAAAGAAGCATATGACGCTTGACGATTTAATTGATGGGATTCAATTTGAGAGTCAAGAAATTAAGTTAAAGTCGAAGTTGCCGAAAGCAAGGAATAGCTTGAAACCAAGACAATAACTTTTAAACAAGAAATATTGAAAAACTCCGTTTTGATATTTCCAAAGAAAGAAGCTTAATTGCTTCTTTTTTTGTATCTGGATTTGCAAAATCTCATTTTTTTGATATCACATATAGTATAAACAAGGAGAAATATTTATATGATTAATAGTAAAGTTTTTAACAAGAATTACGAAATTTTCATTGATGTTATAGATTACGATTTAGACTTTGAAGAAATTCATTTCATTGTAGATGAAGAGACATTTATTTTAAGTCTTACAACTTTAAATGGTTATGAGTTGATGACAAATGAGTATTTAGTTATTGAACATGACAATGACTATGAACTAATCGATCAAGAAGATTTAAAGCAGCTTCACGAGAATATCAAAGCAACAAGTTTTTGTAGAAAGGTCAAGAAAATCGCTGTTGATGAGATAGTTAAAATCGATTCTGAAAAGGCTGGCGCTGATTTACACGATAAAGAGCTTTATGAGACTGAAATGATATTAGACGATTTACAATAGCACTTTTGCAAAAATTGAAAATGTGCTTAACAACTGAAAAACAAGGAATTTTTAAATGAATAGAGAAGAATACACAAAAACCAAAATCCAAGAGACAGAGGAATCTTTAAAGCAAAGACCTTCTCACCTTAACGCATTGATAGCAAAAATGGGACAAGAAGCTTTTTGGAGTTCAGAAGATTATGTTGATGAACTTATGAATCAATGTTCAAAATACGATATCAGACCTGAGATATTTTTAGACCAAGAGCAAAATTACTTGGAAATGCCAGCAGATGCAAATGAGCTTCTTGAAGATCGAGTTGTGGAGTTTCAAGACGCTGAACAAAAGGCTTTTATCGCTGAAAATGACCAAGAGGTTTTAGATCAAGATAAGACACTGATGAAATTCAACCCTTCAAAAGTCAACGACTTTAAAGCTGATGAAGAAGCTGCGAATAATGAACAAAATGATCTGGTAATTGGTAATAGTGATGAAGAGCAATTTGTTGATTATTCAAGTGTTAATGACGTAAACCCACTGAAAAAAGCTGAACCAGAAAATCAATCTGATAGTGAAATTCAGCAGCAAATCAAAAAGTATGATGAGTGGGAAAAAGAGTATCGTGAAAAGCTTAAAGAATCGTTGTCATTTGAAAAGCAAGGTATGTTCAAAGAGCGTGTTTATGACGCTGATTCAAACACTTTTGCTACATACACAAAAGCTATTGGTGGTGGTTATAAGAATGCCAGTGCTGGTGCAGACGCTTCTGTTAAACAGATTAAATCGATGTTTGCCAATGTAAAACCACCTGTACTGAGCAATGCGCCAAAAGATCCAGAGACTTTGAAAAATGTGGTGGACGCTTGGAAAGAGTTAAAAGCTGATGGTTATGATATGTCAAAAATCTCTTGTGGCTTTGGTGTGCCAAAAGCATATAAAGACGCTCTAAAAGAACTTCAAAAGCAAGATCTGACTGTTAATCAAGAATTAGACTTAGATAACACTCTGCAAATCGGCAAGCCGATTGATGTTCCTGTTGAGGCTATCGAACCAGAGTCTAAACAGACTGAAAAAAATGTCGTTGAAGAGCCAAAAGATGAACCAACAAACGAAACTGAATCACCAGAATCTCAACCAGAAGAGCCAGCGCAAAGCGATGTGAAAGAAGAGAATGAGGTTGTATCGCAAGAAATGAGTGATTTTGCTGATGAGCTAAACGAAAAAGCTTCGATTCCTGTTCAAGAATCGTCTAATGCTTATCAAGAGCAGCCTGAATTTGATGATAGTTTTGATTTTACAAGCGAACCATTGAATGAAGATTCTGAGGTTCAACAAGAACAAACATTCGAGAATCAAGAGACTGATTTTGATGCTATGCCAGTGCAAGAGAATGCACCAACACAAGCTTATAGTGATGAAGGTGAACTTGCATACTACGAAAGGCTAAACGCTGAAAAAGCATTAGAACAAGTTCAAGAAGTTAATCAAAAAATGGATCACGATACTGAACTAACGAAAGAACTACAAAGTGAAGTTAAAGAAGGACTTAAAGAAAATCAAAAAAATGATTCTCAACAAGAACGTAAAAAACGAAATAGACAGCGTATGTAAATGAAGAAGAACAGGTTTATAACCTGTTCTTTTTTACACTGGCACTCTCTTCAAAACTTTACTCATACAAGCTTTGATAAGCATTACTTCTGAAATATAGTAAAGCTGGTGCAAGTTAAAATCATCTTCAACATCTCGAAATTGATTCAACTGAATTAAATTTTCAACAATCGAATCTAAACGCATTTTACAGCTTCCAGCTTCCATCACTGACACTTCTTCAAAATGACGTTGTAGTTGCTCTTCTAAGACAAGATAAGCGGCTTTGTAAGCTTGTGAGCACTCTTCTTTATCGTCAATAGTTAGAGCGTTTGCAAGCGCAACGACTGAACGTGGTTTTAAGCCAAAGCTTCTAAATTCGTTCATCAGTTCATCTTTAAGTTCGTCATGTTCTAAGAAAAAAGTTAAACACTCGTGAATCTCTTCAAAAAATACTCTTTTTATGATTACTGAACGGCTGTGTTTTTTCTGTAAAGCGATCCAAATTTCTTCAACAGTCATTTCTTCACTTTTTGTTAAATCGATACCAACCTTTTCTTCAAACATTCTGACCATTCTCATATAAAAACGGTTTCTTTTTTCAAGAGCTTCTTGTGTTTCTTTCGATTCAGAATCAACAGAGTATGCTTGTAAGTATTCTTTGTTTAATAAAGAAAAATCAGCAGTAATTCTTAGCAAGCTTTGATATTTGATGCCTGATGCTATGCAGATAAATTGATTAAGCCTGTCATTCTCTTCTTTCGTAGATGGTTGTTTGATATGTATGTACTGAACTAATTCAGATAATTGTTGTTTATTCATATATAGATACCTCGTTATAGTTTTTGTTATTGCTATAATATCTATACCATTTTTAATATATCTTTCAATCTCACAAAGTGATTATGCTTTTTATGCTATACATTTTTTCAGTGAAAAAGGAAAAAGTTTAAAAGCAAAAGACCTTGTTTAAAGTGTTATTTGTCGATTGAAAAACAATTTAATAAATCTCTATTGATTAAAAAAATATTTGTTGTAAATAAATATTATAGAAACAATAAATTAAAATGGAGAAATTAAATGAGAAAGAATATTTTAACGTTATCATTACTATCTGTGATTTCACTGAATGCTAATGCTGCTTACGTTGCATTAATTGCACCTATTGCAAACTATGAAGTTGGTGAAATTGGGGGTAATAATCCAGTGAATCCACCTAATCCAGTTCCTAACCCTGAGCCGTGTATAAGCTATGCAGATTTGAAGCAAATGATCACTGACGAGGTAGATTATTCGGGCGTTAACACAAGCTGTTTAACGTCTATGGGATATCTATTTACAGGCTTACCAGTGAAGTTTGATATTAGTAATTGGGACGTATCAAATGTCGAAGATTTTCAAGGTATGTTTAATATGGCTTGGGATATGAGTTCAGTAGACCTTTCAAAATGGAATGTATCGAAAGGCAAAGATTTTTCAATGATGTTCTCATCAGCAGTCGATTTTAACTCTGATATAAGCAATTGGGATACGTCAAGTGCAACATTGATGATGGCGATGTTTAGCGGCACAAACACATTTAACTCTGACATAAGTAATTGGAATACATCAAAAGTAACTGACTTCTCTTATATGTTTGAAAATACTCAGGTTTTTAATCAAGACATAAGCAATTGGGATACATCAAACGTTCTGAATTTTGAAGCTATGTTTGCAAACAGCGATGCTATGAATGCTGATTTAAAAGCGTGGGACGTGTCAAAAGCAACAAACTTTTCACAGTTTAATGAAGGTTCAGTGTTGGATTTTGAAAACACTCCTCTTTTCAAAACACACTGTTTAACTAAATCAGAATTGCAGTCAATGATATCTTCTAACGCTGTTTTACTATCTTACGCTGATACAAGTTGTATTACTGATTTTTCTTCATTGTTCGCAAGCAAAACACTTTCAAAAAACATCAGTAGATGGGACACATCAAACGGTACATCTTTTAGAGCGATGTTTGAAAATGCGACTTTCGGTAAGAATATTGGTGATATCAGTTCTTGGAATGTATCAAAAGGAAAAGACTTTGGTTATATGTTTTTTGGTTCAAATTTCAATCAAGACATAGATAATTGGAACACTTCAAGCGCAACTTCTATGCAAGGTATGTTTCAAAATAACACTGATTTTGACCAAGATTTGAATAGTTGGAATGTTGCAAATGTAAGTGATTTTAAAGCAATGTTTTCTGGCACAAATTTCAACAGCAATATCAGCGATTGGAATACGTCAAGCGCAACTTCTTTTGAGAATATGTTTGCGAATGCAGTAGTGTTTGACAGTTATATCGGCGATTGGGACGTATCGAAAGTACAAACTTTTAAATCAATGTTTAATGGTGCAAAAGCGTTTAATCAAGATATTAGTAGTTGGGATACTGCAAGTGCTACAAATTTTTCAAATATGTTTATATACACTGACAAATTTAATCAAGATTTAGCATTTTGGGACACATCAAATGGTACGCACTATACTAATATGTTTTCGACAACAAAAGCATTTAATCAAAATATTAGTAATTGGGATACTACGAATGCAATTTATTGGACTTCATTCTATAACCAATCAGTCTTAGATGTGTCAAACGTACCACCTAAATTTAGATAAAAATAAGGAGTCATTATGATAGCTATTTTAGTTATGATAATGATTTTCTTGTCATTTTTTATAGTGGTTAGCTACAACTTAATGTCAGTCAATCACAATCTTGTCGTAGCTTCTGATGTTGAAGCTATGGATCAAGAATTAAAAATAATCAAAAAGAAAATCATTAAATCAGCAATCCCTATTTTAAGTTCAAATCAATTTGCATTGCCTTTTGGACAATCATTATCGAATGAGCATAGGCTACCCGAAAACGTTGGTATCCCACTGATTAATAATAAAGGTCATTACTATCAATACTGCCCGTATGGTGTAGATGATGGTAGCTCAATGACTTCAAAAGTGTATCAAAATGATGGTTCGTTCTATGAAGTAGAAACAACAGAAATTAATGGTGTTGAGTATGCAGTCAAAAGTGATTCACCACCTACAAATCTTGGTGCTCCAAGTATTGCAGCGTTTGTAATTTCAAAGTTTGAAAATGCAACGGTGAGCTGTTCAGACATTAAGTATGACAGTGATTTAAATGCGTTTTACTTAACAACAGCAAAAGTTATGGCAATTACTGCTGATGAAATTCAAGCGCATAATGAGCTTGATTTATCAGATACCTCTTTGAGTCTGAATCTTGATAATGATAGTGCTTCAACAATCCTATCAGTCATAGAGAATGACACTTCAAACAGAAGTTATGTTTTGACTTTAAATGAAGACGTATTTCTTAGTAAAGACTATCTAATCAACAGAGATTCAAGAACTGACATTAGTGTGAATTTGAATGGCTATTCTCTTTCAAATCAAACACTTGATTTTGATAATGTTGATTTAGATATTTACTCTCACTCGTTGAAACTTAACCCAAGTGCTACACACATCGAGGCAAACAACAGCGATATTCGCTTTAAAAAAGTATCGTTTGGTGGACTAAAAGCAAGTAATTCAGAAATCTATGCAGAAGATACGTTTACTAACGTGCATTTTGCTAATCACATAAACCTTCTAAATAGTCGCTTAACGCTATCTGAGAAGCTTCAATTCAACGTCAGTAATAGCTTTACCGCACTGTTTAACTTGATCGGCTCTGAGCTGCTTGTAAACGCTGACATTAAGGAAAAAACAGCAACAAACAAAGGTGATTCGATTTTCAAAATCGATACTGGTTCAGAAGTGCATTTGCATCAAGCCAGCCTAACGATTTATAACGCTATGGCTTCGGGTTCAAACATTGTTGATGTTAAAGGGAAATTCACAACTTCAAGCAGTGGTAATACTTTTACGATGAGTAATACGGCTAACGTCCAACATATTATCAATGTTGATGGTGGAGAACTGCACTTAGATTCATTCAAGAGCAATTCTACAAAGCATAAGGGTTTTACGATTAATCAAGAGTTAAAGAACGGACAAGTAAACGGCTCTGTGTTGGTTAGATCCACGGCTGGTATAGAAGCTGGCGAAAGTGGCTGTATAAGATTAGTTAAAGACAAAATTCAAGGTTCTGACATCGTTCAAGAACACGAAATAGAAAGTTGTTAAAGGAGGTATAAAATGGATTTTAAAGCAACAGTAAGATTGATAAGAGCTTCATATCAAGATTCAGAAATTATGAGGCTATCAAAGGAGTTCAAAGCAATCGCATTGATTACAGCATTTTCGATACCAATGATGATTACGATTGTTTACGAATTGAACAGATTAGGAGAATCATTCTGGGTTTATGAAAAATCACCAATTGATAAATCACATTTACTCACGCTTGAAGAGTTTAAAGAGAAAAGTAGAAGTAAGTAAACAATAAAAGAGCACAAATTTTGTGCTTTTTTTGTGTCTGATAGGATTAAAATAAAAAATAAGAATTTATTTTGATGATGTAAAAATGTGATGTAAATCACATTGCAAAACATTGGTTTTAACCTGTTTTCGGCTGTTTTTATGCTTGGGTCAGCATAATAGTATTAAAATCTTTAGGAAACTCAAGGGTTTAAAAAAATTTGGATTTTTATTTTAACTCACAATTAAAATAAAATGTCAAGCTTTATTTATTGACTTTTCAAAAATTCCCAGGCATTATTTCAATCGTAAATTCGGAACAGAACAAAAATAAATGGAAAACTTTTAACAACAATTTTTATAGATAGTCATTGGTATAGATTACTAAAAAACACGTATAAAGTATTAACCCAACACTAAGGATTTTGTTCTTTCCCTGCATTCAAACAGGAGAAAGAAAATGCAAAATAAAAAACTTGAAATCGCTCTACAAGACATTACTGATTCACTAAATGAAGAAATCAGAGAGCTGAATCATCTTTACTACTCAATGAGTGCTGATGATCTAATGTCGAACTACAATCCCTTCGTGAACGGCTCAAAAGTCGTTAGAAACGCTGTTTCACAAGCTTTAACACTTTCCAGCAAAGATCAGTTAATTGATTTTGTTCTTGGTATGTTGAATAAGGCTTATGCTGAACAGAACGTTTATCAAAAAATCCTCTTTAATGGTTTTAACTCAACAGTAAACAGCTATTCGCTGACAGAGCACTGTTATGGTCAGCTTGTAGTTGAGATGTGTTCAAATCGTAAAGCTTGTAGACCTGATCCGTTGTTATACACAACATTAGCTGTGATTGTGAATCACTATGCTGATTACTTCCAAGATCGACACTCGCAACTGATAGAAGAAGCAAAGCTTGTTTGCTTAATGAAGATGTTTTTGTCTATTCAAGCTAAAAAAGCTGAGTTGCAGTTAGCAAGCTAAAAACCACTTAAAACAACGTCCCTTTTATGTATGTCTGAAACACTGGCAGGGGCAAGCTACATCTAAAAATTATTGAAGAGGAAAAATAGTATGAGTTTAAAAGTAAAAAAAGTACCTGAGTTTCGAGAAGCAATCTATTGGTTTGAAGAGCTTAACTGTCTTACGACTGAACAGAGAATCGTTGTGAATAGCTTCATTCAGTTATTCGACTATGAAAAAGTCATATCAAAGCAAGATATCAAAGAACTTTACGATGTTGTAAGTGTGGTATATCACCATAGCGACATTGACTTCAAACAGTCTATGTTAGGTGTTTTTATCAGATCAAGTTTACTGAATATTCTCGAAGATTCACTTGATGTTGAACTAACAGGAATTGCTAAAAGAACAAGAAGAAAATCATCTGAAAAAGATGAGATTAATGAGTGGGTTGAGTCTATGCAAAATGACTTTGAAACAATATCAAACAACAAAGATGATAAATGATATGAAAATCAGATTAACAGACAAAAATGACAATATTGAGATTGTCGATTATGAAGAGTTTAAAGAGTCCCAACAACTTTTTTATAACTATGTTGTTGAGTTAGTGATATCGAGTGTAGAACTACAAGATGTTGATTATGACTTTGAATTTGAATCATATTCAGAAGAAATTATGTCGGCATATGATTATGGCGATGAAGATTTTGAAGTTGAAGAGTATGTGAGTTCAATTTATGAAAATTACATTGAAGACATTCAGCGTTTAATCAACAAATACACTGACATTGAAATAATCAGATAAAAATAAATAAAGGAGAAATGATATGAATACACAAATCGAACAATACAACCAAATCTTTAACGAAAATCGAGAATTAGAATCTCTAATGAACCTGATAATCGAACAAGACAAGCTTAAATACTATCTAAAAAAAGCGTCAACTGGTAAGTATTGCTGGACACATACAGAAATTGACAATGGTTTTTATTTTGTCAAAAAGAATCAAGCTAAAAGCTTCTGCAAGCAACATAACGCTAAACAGATTGATACTGACATATTTTTACTTATTGGAATTGTCGAACTATCGGCAATGTCTGATTCAGAAGTATCAAGCAAGATTATCAAATCGATCAGAAATCAAAATTTACGACATATAGCTGATTGTGTAAAAAGTGAAATATGGCTTTCAAAGCAGATAGAACAAATGAAATCAAATGGTGTAGATATTGTTTATCTGTAATGCACAACTTAACCGAAAGTGGTTAAGTTTGAGAGTTATCAAGCATAGCTTTTAAACATAACCACTTAAAAAGGATATTCTATGAGAAAAGTATTAAAAATTATAGATGAAGAAGCACACCAACACGACATTAAGCCACAACGAATGTTTGAAGTTTTCGTAGAAATGCAATATGTGTTCGTCAATTCGTGGGTCGTTGAGTCTAAATATTCTGAGTATTCAGAGTCAGTATCAAAGATCACCACTGCTTATCTAAATGAGTTAAAAAAGCACCCATATCGTGATGTATTGGGTGAGGTGATGGGTAAAATCTACGCTCTTAAAAACAGCAGTAAATCTAAGTATTGCCAGCACTTAACGCCAACTTCAATAGCAGATTCAGTCGCTCAAATGCTATGTGTTGAAAAAGGTGAATATTTTGTTGGTGATATAGCTTCTGGAACTGGTGCAACAACTCTCGCTTTGCAAAAAGAACTATCAAACCAATGCAATGATAAACACATAAAAATCTTGATGAATGACTTAGATTCTTACGTTAGTAAAGTTGCAGTTATACAACAAGAATACACTCAAATTTTTCACAACAAATTCTCTACTTTCTATCTGAATTATAACCACGATGTGATTAAAGAATGGAATGATTTTGCGACACAAGGCATAACCGATAAAACGAAAATTATAGGTTGTACTGAGCGTAGTTTGATCACTAATGATGTTGTAAAACGTGCATTGTCTTCCCCTGAGCACATTAGAGGAAAGTTGTTTATGAACTCTTTTCAATCCGTTCGAGCATTAAATCACTACCTTTCGACAGGTGAAGTTTAAAGCATCTAAAAAATCAGATAAGTAAAAAAGTATTACTTTTTTATGATTGATTTAATCCCTTCAAATAAGGGTTTTGAAAAATAAATTAAAAAAAGTGCTACCAAATTATTGACAAAGTGAAAATGTATGGAATAACAAATAATAAGAAAACAATTAATTTAACGTGAGGTAATGAATATGAAAATTATAGAGGTAGAAGAAATACACAAAAGAATGAATACAAATGGCTACACATCATTTGAGGTTATTGAATTTCGAGTTGACTATACAATCGAAGCACATTCAGACTATGAATATATAGTTGTTGAGTTAAATGAGAATAATGAATTAGTTTCTAACATAGATGATAATTCAATGTTTTCAATTGATCAGAAAGAAGTGATTTTAAAAGCGGTGATGGATCTTCACGGACAACCACTACAAAGATACACTCTATTACCATTCTCTAAACTAAATCAAAAACAAAAAAACATAGTAAATAAAGTTTATGAAATGCTACAAGACAATGATGTTTATCCTTCTGGAAGTTTTGAAACTGCTAACAAGTTCTACGCTGATAATTCACACTTAATCAGTTGTAGAGCACCATCAAGAGCTTTTCCATATTCTGAATTGAATGCTTGTCGAACTAAAAAATACGTTGCAAAAGTATTGCAGTATTACAACTGCAAATCAGTAAAGACTTTACTTAAACACATCTAATAAGAAAGGGAATGCGTTCCCTTTTTTTCCATAAAAACTATAACAATGAGGAATTTTCAAAATGACTAAACAAGTAAAAACTAAACATTCAGTAAGCGTTAATAAAAATCTACTTAACAATGCGTCTGTGCTGTTTCAAGCGAAAAATCAGAATGATGTGAAGCTATCACAAGCGATTGATATTATGTCTCAATCACTTCTGTTAGTTGCAAGTGAAGCTTTACCAAATGACTATACAGAAGAGCTTAAAGAGCAGTTCTACACTGCATACAATGGCTATTGCATTAATCATAAAATAGCAAAAGATGGTCTACTTCAAACGCTGAATGGTATGTCTACCGTGTTTTATGAAGCTGTTAAGTATGAGTCAAGTCATTCAATCAATGACGTTGAAGAAGCTATGAACGTGATCACCGCTTGGAGCAATGTTCAAAAATTAGCTGTGCTGTATGATGTGCTGATGTTCTGGACACCGCTTTCATCAAGCGATAAGCAACAAATGTTTATGAACTAAGAGATAGCTTCGGCTATCTTTTTTTTGCACTAAAAAACACTGTAACGAGTGCTTTTTGTTTATGGTCTTCTATTCCTTCTGCGAGCTGGCTTCTCAACCTCTTCAACAGTGGCTTCAATGGCTTCTGGCTGCTTTTCTTTGACAACTTCAAGTCTTAGCTTGTCTTCTGCTTCAAAACGCTCTCGTAGCTCTTGACGAAGCTCTGGGGTGTTGTATTTTTCATAAGCTTGATAGACAACTGGGTAAACCTTATCTGCTTCTTTCGCCATTTTTTGAAGCTGTGTTAGATCATCATTCGATAAGTATTTTAAAAGTCCTGCGTGTTTGTTGATGTTGTCGTAGCCAAGCTTTTTCATAATCATCGTTGCTGATAGCTCTGTTAGAATCTCTTCTTTAATAGCTAAACCATCAACACGCTTACTATCAAGCTTGCGCTTGTCTATTGACTGAGTAGTGTGAACGAACTCGTGAAGCATTGTTGAACAGTAGTGAATATCACTCATATACTTGCTTCTTTCTGCCATATAGACAGTAGAACGGCTTCTATCTTCGGCAGTGATACAATGCGCTGTGTTTAAATCCTTCTCAACAAAGTCGATTTGCTCATATTCAGTAGTCATTGCAATTTTGACAATTTCAGCGTCAATACGAGCTTCAAGGTTTACACGTTCTGGTGTCATTTTCTGATTTTTTAGTTCATCATATCGTGCAAATTCGGGGATCGAATCTCTTATTCTTTGAGGTAGAATGTCGATATAATCTTCAACAGCGTAATAACTCCACTTTCTGACTTTTGTTCTGTAATTAGTCAGTATCTTATCCGTTTCAGCTTTCGTTTTACCGCTTTCTTCAAGCTCTTTTTCTCTGTTAGTCAAACGTCTACCATCAAGCACTTTTTTCTGTTCAGTATCCCAAGCTGTTCTGATTAGCGAATCAACGGCCGCTTTCGCTGTTTGACCTTTCATAGCCAAATCAGGGTTAAAATGAGCTGGCGCATTCTCTAATCTAAGTTCGTCTTTACACGATTCAAACAAACTGCACATATCGTTGAAGGTGGCGAAAATCGGCACATTTACTTCAATTTTACCTTCGTGCATATCGTATTCTAAAACTGAAAAAGCATAAACGTGAAAGTCATCAATTACGTGTTCACCTTTTTCAATTGTTAATCTTCGAGGTGGGATTTTCAGTTCCGTGCTGTGTATATAACTTTCCCAATCAGGCTTTTCAGTAGCTTCTGAGCCAATGAATTTAGCTAATCTTTCATCAATCAATGTTGATACGTCAGAAATCCTTTGTTGAGCTTCTTCTTTTGTATAAGTGCGCTTACCGCCTTTATTTCTGTATGTTCTTCTTGCCATAATAATTGTTTCTCCATTTTTTAATGACTGATACTTTTGTCATATCATAAAAATGAAAAAATTGAATAGAACGTAAAGAGGTAAGGATTCTTTGTTGTTTAAGTAAAAGAAAAATGATTTGATAATCTTGAAAAATAGACGTAAAAAAACTGACCAAAAATTATAGTCAGTTTAGTATTTTAATACTCTTTAAAGTCTTCTTGTTTGAAATAAAGATATTCAGCTTCTTCAAAATACATTTCTTCATTAACAATTCTAAGATAAACATCAAAACCGTTTGATAAGTAATCACTTAGATTGTCTGTGTATCCTTCCAAAGCTTCAAAATCAAATTCATCGCTATCGCCTTCAAAAGCTGTTTCACCGTCTGAAACTCCGTTGAATCGATAAACGTGATAGCCACAATCAAGAGTAAACGTGCAATCCGTAATCACACTCTCATCAAATCGTAGAATGGAGATTCCTTCTTTATAGTGTTCTTTATACTTACTATAAAAACGATCTCTGAAATCTTGATAGCTGTATTCATCTTTGAAATCTTCATAGACTTTTTTAAACAATGTTTCTGACGATTCAACGAATTTGTATCTTTCTATTTTCAACTCATATTCTTCACTCATTTTTCACCTCACTTGTATATTTAAATCTTCTTTAATTTTCCAGATAATTGCGTGGCACTCTTCAAGAGTAATTACTTTTGGATTATTCATATAGCAGCTTTCTAAAACATCTACTAAGTATCGCCACGCATCAAAATCAGGGTTTTCTTTTAAGCTGTTAATCACAACTTTGCGACTCTTTTCTAATCGCTTGATTAGCTGTTCTTTTGTTTTTGTGTTGTATTCTTTCTCGTAAATCATTTTAAATCTCCTTGTCTATTAATAGATATACCGCAAAATGGTTTTTATTCAATTTTTCGTAAAATTATGCACTTTTTCAATTTTTGAAAAAATGACAGTGGCTATATTAAATAAGGGCTTTTTTGGACTTTGGAAGATTAAAAGTTGCTGTTTTTGATTTGACTTTTCTTAAAAATATGGATTAATAAAGTTATGACAAGATAACAACTTGTCATATAAAAACAAAACAATTTAAAAAAAGGAACACAATTATGTTTAAAGAAATTTATAGAGTAATAACAGACAGAAAAGCAAAGACTGAAACTTTAAAAGATACTATGTATTACTATGCGAGTATCGTTAATCAACCAGCATTTAAAAACACATTCGTCACTTTCGTTAATGATGAGAATAAAGCTCTTGCTCTTGAAGAAATTAAAGCTGCGTTAATCTCTCAAAGAGAATATGCACTAATGAAAAGAGAAGCAGATCAAAGGCATATTAACCTAATCAGACAGGGTTATTCTCCAAAAGAGATAGAAACGCACGTTAACACGCTTGAAATGAACGTTAAAAAAGTAATCGCTATGCGTGGAAATGACACTGTTTATTTTGGTCTAACTGCTAATGGTGAGCTGATAGTAAAGCCTAACAGACACTCAAAAGAAGGTGTTTTAGCTACGGTTGAGAACATCAAACTAACAACATTAAAAATCAAAACGATGTAAATAATAATGATAAATAAACAGAATAAAATGACATAAGAAAAGCCAGCTAAACACTGGCTTTTTTTGGCTCTGTAAGTTTTTCTTTTTATGCTTTTAATTGACTTAATTTTTTATTGTTATATTCGTATTAGTATAAACAAGGAGAATAAATATGAGAAAGAAAATCAATAATAACTACAAGTTTCCAAAATCAATTGAAGAAGCAGAAAAGCAGGTTTTAAAGTATAAAATCAAAGAGCTAAAATGTATTGAATCTAAGTTCAAGAAAGTAAAAGTTAATCAGATTCAGTTATGTAATTTTATAGAGGGCAAACAGCCACATCTTAGTAAAATGATAAATTATTCAAGAAATGACATATCTAAATTTTCTTTTGGAAATGTATTGAGATATAAGATCTCTGTTTATCATTATAAGAGTCATACTCTTACTGATAGCCAAAATGCAATTGACAAGTATAAAATCACTCTGGGAAATCGTATTGTAGATAAGATTAGAAGTTTAAATGTATCTCAACAATACATAGCGACTAACTTTAAAACCACTCAATCACGAATTGGTTGTCTTTGCACTTCAAAAACCTTTGATTCTTTTTCTCTAACAATGTTAATGAAGTACGCAATTGCATTAGATGTTAAGCACAAAGATTATCCCAAAAAATAAAGAAAAATAAGCAATGTTGTAAAATATTGCTTATTCTTTTTTTAGTATAACTATTGTCTATTTTTTCTTTAATGATACAACAATAAGTATCTAAGGAGAAAAAAGGAATGAAACAATTAATACTAATATTTTTAAGCATAATAATGCTATCAGGTTGTCAAGAACCAACTGATGAAGCTTGTGTTGATTTAGATGGAGGAATGAAAAAGATAGAGAAAATGTCGTTTACTGAACATTTCTCAATCTGCAAATCAAAAGATAAAACTATCAGTCTTGTCGATACTTTTCACGGTACTAACGATAACCCTTTGAACAAGTATTTTGAAGAGAACCAGCATATAGACGCTGATCAAGCAGCTTCAAAAAATGCACTTCAATCAAAGCTAAATGACACAACGAAATTCAGTCATAAGTTGTATAAGAGATTTGCTGTGTTTCTGACGGTTTTTTCAACATTGGCGGTATTGTCGATTCTGACTGTTGCTATTAGACGATTAGCTAATGACAAAGACCAACAGAAGTTTAGTCTTAAAAAGTCTGCGTTTTGCTTAACCATAGCGACTACGATTGCTGGTCTGCACTATGCTTCACCACAATTTCAAATCAAGCAAAATCAATATGCGGTTAGTTATGCGAATGGCTTATCAAAGTATCTTATGAGCTTTTTAATCGATGAGGCTCAAAGTCAGCACAACTATCAAGTCAAAAACTCACGCATTCAAGCAGAGTTAGAGCTTGTCGCTCTTTTTGATACAAACACTTGTCTATCAAACAATAGAAAGTATGAAATCGGTGCTCGTGATCTTGCTTCTCGTGAATTTGAGAATCAGAAAGCTGCTATCTCTTACTATAACAAGAAAAACGATGCTTACTTTCCACTGTTAGAAGACAAGAAACATCGAGGTTTCAAGCTTTACTATCACGATAGAGCGTCCTTCCCGACTATGACTATGGTGAATGCTGATGGGTGTAGCTCTCTTGTTTACAGTCAGAATGAATATTCTCACGAGTTGGGTGAGTTAATGCGTGAAGTGAAGTTCTCTGAAACGGTGTTTAAAGCTGTTGGAGCTAAGGACTATAAAGCTGGTTGGGAGTCGCTAAATGGTGCTTTTGATTCTATCTACAAAACAAAAAGTGAACGAACTAAGAACAGAAAATCTCAACTTCTTATCGCTTACAGAAACGAGTATCAAAAAGGCTTGGTTGTTGGGTATGTTCAGTTTAATGACAATGGAAAACCAGTAGCATTTGAGCGTAGCAGTCTTGATCATTGGCTTGCACTTGCAGATAAACACTATGAATTTTCAAACAAGAAAATGTGTGCGCTTAACAGCCAGATAGTAGAAAAAGCAAAGAATGATTTTGAAGAGTATTTACAGACAAATGTGATGTTTGATTATCACTGCTTATCTTTCAACAAGGGCGATTCAGTTCAGTTAGTGTCTGAAAAGGTGTATCAGGTTGATGGTAGTGATCGTGAAGTTATGTTGAATGACATTGATTACTATGAAAGCCAAGCCAAAGAGATTTTTAACGGTGCTGTTGATGAACTGGCAAATCAATATGATGTTGTAAATGAAGCGTTCTATGAGCAAATCCACGAGATTTACGATGTTGAAGAGAGACTTGTTGAACTTTATAACGAAGGGTTTAAGAGCTTCAACAAGTTCTGGAAGGTGTTAAAAACGGGCAATGGTGAATATCAGCACTTGTTTAGTAGTTCTGCACCATTAAGCATTTTCGACACATCAAAATCATTGCCTTATTACCAGACAAAATCTGATCTGGAAAGTGAGCCAAATTATGATCTTTATACTGTTGATAGGATGGCTCGTATGTATCCATTCAGTGATCTAAACAAAGCTGTGGAGCTTGTTTCTAAGTCTGATAATTTTGGTAGTGTCTTATTAAAAGACAAGTATCAGGTTGATTCTGTTGATGTTGAGCAAAGCGGTTCAGCGTTAGAATCTGCTGAATCGAACATTCTTGATGAAATTCAGGGTTTGAACAACGAAATGATGAAGCTTTATTGTGTAAAAGACTCTACAACCACTTCACAAGAACTTTTAGACTGTCAGATTAACGCAAGCAAAGGACAAGGCAATCAGACTTATCACGATGTTCAAGAAGTGCTTCTTATCAATGGTGGTAAAGCTTTTCTTGGCGGGCTTGGCGCAAAAGTTTCTTCAAGCTTAACTTCTGCTATTGCAAAAGCGATGCTTGATCAGAATACTGGCAAGAAAAAAATCAAAACGGGTAAGAAAAATAAAGCTGCTGTGCTTAAAAATATCACTGCTAAAACGTTAGATGCGACAAGTACAGTTGCAAATTTCTTAGGGTTTTTGACGATGATCGCTGGTTTTGTCTTTTTCTTATACGGCTTATTAATGCAACTGCCTGAGTTGTTTGCTCAATCAGTGAATCACATAACGCAATTGTCGATAGTGTTTGAGTTAAAACTATACCCGTTCTTGATAGCGTATGTAGTAGCGCAAATGTATTTCTTGTCTACTGATTCTACTCATCACGTTAAGGCTCTGGGTAAAATTGCATTGATTGTAGCTTCTCCGTATATGTTAGCGACAACGGGGTTTTTAGCTCTCTCCACGTTGCTTTATATTAGTAATTTAGTAATTAACTTTTTACCAGTTGTATTTGACTTTTTATCGTTGGATTTTACTGCAACATCGGGACACGACAGCTTCTTAGAACAGTTCATAGGACTATTTTTAGACAATATGATAGGGCTGATTTTGTTAGGTGGGACTATCTATTATCTTATAAATATTGGTAGCCACATGATGCGATTAACAGACTCACTTGATAATGTATCGTTGAAAAAGACTACGGCTGATGATGCGTATGAGCAAAATAAACGAACGTTCGATTTAGCGGTTGTTGCTGGCACATCTCACTTTAACAGATTCAGTAAATCACTGAATGAAAAACTTAGAAAATAACTACTGATTATTTTTCACTAAAAAGATCTCTTCGGAGGTCTTTTTTTTGCCCTTTTTAAAGTGATTTTAAAAATCATAACTTGTTGAAAACTTTTCTTTTTTCTAAATCGTGTTATACAGTTTATGAGATAAAAAGGAAATTTTACATGAAACAATTAAAAACAAAAAATAAAAGGAGTTTAAAGCTAAAAATCAGCTACTTAATCATCTTTGTTATGATTCTGTTTGTGGGTTTTTCTAACGCAAATGGCAACTTCGTAGACGATTCAACAAAGCACATTTTTAACCTATTCACTGAATTAAAGGGTGGTGAACCCTCTGGCACAACGTTCTTGCCAACTAATGCTCAAAATAGTTATGGAATGAACATAACTTTTGCTCAATACCTTGCAATTGCGATTATACCGTTATTCTTAGGCACTTTCTTGATTAAAGGGTTGTTAGCTTACGCTTTCGATGACAGAGATAAAATCGGTGATGGGTTTCAGCTCGTTAGTCTGCTTATCGTGTTAGTTTTAATCACCCCGAAATTTGGGATTTATGTTGCTGGTAAGAACGGGGCGCCAGGTTATCAAAAACCGATTGTTGTTTTTGTGGGTGAGCAAATCGCACTAAAATTCTTCTATTTTGTTGATTCGATTGGCGAACAGGATTTTGATAAACCCGTTGATATACCAGATTTTAAACTTGCCGATCCAGTCGCTTTTTATGATGACTACTACGCTATCACCAACCTGATGTTAAAAGCTGATTTTGATAAAGAAGCAGAAAAAATTACTGTCGTAAAAGAGCAAGGTTTTTACAGAGTAAACGCTATGATTGGTGGTGAAATTGTTAGCTTGTCGCTTCAATCAAATGCGATTTTAAACAACCAAGTTTCTGAGATTGGTATTGATTTAGAAGCGAAAGAAGAAGCTTACGCTGTGGCATATTTCACTGATTTGTTTGAACACGCTGCGAAAGTGAAAAAAGCTCTTGAAAATGTTTCTGTGGGGAGACATAGACAATCAACAGCGTCTATCTTTGACACGATTTTGAGTGATGTTGAAGTGGCTTATAGCAGGGATTATATGACTTACTGTGATTCAATCTATAAAGACTTGCCTGACGCTATGGACACTATCACTTTCAACAATTTCTTAGATGTGGCCGCTTTATGTGGGTCCAAGAACTTCATAGCGAAGCATTATCAAAATCCATTCTACGACTATGAACAGCAAGTGTTTGAAAATACTGTCTTAAACAAGGGTTTTGCTATGTACTTTGGCACTGAAATTGAAAATTACTCGTATAGTGTCGATCAGATTATCGATAAAGCAAAATCAACGTGTGAAGGTGGTTATTACGCTTGCGCCCAAGCTGCTAACTTCGCTGCTCATAAGGATTTTGTAAGGAATATAAAAGCTGGTGCGGTATCGCCATTAGCTCGAACTATCGGTGATAACTTTGACGCAAGTGATAAAACATTCAAGCTAATCACTACAAGGGGTTATGACTCTTCTTCTGCTAAAACCAGAAGCTTTAAAGATCTGAATCTTGGTAAGTCTTCGATTGGAGAGTTTGAATTTGAGACAGCTTCAACGAATTATTCTGAGCATATCAACGTAATGATCAGCAATCTGGTATCTCTTACTAAGGTTGATATAGACACTGATTTTGAGAAGGTTGTAAGCAGCTATGTAGCTGATGATATATCTACACCATTTAAGCGTTTAGCGACTTGCGCTATTCATTCATCACAAGTGAAGAATGGGTTTCGCTGCACTTCAATAACGTCTGAGCTGTTGAAAGCAGGAAGTGGATTTATGCAAGGTGGTTCAAAGCTTGTCTTACTGAGTGAAACAACTAATTTGAGCCATAGCAAAGCTAAAAAAGACAGTCTGGAAGTAGGTAAAAATAGTAGGTTCACTAAGTCTATGAACACGGCTAAGGTTCTTAGTGCTGGCTCAATAATGTATCTAACAGATAAGCCATTTTTAAACACACCTTACCAGTTTGACGGCACTGTTGAAGCTTTGATTAGTTCAAAAATCATTATTAGCCTGATGATCAGTGATCCGCAACTGAATAGTGATTTAAACAACATCATATCTGACATTGGCTGGAAAATGATTTGGTTCGGTATTGCGTTGTTTGTAATTGTTTTAGCAATCCCATTTATCTTAATCACACGCTTACTTGCTACTGTCGTGAAAATCATAACGATGATTCAAATTTCATCATTGACAATTGTGATAGCTGCAATCAATGAATATGGTTCAGTGAGAAGTCTTTTTATCGCATTTTTTAAGCAGTTGTCATTATTAGTTATCTACACAATAGCAATGCTTATGAGTTTCGATTTCTTAGACATTCTAATAATGAGCTTGATAGATGACTTGATGTATAACTATTCTTTTGATTTTGTGTCAATCGAAAACTTTTTCTTAAACATTTTTCAATTTTTGATGTATGCAATCTTTTCTTTATTCGTTGTTGTTAAGTTTTCAAAACAGAATCAAATTGAAATAGAAAAAGCAGTGAATGCGCTATAAGGGGTTGTTATGTATCGAGAATTAAACGACTCACAACAAGCAACTCTAAGTTTTTTTTATCATCTTTTCTTAGAGAAGTTTGATAGTCCAAAACATTATAATACTTATGATGGTTTTATTATGGAGTTAAAACAGTCTGATTCTTTTCAGACTGCTCTATCACAAGCATTAACGGCTTGTGCTAATGATCTGACGGTGTTCATTGATGAGACTTGCAACAGAGAAATGGGCGAAGAAATTCACTCACGATTGATGCAGTTGCAAAAGCCTGTAATTTTAACTCTTTACAAAGAAAGTCTTATCAGAAGGTCATACAAGCTTTGTTTTATCAATGCAATTTATGAACAGCGTGATTTGACTAAAATTGAGTTAAATGATGTGAAGCAACTCTTGATTAGGATTAACGAAAAAGAACACGTATTTGAGTTGTTCGAGCTTTGTGTAAGGATTGTTGAAGAGCTTGTAGAGTTCAAACATAAAGTAAAGAGAAGGAAATTAAAAGGAAAAAAACCAAAGTGAAAACTTTGGTTTTTTGTTTAATGATGTTGTTGTGAAAGTTGTAGGTCCTGATAAAATAATACTATAAATTAAACGATTGGGATTGTGAGAATGAAAGTATCAAAAACAACGATTAACACCAATCAAAATCACCAGATTTAAGACGTTGAGAGAACTCAACGTTTTTAACTACTACTCTATGTAAGTCTCTTAAATATCTGATATTTTTATCATAAATACTCAAATCAGGTATGATCTGCAATTGCCTGTATTGCTTTGTTTTTATCACTGACAATAGCTGTCGGTGATGTGCAAAATGTTCTTCAAAATCTGCGATTGTAAAGCCACGCTCTTTAATCTCTGCGTTAAAACAAAATTCATACTCTTCGTTTTTCAAGTTCTTGAAAATTGTATATGTCAATTTTATTTGTTTTTTTCTTAATTCTTCACTCATAAAAAATCCCCACTCTATAACTATTTAATACCATAAAAAGCACGTTCTACAAGCTGGCTGCTTGAACTTATTCAATAAAATGTTATGTCTATAATTGTATAACATTTAAAAATAAGGAATATAAATATGATAAGGACAGTACAAGAATTTTTAGAGTTTGTAGAAAATGACTCTGGTTTAACTAATGTGAAAGGTGTAGAGCTTGTTGATGATGGTGATGTAGTGATTATTAAAAAATTACCACCAGTTTTTTTAAACTATGAGAAAAGTGAGATTGAAAAGTATAAAAACACTTTCAAAATATTTTTAAAGCAACATCTTGGGAAAGAGGTTATCTTTGAAGAAGAAAAGCAATTCAACACAAATGATTTTCCATTAAGTGAAATAGATGTATCTTTTGAAGAACCTATTGACGATTTTGATTCAGACGACACACCAAGCTTTGGTGTGAGTAAACCTGATAAAGAAGATGAAGTTGATCCACTGACTATCATCACCTTTAATCCAGCAGATACAGAAACTAAGAAGCGCATAACGCCATATAAAATCATCTTGAAAGTTGATGAAGTGTTGTTTAATGCGCTTTATCGCTCTGGGATTATCTCTAACACGGACTTAGTAAAAGTGAGAGATATGCTTAAACCAGTCTATGACCAGCGTTTAGTCTTATCACACTCTAAACGAGATGGTTTGATTGATACTGTGCATTTGACGTTTAAAAATACGCTTGTCGAGACTGATACTGTTGAGCTTGAAGAAGAAGCTTTGCTGTTTATCATCTTGTTCATAAACAAGCTATATGGAAAAGCTTATAGAAGCTCTTATATGCCTGTCTTTGAACATTTCAATGACCTTTTAGCGAATGGTTTAACGCTATCTTCTGGAAGTCGCATAGAGCCTTTAAGCAATGAATTTGCGTTGCAAAAGTTCATATCAAGTAGAAACCTAAACAGGATTCAAAACAAAGACGCTTTTACATTCATTAATCAGTGCATAATCACTCATCTACCACCGCTTCAAAGCGTTATCTTTAATCTCGAAGATGTGTTGATGCAGAAAGCTGATAAGAATAAGAAGCTGATAATGAAGGCGATCAATGATGGTTTTCTTGATTATAACGATGACATTAAGTTTTATCTGAATGTTGTAGATTTGAACAAGCTGGCGGTACTGTATTCTGCGTTTATAACTAAATACTATGTTCAAGCTATCTATTACGGTATTGATGAGCATTTCAAACTAAACAAGGCAAAATAGCACTTTTGCAAAAATTGAAAATGTGCATAAACTAAATAAAAACAACGCTTTAATGCGTTGTTTCTGTTTACATAGACAATGACGGTGATTGTCTGTTGTTTGGTTTGCGCTTCGGCTGTTGTGGAGTTTCTGGCTCTACGATAAAGGCTGATACAGGCTTTCTATCGATAGTGATATTCTCAATACCTTTACTTCTTAGTTTAGATACAGATTGCTCTAAAAACTCTTCGATGCGCTTTTTAGAAGCAGTGTCTAAATGCTTGCTGTCGAGTAAGTAAACCAAGTGCGTATCAGTGAAATTGAATTTGGTTTGGTTAGGCTTGTTAGCTGCCTTATCAATCGCTTGATCAGCACGATCTAACATCTGTTCTAATCGCTCATTCAACATCTGCTGAGTCTTCGAGTCAAAACCTTCAACCTCTATCTTATTCCTGATATTCGGGTCTTTGTTCAGTGCCACTTCCACGAACAACCATCTATGAAAATCATCGATCTGACCTGACTCTGGTTTGTAGCTAAGAGTCTTAATGTCTGGGTCATTTCTTAGAAGCTCTTTATCGATTAGCAAAGCGTCAAGTGCTGATTCTCTTGGTCTGAAAGCGTTATACTCAACAATGTCAGTAGAATCATTCTTCTTGAATATCTGAATGGTCGGCTCTGACGTATTCTTATTAAGCACTATCAGTTTATTGTTCAGCGATACTATCTCACGGTTTCTACGCTCTAACTCTTTCTCTATACCAGTAAGAAGAAACGCTTCTTTGTCTGTGCCTATCAAGATTCGATCTGTGATAGAGCTGGCGTTGAGATGAGCAACGTTGTACCTCATAAACCTGTTGTTAGGGAAAGCACTCATCACGTAGTTGCTTTGAAGCTCTAAAATTGACTCTTCATCAAGCTCAAAAGCTTCTGCGATTGCCTTTCCTTGCAAATCTTCATCTGCAAAGATACTCGATTTGTATTTAATGGCTTTAAAGTCAAAATTGCCTTTCTGATTCTCGATCACCTTGTGATACGTCAAATGCTTTTGCTTGCTTATATTGACGATAATCCCCACTGACAAACAGTTGTTGAAGAACTCGAAGAAATGTTGTTGTTTAAGCTTGGTTAGCTCTTCTGATTGAGTTTCACCAATCACAAGATTCTGATTTAACTTGTTCATTGCCCTGTCATACTTATCTCTGATAACTCGCTCAACTGCGTCTATTCTGAAATTTTTGTCTTTCGGCAAGGTCTTTTGAAGCGTCTGTTTGGTGATCAGGTTCTTAGAGTATTTCTTCAAGATTTTACGAGTGTTGTGAGTAAAGCTGTCATTGACGAAACTAATACCAGATTGCTGATCTGTGATGGTAAAAATCTGCTCTGCGTCTTTGTGCTTTGATGTAAAGTGCTTAGATTCAGTTTTATTCTTAACTTCACGCTTATCTATAAGCAAACCACGCTTTAAAAGCTCTTGTTGTAGCTTCTCGAAGGTCATACCGCTTTGAGAAAGTAGTTCATCAAGTTGAGTAGAAACAAAGGCTTTACGGTCTTCATAGTAGCTTTCAGCTTGATCACCAAGTCTCGGTTTTAGCTTCTCAACTTCATCAGCTTTAAGATCGTTAGCTTCTTTTTTGTGTAGACCTTGTGCAACGCCTTGAAGTAAGTATTTGCTGTATTTCTTTTCTAATTTTATTGAAACAGCACGATAAGCCTCAACGTAGTTGCGAGGGTTCAAAAACAGTCCAGTAGTAGGATCAAATGGAAAGTCGATATAGTGTATGTGCGCTCCGCTTTTCCAGTCTGGTGAAACGTGAATATTCATCAGCAATTGCACATCACTGATCTTCGTTTTTGTTCTGTGCTTCTTGGTTTTGTTGGTCTGTTCAGCTTTACAGTAATTAGCAAATTCTTTTGAAAACTCTTTTGCATAAAGCGTTAAAAAGTCTGCTACGCAATATCTTGCGTAATCCTCTGCGTTGTCTATACCGTGTTTAACTTTAAACTCATCATCAATTGAATCATACTTGCTGTAAGCGTCTTCTCTAATCAAAGCTAATTCAGAATCATCTAAACGATGGTGTCCAAATCGAACAGGAATTTCTGGAATCCTTTTGGTGATAGTCTGTTTAGTGTGCTCGTCAATTGTAGTTATTTTACGATTTGATAAAGCTTTTACATTCCCATTTTCATCAATGTTCTTCCATTTTTTTGATGATTTATAGTTTTTGTGGACGTTAGCCATAACTGATTTTATGTATTGTTCACACTTCTCATCAAACGCCTGATTTGGTGCGTTTTTAGCTCTTAACTTAAACCAGCTTTTGATATCAACATCACTATCAATGTTAGAAACATCAAGTGATCTTTCTAAACTAAAACCTTTTCCTTTCTTTTGTTTGTTCCAATATTTGAAGTGCGTTGTAAGCGCATTTAATTCAAACTTCTCTAATCTATATACTTTTGAAATCATTGTTTTATCTCCTTTTCTTTATGTCATAACACGTATAAGAAATCTTACAATGCACAAAAGAAAATTATTCTTTTTTCAATATGATTAAGCATTTTTTCAAAAATCTGAAAAAGTGCTATCACCTTGAAATAAACCTTATTTTAATATGGTCACTGTCATTTTTTCAAAAATTGAAAAAGTGCTATTGACAAAAGAAAGGGTCCTGGTAATTTAAATTATAAGAAACAATTTTAAGGAAAAATAAATATGTATAATCCGTGGAAACAAAAGTTCATCAAAACTTTTGAAAGAAAAGAGTTTAGTAAAACAATCGTTGTTAAGGTTCACACTGATAAAGGTGGTCTTGGTAAGTCAACAATCGCTACTCAAATCGCACAAGCGTTTTCTTTAAGAGATAAAGAAACCACTATCGTTATCGTTACTGCTGACGTAAACGAATGTTTGTTGAAGTATCTAAATGAGGAGTTTTGCAATAAACAACTTGGTAGAAAGTTAAACTTAAAGCTTATCGCTATTGAAAATGCAGATAAGAAATCAAAGAACCAAATCAACCAAGAGATTAAATCTAAACTTTTAGCTGATGAACGTTTAGAAAACTTTCTTGAAAAGAATGATGAATCTCTAACAGAAGAAGAGTTAGAAAATACTTTCTTTTTAGAAGACAAAGGTGAAATCAAGCCTGTCGATATGATTATCTATGATATCGCTGGCGGTATCGATCAGATCGAAACTGATGAAGTTAAACAGGATTCTATTGACCATTTTATTACAGTTGCTAACGCAAACAGTGCAAAATCAAAACAACGTGCTTTTGTATCAATCTTAAAAACTATCAAAGCAGAAGATGAAGCGTTAAAGGTTGCTATTGAAGAATCTGGTGATGATTACGCTGATTATAGTGCTGACGAAATCGCTGAAATCAAAGCAGAACAAGGGATTACATACAAATACGCTTACATTCATAAAGATAGCAGAGGCTATCAAACTGACTGGCAGAATACTCAAAAAGAACTGCGTGAAGTAGAAAAAGAATACAACGTTAAGATTCAACTAATCTACGTTCCAAAAATGAATTTTGAAGTGTTTGAAGAAGCTGGTCTTAGCTACTTTATCACTCGTGAATCAGCAGTTAAAAAAGGCTTTCGCTTTGGCACTATGAAACTGATGGAAGAGCGTAAAGATATGACTATCGCTGTAAAACAACTACTTAAAAATATTGCATAAGAAAAGGAGATTAGAACAATGGCATTTAAGATTAAAAGTAAAAAAAATAAAGTAGAAGTGCAACAACAACAAGAAGTTGTTGCTACTGAAAAAGATTCAATCTCTTTTGATAAAATCGTAGAGAAAAGCCAAAACACAAAATCAGCTTATACGTTCATTAGATTAAGTGAAGATCTTGTCAAAGAAATCTATGAAAGTGATTCTTTTGATAGTGATATTGCTAAATCAATATCTGACATAATCACAACAGCACATAACAGCGATAAGAAGTTTGTTGTTGATAACAACAGAAAGCAATCAAAAGGTAAATTGGTTAATGTGAAACTTAACGATGATTTTTTCAAAATGTTCAATGATAAAAAGAGAGAGCAGCTTTTCACTATTAGTCTGAACAATTACGTTAATCAGTTAATTGAGTGGCAGTTTAACGGCAATCCAGAAGTTGAAGAAGTATCAGAAGCTCTTACTTATGAGGATCAATTAAACAGAGTGGCGCAACACGCTACAAGCCTGATTTTAGCAACAAAAGGATTAAAAAAATCAGAGTTAGTGAAGATGTTAGAAATGCCAGTTGCAACAATTTCACGTTTAAAAACATTCAAGCTTAATGCTACTTCAAGATACATCGACAAGCTAAATTCAGCATTTGATGATTTAACAATTGATGTAGCAAAGAATAGAGTGGTATTAGTAAATGATGGTGAAGAAAGTATCTATAACTTTAATAAGTTTTTGAACTACAAACCATCGCATAATGCATAAAAAGATTGACTTTTCAAGTAAAAATCTGTATAATTTTAAAACAAAGGTAAAATAAATAATTTATTAAGAGAGGTAAGATATGTTATCAATAGTAGGTGGAATATTCCGTTTTTCTGGTGTAGCTGTTGGAATGGTTTACAACGCTTTTCGTGATGTAATGTGTCAAAGCGCATTAAACTTCTATGGTGGTTTAATTTTATTAGCTATCATTGGTTTTAACATTTACGATTATGTAAATAGCTTTTTAGCTGGATTTTAAAGAAGCACTACGTTTTGTAGTGTTTTCTTATACATAAATTTTAATCAGACAACCCAAATCTAAACCATTCTTTTCTACGCTTTTATCAAAGCGATTTTCTGACGTTCATTATTCTTAAATGACCAATCTATCACATACAACCAAACTTTCTAAAACATCATAATCACTTACCAACTTTGAAATTCTTATAGATTCCGTTTTATCACGTAAGACAAAACCAGAATCATTCTTGTAGATACAAAGCTCATCGACATTCAAAAGCCCTTCATACATTGCTTGCACTTCAATTTCAGACATAAAGCAATGCTTATCAAAGTCTATTGCTCTAACAGCGTCTTGCTTGTTTAAATCAAAGTTAATCAATACATTTAAAGCCTTACCTAAATCACCAGTTCGATTGTAAAACTCAACAATCTCATCAGCCAAAATCGGGTGAACCTCATACAGAAAATGAGTAAATTGCTCTGCGTCTAACGGTTCTAAAACTTGGTGCGCTAAACGGTCTACTTCCCTTGCTATGGTTTGAGGTGGGTAAAAGACATTATCTTGTTTTAAGATGCTGACATACTCATTGATAAGCGTGTCTTTCTTGTCTTTATATTCGAGTGGTTTGAACAGTCTACGATAGACTAAATCTGCTAACCGACCTGTTATCGGTAAGCTGTCGCAAATCGTGATTTGATCAAGATGTTCAATGATTCGAGAGAACTGAGAATCAGTGTTTGTGAAGCTTGTTAGAGCTGCAAAGTCAACGTGAATAAAACCGCAAACTATCTGACTGTATTCAGTTTTTAAGGCAAGAAAACGAGTAAAAAGACTGCCACGATTTCGCATAGCAGTTTCAATAATTTCATAGAGTGAATTGTTGTCGTTTTCCATTGCTCTAACTCTTGAACGTTAAAGCATAACAATAGTTAAAATAAAAACTTTAGTCAAATCAGAAAGATAGGCTTACCAACCATTTTTTGACAGCCAAATTTCATCAACATTAACATAAGTAAGATTAACTATTTCGATAGTATTTTTATGTAGATGTTCCAGCAACTTAGTTCTTGCGTGAACGCATTTTGCAGTATCACTACCATTCTTTTTTACATACTCATTTACTTGCGTTAAAGCCGTATTGATTTTGTCTGTGAAAACCTTCATTTCATCAATCAAATTGTTATTTTTATCATCAGATACAAGCTCTTGAATCTTGATTGAAGATAGAAGCTCAATGACTATTTCATAACGTGTTAATGAGTCTTGCTGTGTCGCTGTTTCGTTCTTCAAAAATGCTGATACATCAAAGCTGTTTAAGGCGTAAAGCTCTGACAATTTAGATAGGATTAAGATAGTGTCTTCATCGACCAATTCAGCATTGGTTTTATTCTTTGCAAGGTGATTTGATAGTTGCGTAAACCTCTCACTCATTTGTGAGTTATGAAGTGCTTTTTCATCACTTATTTTTATTTGCTCTATACGCTCGTTTAGCTGCTTCACTGACTTAATAGATGTTGTGGCTGTCTTTGATGGTTTAAGACGTTTAAGAGCGTCTACATCAACGATGATTTGAGTGTAATACTCATCATCTTCTGAGATAGGTTTAGCTTTGAATTTTGGCTTTGAAAAATCGTCAATGATAGAGAAACAAGTCTCTAAAAAATAAAACAACATCTCTGTAAAACTACCGTCATTGTATAAGGCTAAATACTCTGTTTTGAAGTCGATGTTTTCAAGAAAAGTTTTGGCTTGGTCTAAGCTCAATCCCTCATAAGACTTGTTAATCATCTGGGGTAGAACAGCACCAGCTTGAAGCTGCTTTACGTGTGCTGTGATTTGTTGTTTATTTGGTTGAAAGGTCTTTGCAAATCCTTTCTGTTTTTCTTCATTTTCTGTTGCTGAAAGTTTAGTTAATGGCTTGTGATTTATAAGTGAATCAAACAGCTCAACTTTACTCAAAATCTTCTTTGAATCGTGAGCAAATTCACCTCTCAATTTTAAAATTAGACTCTCCATTTCTGTGTTTGATTTATATGACCAATTCATTGTTTTACTCTCCATTTTTTAAAGCGAGTTGTTAGCTCGCTTATGCTTGTTCCTTCTGTTGTTTTTTAGTTGTGGTTTTCTTTTTGTTTTGCTGTGAAATGAACTGCTTTAAGTTAAGTTTTGCAAGCGACTCAAACAGGTTGATTGCTGATTCACTTGATAACTCTTCCAGCTCAATTTTCTGAGTTAAAAGCGTTAGAGCTTCTTGCTTCAAAGACTTCAATTTATTGTCTGTGTTTGATGTATCTGCCAAGCGTTGAGCTTTGGTTTTTGCTCTGTTCAAAAACTCTAAAACTTGCTCTCTGTTCTCGAAGTGCTTGATTGATTTTGCTGCTCTATATTCTTTCAAAACACTCTTATTAAAATCAGATTTGTCATTGATGATTAGCTCTATGACATAGACCTGTGAAGCTGTGTTTTTTGGGTCGGACATAGCGGTTAGGTTTGCTTGAAGTATCGTTTTAAGCTGCTCAACTTCACTCAGAAACTTAGAAGAATCTTTTGATTTTTCTAATGATGATTTTAGAG
Source organism: Vibrio sp. B183 (assembly GCF_000740665.1). NCBI lineage: Bacteria > Pseudomonadati > Pseudomonadota > Gammaproteobacteria > Vibrionales > Vibrionaceae > Vibrio > Vibrio sp. B183. The sequence continues at coordinate 263,277 of NZ_JPQB01000005.1, read as the reverse complement.
CTTTACACTCTCTTGAATGTTTGTTGATTGATTCATTTAGTAGTTGCTTTGGCGACTTCTCTTTTTTCATTTCAGTGTTGTTGTTTGTAATGATTTTTTGTTGTTCATTATTGTGCATTGTATGAGTCCTCTCTTTAATAATTTATGCTCTCATTTATATTTATTATCATCTTAAAAAGATTCGTCAAACAACTCTCTCAACGACTGGCAAGGAGTATATTTAGCTTCCAGTAAATATTTCGGTTTTCTTTATCATTACCAGAATTGGTAATGTAATGAATACCTTTCGTCTTGCTAAAAGATAATAATCCCTTTACTAAGGTATTTCGTTTTTTCATTACAAAGTTCATTACCTGCGTTGGTAATGAGATTTTGAAATTGATCTAAAAGTCGTTTTTTGAGTAAAAAAGTATCTGATAATTTTTTCAAAAACTTACAGAAAAGTATAAAAATATTTTGACGTTTTACTGAGTTCTCATTAACTCAATTTTGTTCGATAAAACTGAAAGTAGAATTAAATTATAAAGTAGTTAAAAGAATAACTCTGTGTTGATCTTGTCGTGGCAACTTCAAGCAAAGCTTTTGTTGCTTTTTCTGTAAAAGAATTATGCAAATAATAATATTGACTTTCTTTGTTTTTATGGATTACTGAAATCATAAAAGGAGAGAATTTATATGGAGAAACAATTATTAAAAATTAAACAAATGTTGTTGATAGCTTTTGCAATGACACTATCAATAAATGTTTATGCAAGTGATGAAACAAACTGTCTATCACCGCAAGCATTCGCAAAGCAAATGGGTAATGTAGATGGTGGAAAGTTTTTGAAGCCGTGTTCTGAACAACTTATCGGTTATGACCATAGATTTATAAGTTGGAGTAAGACAATACTAACGCAAAGTGATATTGAAGAACAAAGAGAGTTTTTAACGAGAAAAAGTTTGAAAGTTGATGAGGTTAAACCACATCTGTCAGAGCAACTTTTTTTATGGGGTTTTACTGCTGTTGAAGTTTGGGGTGTTGTAGTTTTTCTTTTAGCTGCATTTGGTTTTTCAGTAATAGGAGTTGTGAATAAAGATAAGAAAAATAACACCGCTTTTACATCAGCTATGGTGTCTATTTGTTTTGCATTGGTTTTACTAACTGCTGCCTCATCTTCAAGCATAAGAGTTAGAGCAGTTTATTACCCTACGGCAATCGTCAATGACTTCTTAATCAGTCAACACAACGTTGAGTATTTAAACAATCTAAACGATGACTTTCTAAGTACATTAACAAGTGAAACAGCTACGTCTACTAACAAGAAATTGAGCAAAGCATTTCACCAACAAATGCTTGAAAGAAAAGTGTTTGAAAATTGGGTCTACGACAACGAGTTTGGTTCACGTAATAAGTATCACAATAATGCTTGGACAAAATTTGGAAAAATCAAACCAACTGGACAGCAAGCCTTGGACATTTCTTCTGAATGTTTATCAACACATCAGGCGGTGATGGACTACAACACTGAGATAAACCTAACGGGTGTTTTTGAATTAGATGTTGCAACTCAATTACCAGAAGCTATAACGATTAGAAGTGGTGGTGCAACGGCTAACTATGAGTGTGAGACAAAGTATTTTGGAAGGAAGCTTGATTCACTTTCAATACGTGCTGATTTTGCAAACATACTGACAAGATTTTTTGAGCAAAAATTTCAGTCTGATATGAGTGAAAGCACAAGCTTAACCACTGACTTCAAATCAACTTTTAACGCAAGCTTAGGTGAAGCACAAAAGATATTTGAGAAAGTGTCTGAGAACGGTTCAAACGCTAACTTACAAGCAGAAGGTTTACTAATGCAATCCTATGCTGCTGTTAAGTCTTCAAATGAATCAAGAACGAACATAAAACAGACTGCACAATATGAAAAAGTGGTGAAGCAATTTGAAGGTTTACTTGGTGACGAAATCCTATTCAAGAATGCTGACTTCTCTGTTGCCGAAGCTCTTACTTCTATGAGAAATGCAGGAGAAGCATTTAAGTTCAGTTTCTTAGGTGGCTACTGTCACGGTGAAGATGAAATAACTGGTGAATGTTTATCAGGCTTTCAAGCTATTGAAGATTGGGTTGGTGATACCGCTACATTGTTTTTAAATGAACAAGCTGCATTGAAAACCTCTGACCACGAATTTGCTCTAATGCTTGAACACGCTGTCGAGTTCAATGACTTTGATTTGAGCAAACCAAATTCAACATACTTATCTTTGACTAACGCATTTCATCTTGACGATTTTGAGTTAAAAAATATAGCTGGCAAACACTCTGTATTAACTGCAAAAGCTGATGGATCAAAAGCAGAAGAATTAAGGCTTGATGTTATAGATCGAGAGCTGGCGTTTGAGACTCTTCTAAATGCGATTGATGACGCTGTATATAGAAAAGCAGCTCAAAATCATTCAGAGTTTGTTGAAGAACTTGTTGGTGAGATTTTAAACGACATAAGACCAACAATTCATTCAGTATTGCACTTCGATCAGAAGATGATTGACGTTAACAAAGAGATGAGTCAGATACTAAATGCTTATCAAGACATTTACTCTATTGAACAAAGGACTTGGGACGTATCGAAACCGCAAACATACTTCCCTTACGATTTAAGAATCTTTGATGTTGATGAAGATAAAATTGAGTTATTCAATACAGTTAACAGTTTGAGGTTTTATGATGCTTCTTACTTGCTTGACGAAATTCCAGTAGCAGAGAGAACACAAACGACAAGTGATGAAGCAACGCTTGATGATCTAATAGGTGCTATCGGTATCAGTGAGAAGCTAAAAGAATCATTGATGTTTGGTCAGTGTCCTATGAGAACAGCAGACAACCGTTGTAATATGAACTTGATACAGCAAGTGAACCAGAACAAAGATCCAGCAACGACTTGGACTGTCATATTTGGTGCTCTTGGTCTGGGGCTTGAAGCTTTTCAAACTATCAAAAGTGGTGCTTCGAGTGTTCTTAGTGTCGGTAAAGGTAGCGGAATCTTAGGTGATGCAATAGCATTGTTGGGTGGTGCGCTGAATGCTGGCTTAGACACTATGATTGACACGCTGCAAGGTCCAATCGGTTTTGCTTTTGCTGTAATGCTTATCATAACTATTGCTTTATATGCGATTGGCTATATTGGTTTACTGCTTGGTATCAAATATCTGATTTACCCGATCAAAGAAGTATCCGTCAGACTCATAATGTTGGTATGGACATTCGTTGTAGAAGTGATTAGCAACATTTTTAAATTAGGAGCTGGCGAAAATGCAGGTTTTGATAAAACAATAACAGCGTTAAAAGACTTGTTCTTTGTGTTTGCATTTTTCCCGATTGAGATTGTTTACATCACTACAATCTTAACCAGTAGTTCAATTGGTGGAGCGATTCACGAGTTAGTTTTTGCAACTGCAAGTGATGATCTGATGAGTCAAGCGTTTCACGGATTCTTGTTCGTTTGTATCTTAATCGGTGTTGTTGTTTATGCAGTGTCTTCGATAGACCATATCAGGAATACAGGTCGAACAGCGTTAAATCTTAGAAGCACACCAGACGATAATGACTTGAATTTCGCTACTGCTTACTTAGGCGCACAATCATTCAGCAACGTGAAAAATGGTTTAGGTAGTTTCTCAAAAAGTATCACGGAAAGATACAAACCAAAACCAGAATCAAAAAAAGGTTCTGGTAAAGACAAAGAGAAAGATAAATCAAAGAATACAGAAAAAACTATTGAAAAATAATTTTAAAAGCAATCTCAATGAGGTTGCTTTTTTTGCTGTTATAAAAGCTTTTACTACATAGCAGAATCTTATCTACTCTCATTTTATTGAATTATGCTTTTTTTATGATAATCGTATCTATAAGAAACAATTATAAAAAGGCTTAAAAATGAAAAGAATAATATTAATTATAATGTTGCTATTTGCTAATCAAATGAGCTTTGCAACAAACAGTAAAATTGATGATTGTCCTACCTTGTCAGGGTATGGAAGCACGATGATGAATCAATTTGAAGAAGTCAGTAAATGTATTGATCAGCAAAGACAAAACAATAATGCAGATAAGACTAAAAACGCTTATGAGAATTTGACTGATACAACTATAAAAGAGATTGATCCTTTGTGGGGCTACGCCTCAAAATTATCAGTCATAATGATTATCTTCACCTTCTTCATATCAATATTAAAATACTTTGGAAGAATTGAATTAAAGACAAAAGCTGATATGACTCTGAATGTAGCAACAGGGATTTTTCTTGGGATTTTAGCTGTGTCGCCTCATCGAGTCGGGTTGTTGAACACCTTTATGATTGATCAGATTCAAAACCCTGCACTTGAAGCGTTTACAGTAGTTAATAAGATTCAGCAACTATCGAGTAGTGATACAAGAGAAGTGCTTGATTACAACATCATACCGATCAATGAAAAGGCTCAAATTGTCAGCTACTCCATCTTAGAGAATGAGCTTTGTGCTTCTGAGTATGAACAAAAAGATATGATTCTGATCGACTTTGACGATAAATATTCCTGGGCTAACGATGATTTGGCTGAGTGTCTTGAAGAGCAGAAAAAAATCGGTGCTAAGGTGGGTTTTATGGAGGCTGGCGGTCGATCACCTTTGAATTATGCTGTGAAGATGTGTAGTCAAAAGGTTCGTGGTGAGATTTACGATTGTGGTTCTGTTAGGAACTACTCAAACAGCTCAATCAACAAAACCATTGATGAATTTGCAGTTAAATACATCGAGTTAGCAAAGCAGTATCAAGGCATTGTATGTAATCAAGAATCTCAAACAGCAAAAAGCTATGAACAAGCCAAACATCTATGTAGAGAATGGGATGGTGAGAGCTTCATTTTAAAGAGTTCTAAACTTGATGTAGCGAAAGCTAATGAATCAGTGATTTTGCTTACAGCAGGACTTACAGAAGCTTTAAAAGAGTCAATCGGGTATGAAATCAGTAAGGAGTTAAAGACTGATATAGATACTTTTAGCTTTTACAGTCAAATCAAGGGGCTGTTGAGCGCACCATTTGACGAAACTGAGGTCATAGAAGCTACAAGCAAGGCTTTATCAGGCATTGAAGTTCGTGAACCTTTCATAGTGAATCAGGCGTTTGGTAATAGAACTGAGAGAGAGCAAGAGACTGTATCAAGTCGAATTGAATCAGTTGAAGATTTTTACGCTTATATCATTAAAGAAGTAGATTCAGTCTATGCAAGTGATGAAATAAACAGTGTCATAACTAACGAGTTTATGGACGCTATACGAGATCCAAAGCGTTTTATCGGCACTTATGAAAAGAAAGGTTTTACTGTTGATGAAATTCCTCTGAAAAGTGTTCAAGAAAATGTTATCCCACTTGCCACAATCAGCTTAGGTTTGAACTTTACTGGTAAGGCGTTAATTAACTCAAAGAATGCCTCTTTGAAGGTTGCTGGTAAGAAAGCGCAAAAGCTTGGTTCATTGGTTCAAAACGTGTTGATTTTAAGCTTCTGTGTGTCGCTTGTACTCTTTGCTTATATTATTGGGAACGTCTTTCAAAAAACCTTTTTAGTGTTGATTGATGTAGTGTTTAAACTTGCGACTAATCTTGTCGGAAAGAAGAGTTTTATAGCAGTCATTTTAGCTATTGCAGAAGCGTTTTTGAGTGTGTCGAGATTCGTTTTTGGTGTGTTTCTATCGATCTTAGCCTCAACATTTTTAAGCTCGTTGTTGTTTGTCTTGATGAATGAAGCTAATTTGCTTGTTGTAAGTACCGATTCAGTATCATTAGATATTATATCACCGATAATTTTTTGGACTGTTTATGTTTGTTCGACAATGATTATCTTCCTTTTCTGTTTTAGAAATGTGTTTGAAGTTTTGGAACAACAAACAACATTTAATGGTTCAATCTTTAAAGCTGAATCGAAAGGCTTAGAGCAAAACACAAGGAAAGTTGCTGGCATAGCAAATGTTATAAAATGATTTTTTAAAAGAAAGTGCGTAAAACACTTTCTTTTTTTGTCTGTAATTTGATTATTATTCTTTAATTGATATAACAATAGTTATACAACAAGGAGAATAATTATGATTAAAAAAATACTAACACTATCAACACTTTTAGTTTCAACATCAAGTTTTGCAATGACTTGTGAACAGATTGAATTTAACAAAGAAAAATATGGTTTTTCTGAGTTAAACGGTTTGAAGCTTGAAGCTAACGATAAGCTTGATCGTAGCGTTATAGAGAATATCACTTTTGCCATTGGTGCAAACTCAACAGTATCTTTAAACAGTGCAAAAGCATTTACTATGTATAACTATCAAGAAGATGGTGCTGTAATGAGCTTTGAGACTGAGATTAAAAAAGATGGTGTTGGAAGGTATAAAAACAAGCTAAATGCGTTTAAGTTCGTTATCGAGAGAGTAAGACCATACACGTATGATATAACTGTTTTTAAACCACGTTATGAAGGTGGATTTAGAGAAAAAACGGTGGTGTGGGACACTCCATCAACCAAATTCGTGCAGGGTGAAGATATAGCTACTGCGGTAAGGTATGAAGCAACAGACGATTCTATTGAATACCGTAATAATTTTAAGTGTGTGAGTGAGTAAGACGTTGACTGATTTTTGCAAAGCTGCTTTATCTATGCACTTTTGCAAAAATTGGAAATGTGCATAAACCTAATAAAAAGAGAGAGTTAAATACTCTCTTTTCTTATTTCTTGCATTTTAATATTTAAACTACTGAAAAGCATATCGAAAAACCACAAGTGGTTTTTAAGTCTGATGAAAAGAATCGACAAGACAATCAGTTGTTAATCATAAACACCCTGCCAATATTTCCATTACAGAAAAGTCGCAAAGCGACAAACAACTTTCTTTTAAAAATCGTAAACTTGTTAAAGTTTACTTATTATATTAAATATAGATAAAAATAATTATCTTATATAGCGATCACGACTTGCCTCAACAAAAACGATCACGCCTTGCCTTTTTTTGGGTTTTGTAGAATTTGGAAATTAGTATTTTAATATTGTTTTTAATGAATGGAATTAAAGAAAAGAAAAATAATTGTGTATTTATTGGATTTTTTAGCGATTTATTGAATTAAATTGCTGATCTGATATTGACTAAAAATGAAGAAATGGTACAACTTTTATTAAGACGAAAAAAAAGCACCTCGGAGAAGGCACTCATTTAAACTATCTAAGTCTGGTAAACTTATAGATATTGTAAAATTAAATAATGATTTGTCAATAGGAACTCCGAAAATAATTGTAAATTATTTTAATGCTAACTTTTATTAGTCTTAAAAACAATTATTAACGGAGTATTTTTATGTCAATCAACAATTCTTATCAAAGCAAGTTCAAAACAAACTTTTTCTCTATTTCAAGAGATCACTTACTAAACAAAGAAGTTAAAGAAAGATTCATTAACTCTTCATTGTCTGAATCACAAGTAAAGTTCAGAAACTACCTATTTTCACGCACTCAAATGCAGTTTAATAAACAAAGCACGTTCTTTGTATCTTTAAACACGAGAAAATCAGTGAACTGTGATTACCCGTTCACTAACGATAGTGCGATTAGAGAGCTTGTTAGCTCTTGGAATGATGAGTATTTCACTCTGTCTTACGCTTTTGATAATGCTACTGAACGCCAAGCGTTGAAAGTTAAGGTAAATGCTGTTTATTTTAGTGATTTTGCTAACGCTAACCTACGTGTAAACCTGACTGAACTAAACACAAAATCAATGCCTGTGTTTGCAAGAGAATTAAAGCACAAGTTTATAAGTGGTGATAAAGAGAATTTCGTTTATCTGAACGATTTTGCTAATGAAGCTGGCAAGTTCTCAACAACAACAATCGAATGCAAAAAGGTTAGACACCAGACATTCAAAGCAGCTTGCAAGAAAGCTTTAAAAGCTTGTTCTACCGTTGATTCAAGCACTATCAGATGGTGTAAAAACACTTTCAGATTCTTTTATGAGCTTACAGAAGCGACTATGTTAGACAAAGTGCAAAGAGCAGGAAAAAGAGCTGTTAAAACGGCTGTTGATGTTCTTGATTCTCTTGCAGGAAAAGCAGCTAAATTAGCTGGTAAAGCGTCTACAAAAGCGATTAAAGATAAGTTAAGCAAAGCATTCACTTCAACAAAACCGAAGAACTATGCTTCAAATGCACAATCAAAAGTAAAAAATGATGTTGTTAAATCTCAAACAGCAAGCGAAGCTGTGTCTGATAAAGATGATTTTGATTCTTTCATAGAAAACTTTTCATTCTAAACTTGAAATGATTCTACTGTTGATTTACTTTGTTTATATCAACAATTTTGGAGTTTTGCATTATGAAAATGGCTGAGAAGGTTCAAGCTGTAAACGAAATTTTTCTTTCTACAACTAACCAAGAGAAGTTTTTAGAAACTTATGGTTTTGAAGCTTTGAAAAAGGTACAAGCTAAACTAAATTCTCTTATCGAAAATCAAGAAGAGCATTACAAAAAACTTGCGGAAGAAGAAGCTGAGAGACTAAGAAAAGCGGAAGAAGAAGCAAAAGCTAAACTTGAAGCTCAAATTGAGGCTCTTAAACCATTTGCAGCACTTCAACTACCAGAGTCTAAACAAGGTGATGAATCTGCGGTTCGAGCAAAAGCAGAAGAGCTACTTTCTGCAATGTCGAAACCTCAACCTGTTGAAGAATCTGCTACTAAAACAGTTAAGGAAAAAACGTCAAAACCTGTTTATAAGTTTTACACTGTTGGTGGCACTGTTGAACGTACTAAATCAAATCCAGATCAAGCCTTTAAAGCTGCATTAACAGCAACGGGTCTATCATCAAAAGAACAATGGCAACTTCTTCACGAAGATTCTATTGAAGCATTTATCGATGATGAGTCTCCAAAACCACAAGTAAGTAAAAAGCTTATTCAGTCTTACAGAGACTTTTTTGCTGCTCGAAATGTCGAAGAATTACTTGCTAAACTAAAATAATATTTAGTTAAAATCCTATTCTTTAAGCCACTTTCATAGTGGCTTTTTATGGTTTCTGTTATGAAAAAAATATTAGCTTTATCATTAGCACTTACATCATCATCAGTTTTTGCTATCCCCTTTAATCTTAACTATGGTGATAATATTAATGAACTTGACTCATCAAAGTGGGGAAAACCAAAAAATATTACTTCTCAATCACTAACAAGTGCAAGAAATGGTTATGTGCATACATACTGTGATCTCGATACTATCAGAGTTAGCTATGTAGACAGTCCTCAAACTTTTAGTCCTTCATATTTTAGTGACGACTTTCGAGATAATCTTTCGCTACCAGACTATAAGCAACTCGAAAACCGTTCATCAGAAATGATGAAATTTATTATTGATGAAAGATACCCACCTTACATTAATAAAGATAAGAACCAAATTGCAAAGTCTGTTGTTCAGTCAAAAGAGTATCAAGACTATGCTGATTTTTCAAAAGAGGTAGAAGAGACTCACCCAAGAATTAAAGTTCATTTGTATGATTTTGGGGATAACAAGCGTTGCATAACTACTTCTGGAAGTAAGATTATTCAAGTTTCAATTACTGAAAGTGGCTATCGTAGTTCGTTTGATAAAATCTATAATGACGTAAAATCTAAGTATAAGGTAAAGTCTAAAACTGTTTACAAGGCTTACCCTGCAAGAGATTACGATAAGGAAAGGCTTTTCTATTATGAGGAACTGAAACTTGAATCACCTATTGAAAATGAAGTAATTACGGCTACTAAAATCCTTCGAAATTACAAGCCTTCCTTTTTTGATAAGATTGAAGAGAAGGAGTTAGATTCCCAATCAATTGTCTATACTAATATTAAGATGTATAACGATTTCATCGCAAGTCGTGAAGAAGTATCAAAGCATTTTAATGAGACTATTGGTAAAAACCTTCAAGATAAAATTAAAAGTTATCTGAAAAAACTCGACAAAAAATCTAACGAAGATTTAGATACCTTTTAACCTAATCCCTTTGTTTAAGCCACTTTTCATCGTGGCTTTTTTTATATCCGTAATCGTATATTGAAGTATTCTTTTTTTGTGATAACTGTGTAGTTATAGACATAAAAAAGGAGAAACAATTATGATAAGGCAATCTATTTTAATCACTTCACTACTAATCAGTAGCAATGCGTTTGCTGATAAGTATAACTTCACAACCTCTGACTATTTTTCAGCAGAGAAGATCACTACCACGACAACTCAAAAACTACTGCAAAAGCGTGGCATTTGGTACTTAGAGCAAAAAGTAAAGACTAAGGATCATTCTGGTCGTAAAACCAGAACAAAGACGTTTTATCAATGCTTGAATGGTTTTCCTTACGATCCGTATAAAGTGAATTCTTGGCAAACCACTGATAAGAACCTTACTGGCTGCCCTGACAAGATCGGGAAGTGATATGAGTAGTTTTAAGCGTATAGCAAAGACTATGCTTGCAGCCTCTCTAATCACTGTATGTAGTGGCTCGTTTGCTACTGAGTATGACAGAACTTTTTACACTTACAGCGATGAAGCTAATACAGTTAAAGTTGCGAAAGTGGTTCAGACACTTCATCAATCAAATGGAATTTGGTATTTAAAACAGCACTTTTCGTATGTGAATGGCGGTGGACCTGATTTTTACGGTTATAAGTGTTTCAATGGCTACCCCTATAATCCATTGATAAATAAATCACAAAGTTGGTTAGGAACAGACTCAAAGTTGAGTCGTTGTGAAAGATCAAAGCAAGAGTTAATGAAAAACGGAAGCTGAAAGGCTTCTGTTTTTGTTTATAGACTGAGCGTTTGAATTTGATGCTCTTGATCGATTCAGTGTCTTAAATCATACTAACTGTATATCTATACAGTAGTGTTGTTTTATGAAAGTTATCCCAATTCCAGCGAGTGCGGGTATCACTGGCTTTGAAAGCCCTGCGGCTGAATATAACCAACTTGATTTGTCCCTTGATGAGCTTCTTGTCGAGCGTCCTTCATCAACTTTTCTTGGCTTTGCTAATGGCGATAGTATGACTGATCTTGGAATCTTCGATGGTGATTTGCTTATCGTTGACCGCTTTCCAGTTGCTAAACATAACGATGTGATAGTTGCTAACTTGAATGGCGAGTTTATCTGCAAAGTCTTAGATATGACTAACCGCCAGCTTCTTTCTGCCAATTCTAAATACAGTTCTGTAAGGATTACTGAAGATGACCAATTTACTATCGAGGGTGTTGTTGTTGGTTCAATTCGTATGTTTAGAAAAAGCTATTTGTTGAGTGCTTAAATGTTTGCATTAGTTGACGCTAACAGCTTTTATTGTAGTGCTGAACAGGTTTTTAGACCTGATCTACGTGGTAAACCTATTGTTGTTTTATCAAACAATGATGGTTGTATAGTAGCAGCTAATAGACAAGCAAAAGAACTTGGGATTCCTAAGTTTTCACCATACTTCAAAGTCAAAGCTGAATGTGAGTTAAAAGGCGTTATCGCATTCTCTTCAAACTACGAACTGTATAGCGATTTAAGCTCAAAAATGATGAATGTGATTGGTCGTTTTGCTCCTGAGCAATTTGTTTATTCTATTGACGAATCATTCCTATCGTTTGAAAAAACATCATCAGCAATACCGTGTTTGGTTAAACACGGTCAGACACTTAGAAAAGCTGTTTGGAAAGAGTGTCGTTTACCTGTGTGCGTTGGTTTTGGCACTACTTTAACGCTTGCGAAATTAGCGAATCACCTTGCTAAGAAAAATCGTGAGTTAAACGGTGTTTGCTTACTTCAAGATAAATACACGATAGAACAGCACTTAAAAGCTGTTGATGTTGGAGATGTTTGGGGGATCGGCAGACGTTTATCAAAGCGTATGCAATTTATGGGTATAAATACAGCTTATGACTTAATGAAACGTCCTGCTGCGCTTCTACGCAAAGATTTTAACGTGGAGGTTGAGCGAACTTGTAGAGAGCTTAACGGTGAAATTTGCAAGAAGTGGGATTTTGTAAAAGCCGATAAACAGCAAATCTTTTCTACTCGATCTGTGGGTGAAAGAATCACTGATATTGATGGTTTACGACAAGCGTTAGTTAAACACGCTGGTATTGCTTCTCGGAAGGCACGAGAGCAACGATCACTTACAAGAATAATGATGTGTTTTGCTTCCTCTTCTCCATTCGATGATAACCCTGCAAGCTTCAAAATCACTCATCGCTTTGCTTATCCTACTTCTGATATTACCCAACTATCAAAAGTCGCTGGCGATGCTGTAAATCAGCTTTTTAGAGATGGTGTGCGTTATTACAAGATAGGCGTAGGTCTACTTGATTTGTCAGACGGTAGACACGAACAGTTTGACCTTCTGAATGAACAACCAAGCAATGACAAGTTAAACAATGTCTTTGATTCTCTGAATAAAAAATATGGTACAGATTCAGTTTTTATAGCTGGACAAGGTATCAATCAAAAGTGGTCTATGAAAAGACAACTACTCTCTAAACAATACACAACCAAATGGTCTGACTTACCTAAAATTTCTTGTCGATAGCACTTTTGCAAAACTTGCAAATGTGCTTAATCTTTCAATTTTTCCTTTCGATTTTCATATAAAATCAACATTTCTCAAAATTTTTTTTATTGAAATAATCTCTTAAAATGCGCCTTTCTTCATTTTGGTTAAAAAAACTTTTGCAACTGCTCTTGAACTTTTATTTTTTAATGATAAAACATATATAGAAACAAAAAAACAATTAATTAAATAAAAGGAATATAACAATGAAAGAAATTAAAATCATTAAAAAAAATAGAGCGAATTTTAGAATAAGTTTTGATAGAACTGAGGCTGATTTAGTTATTGATGAGAACACTCAAAACTTTGAAGCTGGTGAAGTAGTTAAAGGTTATCTTGTAGAAGTAAAACAAAATAGCTTCAAAGGTAGAAAACCAAAGTTTAGAAAATACACCTTTTCAAATGAAGAGCCAGAAGTTGAAATTGAAGGTTATGCAAAACTTAACCTTGAAACTTGGCAATTTGAGCTTCATATCAAACCGAATATGAAAGCACCTTGTAAAGATAGAAAGATGAACTGGAATCCAGAAAATCTATGTTGGCAAACACCAGATAGACACATTTTATCAAAAGCGTTTCGTGATTTGAGTGTAAGATTTGAGGTTAGGTATGACGATGACTACACTGAAAATTTAAAAGAGTTTAATAGAATAGAAGAAGAAGCAAATAAGAGAAGTTCTGAGGCTGAGAAAACCAGAATTGAAGATCTTGAAGTTCATTTAACTGAAAAAGAACTAACAGAAGTTCTTATCGAAGTAGAAATGAAAAAATCTTTATTGAATGGTAAATGGTGGAAGTCAAACTACGACCAATACAAAAAATATGAAGTATTTAATGGTGGGCGATTTGGCACTCACGACAAAGTAACAAAAGATGGTTATATCAAGCAATTTCAAAGCTTAGAATACATTACAAGAGTATGCCACGCATACAACTGTAAATCAGTAAAAGACCTACTAAGTAAAGTGTAAAAAAAGAGAAGCGAAAAGCTTCTTTTTTATTTTCAAATCAATCATTAAGCACATTTCCAATTTTTGCAAAAGTGCTATACCTTCAATTACTTCCTTCAATTTTTCCACTAAATCAACATTTTTAAAAATTATTTTCGTCTAAATAATCCCTTTAGATGCCCCTTTCTTTATTTTGTTGAAAAAAACTTTTGCAATTGCTCTTGAACTTTTATTTTTTAATGATAAAACATTTATATAAGCAATAACATTTAAACAAAATAAATAAGGAAATTAAAAATGAATAAACAAAATCATAAAAATTTAACACTTGGTATTAATGAAGTTTTAGTAAAGATTCCAGTAGAACTAAAAGATTTATTTTTAACATACTTTTTTGATGCACAAGAATCAACAGTTGCAGGTTTTAACTATACACTACCAGTTAACTATCTGAATAGATTAAATCAATTTTTGAATGAAGTTGATGGTATTATAAATCATCTTGAAGAAGAAAAGACAAAGTTGTTGACTAACGATGAGTTAAAAAATATCAGGACAATCTCAACTACGCTTATTCACGAAATTGCACACGCTAAACTAAGTGTAAAAAAAGAAGTATGATGAAAAAGAAGCGAAAAGCTTCTTTTTTTGTTTCTAAATCACTATTAAGCACTTTTTCAAAACTTGCAAATGTGCTTAACCTTTCAATATTTCCTTTCGATTTTCATATTAAATCAACATTTTTAAAAATTATTTTCATTGAAATAATCCCTTAAAATGCGCCTTTCTTTATTTTGTCAAAAAAAACTTTTGCAATTGCTCTTGAACTTTTATTTTTTAATGATAAAACATAAATAGAAACAAAAAACAATTAATTAAAATAAGGATAAATAATGAAACATATACTTTTAAATATTCAACAAACTATCGAATACATTACAAGTAAAGAAATCGAGTTTAAGTCATTCGTTCACGAACATCATGTAGAAAATCTAATTGAGGCAATGATTAAAGAAAAATTCACACCGTCATCAGTGGTTAAAGACAATGCTGTAAAAGGTGGTTCGTTAGAGTTATTAAATGAACTATTCATTAATGAAGATTCAAACAGTAGATTTTGCGTTGATTTAAAACTACTTGCTGACAATAAGTATCCAATTGTCAATAAACGACTGAAAAGCGACAACTTAATCACTCTTCGAGATTTGGTTATCGGTGTGGGATTTGCTCAAATATCAGATTTTTACAGTGAAAACTATGCAAGAGAATTTCAAGGCGAGCTTATGACTAACATAACCAAACTAACAAATAAATTAAGATATTATCAAGTTCATTTTGTAGTGGAGTAATTGAATGAAAAATATAACAAGGAAAATGATTCAAGCTGTTGAGTTCGTAGAACCGCATTCCACGCTTATCAAAGTTAAAGATAGCGAGCTTAGATACGTGTCTAAGCTTCTGATTGACCATAGCTTAGTTATTCGTGTTCAAGATGATAGAAATGTCTACATTGCAAAAAATCACTATCAACTAATCTATGCTGCAATTGCTGATATGCAAGAGTTTCAAGAGTTGGTCAAAAATGACATATCTAACCAGATCAGAAGTGAAGTTGTTGAATGGAAGAAAGGCAAGAGAATCAAGTTTGATACTCGTTTAGCTGATACCAAGCTGATGAAGTTCTCAAAGATTCTGCGTAAACAGAAAGGAACTTTACAGAAGAGATACATCAAAATTGATGGAGAACTTAAAGAATCAGTGTTGATAGATAGAAGGCTTGCTGAACATCTACAAGATAAATTCGAGTTATAAAAGAGAAGCGCAATGCTTCTCTTTTTTATTGTAAATCAATAGTTAAGCATTTTTCCAACTTTTACAAAAGTGCATAAACCTCAAATCTCTATGCTTTTCTTGCTATACATTTTTCAAGCTGAAACAATGTTTTTGTATTTATTTTTTCTATTAGATAAAAGAGATTTTTGATACTGGTTGTTTGAGTGAATTGAATATCTTTTTTTCTATGTTTAAATGTTAAAGAAACATAACGTTTCTAAAAATAAATGGAGAGAATAAAATGGAAGAAAGAGTAACAGTTGCTATGATTGATAACGCTTTATCAAAAGTCAGTGATGATAAAACAAATGAAGTTTTTAATGATATGTTTGATCGAACAAAAATTGACGGTGAGATCATTGAAGTTCATGTAGGTAATGAATGCCACGACAATTCTGCAAACTACATAAATGAATACGAATTTTATGTGGCTGTGGCTTATGAAAACGATGAGTTTCGATATTTTTTAATTGATGAAGATTATAATCTTTTATCTAAATCATCAGTAAATATAGATGATTTGCAATCTGAAATTGAAGAACGATACTATAATAAATTTGGTCAAGATGGATACTTTAATATCTATGAAGCTAAAATCAACGACTCGCTTGAACTTGATATGTTAAAGGTTCAGTTTGGCGATAAACTACCAAAAAATCACTTTGTTGTGTGTCATAGCAGAAAAGAATACTTTGATGAAGGTGAGAAAGAAGCTTGTTTTCTTGATTCCAAATGTGAATACTTTTGGACTAAATTCAACGATAGTGACACGTTGGCTTGCAAGTTGTATAGATATGAATATGAATCTGAATATAAAACATTCAAATATCAGTTAAAAGATACTGACGTATCACTTGAAAAGCTACTAAGAACAGATGTTAAAAAAATAGATTCAGTTTTAGATCTAAAACAAGAACAAAAATTCGAACTAAAAAATGATGTTGATGAAGATGAAAAGCCAAAACGTAGAAGCCGTAATCGACTGAGATAAACAAAGAAGAGAAGTGTGTAGCTTCTCTTTTTTATGCCAAATCGACAGTTAAGCATTTTTCCAATTTTTGCAAAAGTGCATAAATCAGAAACATCACTCCAATTCTTTTTTTTCCAGAAAAGCAGTAGCCTCGCTGCTGCAAACGTAGCTCTAAATATTTTTATAGAAATTCTATTGACTTTTATTTTACTTATGTATTAATAGATAATAAAGAAAGCTTGTGTTTTTTTTCGTCTAAATCAATTCCATAAGCTCTCCTTTTTTTAAGTTGATTGTTTCCGCCACTCATTTGAGTGGCTTTTTTATTTCTTCTGTTATGCTTTTTTTGCTATACATTTTTCACCATTAACAAAACTTTTTTCATCAACTTTTGACTTTAAGTAAAGTATTCTCGAACTTGCAAAACCTTTCATCAATTGAATGATTTTTATTCTGTGGTTCAATATTTATATGAACAAGGAATTTAAATTATGAAAGGAAAAATATTATTTATAACAACAATTTTTGGTTTTAGTTTTGGTGCTGAAACTACTGGCTACAACTTACTTGTAGCAAATGCTTACTCAATGGTGACTTGGTTAGCCGTATTGCTTGGTTTGATATGTATGTTTTTAGGTTTAAAAAAGCTTAAAGATTATGGTGATAATCAGAATCAAAAAAAGGTAGGTTTTACACCATTAATTCTATTGTTTATAGGGTCAGCTTTGATGAGTTATTCACAAATGATTTCTACAATCAGTGTTTCATTTCTTGGTGAAGAATCTGGTTTTTGCTTCGGTCTTGAAGACGCTGTTGATAGCGCAACTGAGTATAGTTCAAACTGCTGGGACGGTAGCGGTGCGGATTTAATATCACCAGAACTTAAAGAAAAGTTAGATTCAGAGGAACAAAAAGCGGTTGGAAAATGGATAGATTCAGCAGTTATGACATTGCAATTTTTAGGTGTTGTCTGGTTTATATCAACGATGATGTATATAAAAAGAAATGAAGAAGCTGGTAATGACAGCGACAAACCGAACTATTTTTATGTTGCTGGTAGTTTGCTTGGTTGTTGTGCGCTCACGAATGCAGTACCAGTCTACGAGATTCTTATAGCAACTTTCGATAGTTTAACTATGTAGTGAAAGCGAGTGATATCATCACTCGTTTTCTGTTTTGGCACTTACTCTTCAATAGTAATAAATTACTATAAAAATCAGTATTGAGTCTGAATGTTGATGATTGTTTTTAGTCTGTATCAGATATCATTTCTCGACAAAAAATGATAAAATTCAGCCAATTTTTTATGAATCGAGCTGAATAATAATGACTAACAATAATTTTTCTTCAACAGCAGCGTTCTTGTGGTCGGTGGCTGACCTTCTACGTGGCGATTTTCGTCAATCTCAATACGGACGAATCATCTTACCTTTTACTCTACTAAGACGCTTGGAGTGTGTTTTAGAAGAGTCAAAAGAACAGGTTCTTGCAAAGTATGAATCTGTTAAGGCTATGCCGTTTGAAGCACAAGACAAAGTTCTGACTCATACTGCGAAATTCAGCTTCTACAACACTTCAAAGATGGATCTGAATACGCTTGGTGAAACTAACGTATCAGGCAACCTTGAAAACTACATTCAATCTTTCAGTCCTAATGCTCGTGAAATTTTTGAGCACTTCGACTTCTTCAATACCATCGATAAGCTGGAAGAAGCAAACCTATTATACAAAGTCGCTAAACGCTTCGCTAAAACAGATCTTCACCCTAATACCATCAGCAATCACGGTATGGGTTTAGTGTTTGAAGAGTTGATCAGACGCTTTGCAGAATCTTCTAATGATTCGGCTGGTGAGCACTTCACACCAAGGGATTTAGTTCGTTTAACAACATCACTGGTATTTTGCCACGATGATGATGTTCTTACTCAATCAGGCTTAGTTCGTTCTATTTACGATCCTACGGCTGGTACTGGTGGCTTCCTATCTTCTGGTATGGAGTATGTTCACGAATTGAATGAACGTGCTGCGCTATCAGCATTCGGTCAAGAGCTAAACCCTGAATCATACGCAATCTGTAAAGCAGATATGCTAATTAAAGGTCAAAAGGTTGATAACATTAAGCTTGGTAATACCTTGTCTAATGACCAATTAAGAACAGACAAGTTTGATTACATGCTGTCTAACCCTCCTTTCGGTGTTGATTGGAAGAAGATTCAGAAAAGCATCGTAGATGAGCATAACGACAAAGGCTTTGAGGGGCGTTTTGGTGCTGGTCTTCCAAGAGTATCAGACGGCTCTTTACTGTTCCTAATGCACTTAATCAGCAAAATGCGACCTATATCGGTTGAAGATAAAGCCAATGGTAGTGCTTCACGAATCGGTATTATCTTGAATGGTTCACCACTCTTTACAGGCGGTGCTGGCTCTGGTGAAAGTGAAATTAGACGCTACATTCTTGAAAATGACTTGCTTGAAGCAATCGTAGCTCTACCAACAGATATGTTCTACAACACTGGAATTGCAACTTATGTTTGGATCTTGTCGAACAACAAAGACGCTAAACGCAAAGGTAAAGTACAGCTCATCAATGCTTCAAAAGAACGTCCTAAAAATGGCGGTCGTGGTCGTAGCGGTGGCACTGAATCAACAGACCAAGTTGAAGATGTATTCTATGACGCTATGCGTAAATCTTTGGGAAGTAAGCGTAGAGAGCTAACCGAAGATGGTATTAACACAATCGTTAAAACATACGGTGAATTTGCCGAAAGTAGTTTCAGTAAAATCTTTGATTATTCAGATTTTGGCTACCGTAGAATCACGGTTGAACGTCCTCTTAAACTGGCTATATACCCACAAGATCAAGAGCGTATTGACGCACTACAAGCTGATAAAGCTTGGTTGAAATTGAGCGAAGATCTACAAGTAGCGATTATCAGCGCATTAGGTAAGTTTGAAGAAGAGAAAATCTTATCTCGTGATGCGTTCTTGAAGCAGTTTGTCGCTAACCTCGATGGTGTAAAACTAAGTGCAGTACAGCAAAAACTTGTAGTGAAGCATTTAGGCGAACACGATGATGAAGCTGAAACTTGTATCGTTAAATCAGGTAAAGATAAAGGTAAGCCAGAAGCGAATCCAGATCTGCGTGATAATGAGAACGTACCGTTAAAAGAAACGGTTGAAGAATACTTTGCCCGTGAAGTTCTTCCGCACGTTCCTGATGCGTGGATTGATGAAAGCAAGACTGATGAACTTGATGGTCAAGTTGGTATTGTTGGGTATGAAATTCCGTTCAACCGTCATTTCTATGTTTACGAACCACCAAGAGCGTTAGAAGCGATTGATGCTGATCTTGATGCGGTATCGGCTGAGATTATGCAACTGCTTCAAGAGGTGCATTCATAATGACAGGTCGCTATAAAGCTTATTCTGAGTATAAAGAGTCTGGTGTTAAGTTTGCTCCTAAGATTCCATCACATTGGACTGTTAGTAAAGTTAATTATATCTCTACATTTGGTCGAGGTTTAAGCATAACAAAAGCAAATCTTGAAGATGAAGGGATTCCATGCGTTAGCTATGGAGAGGTTCATTCTAAATATGGTTTTGAAGTTGATCCAAATAAACACTCTCTGAAATGCGTAAATCCTGCATATCTTGAAACATCGGCTTTTGCGTTGCTCTCAAAAGGTGATTTTGTTTTTGCTGATACATCAGAAGATATAGAAGGTTCAGGTAATTTTACTCAGCTCGTTAGTGATGAAACTCTTTTTGCTGGTTATCACACGGTTGTAGTTCGACCTGACATAAGCAACTACTATCGTTTCATTGCATATCTGTTTGATTCAAGTGAGTTTAGAACACAAATCAGAGATGCTGTAAAAGGAGTAAAAGTATTTAGTGTTACACAAGCGATACTGAAAAACGCTAATGTGTGGCTACCAGAATATGAAGAGCAACAAAGGATTGCCAACTTCCTCGATCACGAAACCGCCAAGATCGACACCTTAATCATGAAACAAGAAAGGCTGATTGAGCTTCTGAAAGAGAAACGTCAAGCGGTCATTTCTCACGCTGTAACCAAAGGTTTGAATCCAGATGCACCTATGAAGGATTCTGGTGTGGAATGGTTGGGGGAAGTGCCTGAGCACTGGGTTGTTACATCAATTAAAAGAGAATTAAAGAGTTTAGATAGTCGCAGAATTCCACTAAGTGCAGATGAACGTGGAAAAAGAACAGGTGAATATCGTTATTATGGCGCATCTGGTGTTATTGATTTTATTGATGATTATATCTTCGATGAATCAACAGTTTTAGTCGGTGAAGATGGTGCGAACTTGTTGAACAGAAACACACCATTAGCTTTCTCTGCTCACGGTCAGTATTGGGTCAATAATCACGCTCATATTTTAAGTCCACTCGATGGATTGGCTGACTATTGGGCTGAGGTAATCGAAATTATCGATGTCACACCAATTGTTAGTGGTTCAGCACAACCTAAATTAACAGCAGAAGCTTTAAATAACCTAAAAATCGCTTTCCCAACGTCATTTGAAGAAAGGCAAGCGATTGAAAAATTTATTTGTATTCAGAAATCAAAGTATGATCAATTGATGGAAAAAGCCAAGAATCAGGTAGGACTATTAAAAGAGCGTAAGACCGCCCTTATCTCAGCAGCCGTAACTGGCAAGATCGATGTGAGGTAACTACGGATGAGTAATCAAACTTATAGTAGTTTTAGTAAAGGTTCTGAATGGAGACGCTGGGATTTACATCTTCATACGTCTTCATCTTATGATGCTTATAAAGGCCATGATGCAGATGAAAAACTTATTGAGTCTCTAAGGAACAATTCTATTAGTGCAGTAGCGATTACTGATCACTTTTTGATAGATGCAGACAAAATTCAAACATTGAGAGCGTTAGCACCTGAGATAACGTTTTTCCCTGGTGTTGAGCTTAGAACTGACAAAGGCGCAGCCAACGTCCATGTAATACTAATTTTTTCAGAAACAGCAGACCTAAAAAAATTAGAAGAACGATTTAACGTTGTAATGCTCGATGATAAAGCCAAGTCATCTGATGATGATAGGACTATCATTTGGGACTTTAATGATATCGTTGAGTTTGCCAAAAAAAATGACGGGTTAATCAGTGTTCACGCTGGAAAGAAATCTAACGGTATTGATAAAGAAATCACAAATGCTTTACCTCACAACATGGCAATAAAGCAAGATTATGCCGAGAATGTTGATATTTTTGAGATCGGTCAAGTGGGTGATATCGAGACATATAGAAAATATGTTTTTCCTCAAATCGGTATCAAGCCATTAGTTATTTGTAGTGATAATCACGTTCCCAAAGATTACAGGGTTAAAGAGTTTTTATGGATTAAAGGCGCTCCAACTTTTGAAGGCTTAAAACAAGTGATTTATGAGCCAGAAGAACGAATTAGGATTCAACAAAATAAACCAGATTCTAAGCCTCAATATCAAGTGATTGATTCTCTTGAAATGGGAGGCAGCAATCTATGGTCAGGAAAAATTCATTTTAACGAAAACCTTAATGTAATCATTGGTGGTCGCTCTACGGGCAAATCTTCCCTGTTATCGACTATTGCGATGAAATTAGATAACCAGAATGTCGAAAGCTCTAAGAACTATAAGTTTATTAAAGAGGGGTTATCTTCCGTCACGATTAATTGGATGGATGGTGAACAAGGCGCAGGTAGAGAAATTGAATTTTACCCTCAAAGTTATATGAACACGCTTGCTTTTGATGATGTGAAACGTAATGACCTAATTGAAGGAATTGTCAGTAAGAAAGATCAGGAAGGGGAACTCACAAAATACGAAGAATTTCTCTCTGTTCAAGAGACGACTCAAACAAAGTTAGTGTCAGATCTCTTTACTCTAAATACTGACATTAAAACCAAAAAAGCAAAGATTTTAGAACTTGGTGATAAAGTCGGTATTGAGCATGAAATCCAACTCTTAACGGAACAGCTTGAACAACACAATAGCCAACTCACTGATGATGTAAAAGAGCAATATGAAGAGGTTTCTAAACAGCATTCAGAGCTAAAAGAGAAAAATCGTAAGATACAACCTCATATAGCAGAGGTCATACGAGCAAAATCGCTGAAATTATTTAATGAATTAGATTTGACTGACAAACTTTCACATCCTGTTTTTGGGGATGACCTACTGATAAAGCTGAATGAAATGCAAGAAGCATTTACCAAAGAATGGCAAGATGCGGTTGAAGAGCACGAAGCTATCTTAATGGATGAACTTAGTAAAATCATCAAAGAAAAAGAAGCTGTTGAAGAGTCAGAGGTTTATAAAAAATCCCAAGAATATCTTCAAAATAACTCAGCACTGAAAGAGATAAAAGAGAAGGTCGAGCAGGAAAAAGATAAGCTAACTAAGATTCAAGGTCAAGAAAAAGGATTAGAAACGCTCGAAAAATCACTTGAAACTACGATAGAAGCTCTATGTAAATCTCATCTTGCATACAAAGAACATGCTATATCACTATCCCAGAAACTTCGCTTTGACCAAAGTGACTTAGATGTAACAGTGCAATGCTGTTTTGATAATGAAAAAATGGAAGAGATTCTGTCTGAACAACTGAATAAAACTAAGAGTAAAGATGTTATCTCAACATTTTGCGAATACTACAATGCAGAGCCAGAAAAAACGGTACGTGATTTGGTCCAGAGTGCATTAAATGACCAACTGCACTTTAAAGGTATTCACACTAACAGAACCCTGTTGAATCAAGTTCTTTGTTCTAATCCATATAGAAAAGATTATGAGCTAACATATCAAAATGATAGTTTTGATAGTATGTCACAAGGTAAGCAAGCTTTTGTTATTCTTAAACTATTATTGGAATTTAATGACAAGACTTGCCCTGTATTGATAGACCAACCAGAAGATAGTCTTGATAACAGAGCAATTTATAATGAATTGGTTGAATATCTGAAACAAAAGAAAAAAGAACGTCAGATCATCTTGGTGACTCATAACCCTAATGTTGTTGTTAGTGCAGATGCTGAACAAGTCATTGTTGCAAATCAACATGATCCCAAAGCAAAAAATAACTTAGGGAGAAAGTTTGAGTATGTTGCTGGTGGTATAGAACACTCAATGCCAAAAGATCCTAATGTTGATGAGATTCTTTACTCTCAGGGCATTAGAGAGCATATCTGTGAAATCTTAGAGGGTGGTGAAGATGCCTTTAAGAAACGTGAACAGAAATACCAGTTAAGCAACTAATTTTGGTTAGGTAAGGTCAGTTATGAGCCAAGAAAAAACAACAAGAGAGCTTCAATTTCAAAACGATATTCTTGACCAAATGCAGTCAAACGGCTGGCTGTTGGGTCAATCGAATAAATACAATCGTGAATTAGCTCTTTACCCAGAAGATGTTGAGACATTCATCAAGCAGTCTCAACCTGAGCAATGGGAAAAACTATCTCAGCAATATCCAAGCACTGAGAGGAACCCTGATGGGACAAAAAATGCCTTGTTAAAAGCTCTTGAAAGGCATTTAAAAGATAAAGATTACGGAACGTTGTGGGTTCTTAGAAATCAAGTGAAAGATCGTGGTGCAAAACTGAACTTTTGTGCTTTTAAACCCGATCACGACTTAAACCCAGAAGCGAATCACCAATATCAGCAAAACATCTTACGTGTTGTTCCTGAGCTGATTTACTCCCCAAACGGTTATGATGGTCGTATCGACCTAACGCTGTTTGTTAATGGTATTCCTGTTGCTACTTGTGAACTTAAATCTGAGTTTAAGCAATCTATTGAGAATGCAAAAATTCAGTATATGAAGGACAGACAGCCGAAAGATCCAACGACAAAGAAAGCTGAACCATTATTAACCTTTAAACGTGGTGCATTGGTTCACTTTGCTGTTAGTCAATACAACGTTGCAATGACCACTGAATTGAAAGGTAAAAGCACTTTCTTCTTACCATTCGATCAAGGTACGTCTGATGGTGGTGCTGGTAATGATGTGGTTGATGAAGATAGCTATGCGACTTCATACCTCTGGAATGAGATTTTCCAGAAAGATAATCTATTGAATATCTTAGCTCGATACATTCACCTTGAACAAAAAGATGTTGAAGATGTAGATGGAGCAATATCGAAAAAAGAAACGATGATATTCCCTCGTTATCACCAATGGTCAGTAGTATCAAAGCTACTAACTGCGGTTGATATTGAAGGTACGGGTCATAAATACTTAGTCCAGCATAGTGCTGGCTCTGGCAAGTCAAATTCAATCGCTTGGTTATCGCACCAACTTGCCTCTAAGCATTACGTTACAGCGCACCCTGATCTGGGTAAAAAAGAAGGGGCTAAGGTTTTTGACTCTGTAATTGTCGTAACCGATAGAACGGTGTTAGACAGTCAGCTTCAAGATACGATTTATCAGTTCGATCATCACGAAGGTATGATTGCTCGAATCAACCGTGAAGAAGCAACAGGCTCTAAATCAAGCCAATTAGCAGCAGAGCTAAAAGCAAGTACCTCTATCATCATCGTAACGATTCAGACGTTCCCACACGTTTTAGAAGCGATTCGTGAAGATTCAACTCTTGCTGGTCGTAGCTATGCAATTGTGGCTGATGAAGCTCACTCAGGACAAGCTACAACTAACGCTCGTAAGATGCGTGAAGTGTTAATGGCAGAAGAGATCGAAGACGATAAAGAGTTAGATAGTGAAGATATGCTTGCTCTGTCGTTAGAAGCTCGTAAAGGTTCTAATAAACTAAGCTACTTTGCTTTTACTGCTACTCCAAAAGCAAAAACGTTAGAGATTTTTGGTCGTTGCCCTGATCCAGAAGAACAGATGAGCGACACAAATAAACCAGAAGCATTCCACGTTTATTCAATGCGCCAAGCGATTGAAG
This sequence comes from Vibrio sp. B183, assembly GCF_000740665.1. NCBI lineage: Bacteria > Pseudomonadati > Pseudomonadota > Gammaproteobacteria > Vibrionales > Vibrionaceae > Vibrio > Vibrio sp. B183. Next base: position 238,004 of record NZ_JPQB01000005.1, on the reverse strand, counting down.
AAGGCTTTATCTTAGACGTTCTTCAAAACTATACGAGTTATAAAGTCGCTTATCAATTGGCTCACGAAAACCCAACCAATGATGAAGTTGATAGTAAAAAAGCTGCGTCAAAACTGGCTAAGTGGGTAAGGCTGCACCCTTATAACATTGCTCAAAAAGTAGAAATTATCATTGAGCATTTCAATAGTAAGGTTAAGCACCTACTGAACGGTGATGCAAAAGCGATGGTCGTTACTTCAAGTCGTTTAGAAGCTGTTCGATACAAAATAGCTTTTGAGAAGTATGTTGCAGAGAAAGGCTATAACAACGTTAATGCTATGGTGGCGTTTTCTGGTGAAGTGAATGATCCAGATATTGCAGATAGTTCATACACTGAAAACAACATGAACCCTAATCTACGTGGTCGTGATATGCGTAAAGCATTTGATACCTCTGATTATCAGGTCATGTTGGTTGCGAATAAATTCCAAACGGGTTTTGACCAACCGAAATTGTGTGCAATGTATGTCGATAAGCCATTAAAAGGCGTTGAGTGTATCCAGACTCTATCTCGATTAAACCGCACTTGTAAGGGTAAGAATCAAACGTTTGTCTTGGACTTTGTTAATGAACCAGAAGATATTTTGGAAGAGTTTAAGGTTTACTATCAAACGGCTGAATTAGCTGGTGTAACCGATCCAAACATCGTGTATGACTTGATGAATAAGCTAAACAAGGTCGGTATCTATCAATGGTTTGAAGTTGAAGCGTTTGTTGAAGCATACAACAGTAAAAAAACTAACCAAGCCAAATTAGCGAACCTATGTAAAGCACCAGTTAAGCGATTTGAAGAGCGATACAAAGAAGCGACAGCCGTTTTAGAATCGGCTAAGGCTGATCTATCAAAAGCTAAGATTGAAGGCAATGACAAGGCAATCAAATACGCTCAAAACACGGTAAAACACGCCAAAGAAGAGAGAGATATTCTTGAAGTATTCAAGAAGGATCTAACTTCATTTACTCGCTTCTATGAGTTTGTATCTCAAATCGTGAACTTCGGTGATTTTGATTTAGAGAAGTTGTCTCTATTTGCTAAACACCTTGCACCACTTCTGAGATTAGAAAGTATCGAAGATGATATTGACCTTTCTGATGTAGTTATGACGCATTACCGTTTACATGAGCAGCGTGAAGCGGATTTGAAGTTAGGTTATAAAGTGGGTGAAGAATCTCAACCACAACTACCACCATCAAAAGAAGGCTCTGGTGCAACTCCAAAAGATCCAAAGACTGAGTTTCTCAATGAGATAATCGAGCGAATGAATGACTTGTTTATCGAAGATGGGTTGTCTGAGAACGATATGCTGAACTATGCGAATACAATCGCAGGGAAAGTCTCTGAGAATGGTGTAGTGATGGATCAACTGAGAAGCAATACCAAAGAACAAGCGATGTTAGGACAGTTCCCTGAATCGATTACAGAAGCCGTTATCGATAGTATGGGTGTGCATGAGCAAATGGCAATGAAAGTCCTGTCTAATGACGCTGTGGCTAAGAACTTTGCTGGTCTTATGTTCGATATGTTGATGAAAGGCTTAGGTAAAGATAACCATCAAGGAATGTAGATAGAATGAAGCCACTTGATTGAGTGGCTTTTTAATATATTTTTAGGTAAGAGATTAAATGTTAGAGAAAAAAGCTATTTCATTTGCAATCCACCAACAGAGTTTTCAGATTCTACATCACAACGATCACATCAAAAGCTTGATAGAAAAAGGGGCTGATTACGCTAACAAAAATGGTTATCGTCATAGCAACCTCTCTGCTATCGAAGATATGACAAAGCAATATGAATCGCTGTTAGATAACGGCAAGGAGACCGTGGATAGTAGAGAATTTTCAATGGATAGACCAACGCCCATTGAAGCGTTTAATGACATTCTTGATAGACTTAGTGAAATCAACGCCACAAAAGATAGCCTATTGATTATTGATAGTTATCCAGTTGAAGATAAAGGCTTATTGACTGTGCTCATTAAGTTGAAAAAACACTTCAATTTTTACACACCAATCGATGATACTTTACACACGGATACGACAAGTTATGAAACTCTAAAAGAGAGTTTAAAACTTACCTCAAAGCGTGAGTATGAAAATAGACGTTGCTAACCAATTAGCACTTCACTCGTTAGCTGTAAAATGAAACAATACTCACGTTCTTGGTTAAAACCTTGTTTGCTGGTTAAGTAAACCCCTGACTGTGGGTATTCAGTTGAGTGATGATAAGGACGTTGGTTCAAGGACTTTTAGAACCGTTTTTTGTTTGCAGGATTCATAAGGACTGACACTCGTAGCGACACCTATTAACGACTAAAAGGATTATCTTTATGAGTCAGGTGTCTTACAAAATCCCTCTATTTATGACTTTAAACGGTGAGAAGATTTGTTATCTCATCGACTATCATAGATATGTGGAATTGCGTGAAATGGGTAAAAACGATAGTGAAATTTTGGCTGATTTTCCAGCCAATAAGGAAGCAGCGTGATACCTTTTGACAGCCAAGGACATTGAAAGCCACTCGAATGAGTGGCTTTTTTCATATCTGTGATATAAAGATATGATTGTTTGAGTTAAATAAATTAATTATGGGGTTTGGTAGAATGAAAGCAGAAGTCAAGTGGGTCGATGATTTAAAATTTGTTGGTAAAACCGATAAAAATCAAGAGATTACAATGGCGAGTGGTGACAGCACTTATTTCTCACCAATGGAAATGGTGCTGATGGCGGCAGGCGGTTGTAGCTCCGTTGACGTGGTTGATGGGCTTAAAGAAGCTTCGCAGAAGGTGACTAGCTGCACAGCGAAACTGACAACAGAGCGCCGTGAAACAGCTCCTCGTATTTTCACTAAAGTAAATATCCATTTTGAAGTGTCGGGTGACAATCTGGATACAGACGTTGTCGCAAAAGTAACAGCAGACTCTCTGGAAAAGTACTGTTCAGTGTGTCTGATGCTAGGTGCTGGCGTAGAAATGACCCACAGTTGGGAAATTGTCTAACCTGTTCTATTTAGATGGAAAGCCGGGTTTACAGCCCGGCTTTTTTGTAAATTAAGGAAATGTTCACGGGTTAGGTTTTCTCTTTTTCCAATCTTCTATTCGCGCTATTTTACCTTTCCTATTCAAGCAGTTAATTGGGAAACGTTATGACAGAGTTTGAAAAAATGGTCGCAGGTCAGTTGTTTAACGGGGCTGATGGCAGCGTTAATCGCATTCGTGAGCAAGCAACACGCCTTTTGCAGGAGCTAAATCACAATACCAGTGATATTCAGCGTGTTGACACCTGTCGCCAGCTGCTGAAACGTTTTGGCGAAGCGAGCATGATTCTCTCTCCTTTTCTTTGTGAGTTTGGAAAAACGATATCGATTGGCGATAGCACCTTCATCAATATGAATGTGACCATGTTGGATGGGGCTGAGATTACGATTGGCAACCATGTACTTATCGGCCCAAACACTCAGTTCTACACAGCGGGTCATTCTTTGGACTATCGAAGCCGAAGAGGTTGGGAAACCACCTGTTTGCCTATTACTGTGGAAGATGATGTTTGGATCGGTGGCAACGTGTTAATTAATCAAGGTGTGACTATTGGTGCGCGCAGTGTCATCGCCGCTAATTCAGTGGTAACACGAGACGTACCACCCGACAGCTTGTATGGTGGAACTCCGGCAAAATTGATAAGACATTTGACAGAGAATGACAGTTAGCGCTAGGTTAAGCTCCTTTGCTGTTAATCTGAGAGAATAGAGTGAGTCAACATAAATTTACTTTGTGCGGTGTGTTAGCCATCCTGCTTTGGAGTAGTGTGATGGGGTTAGCGCGAACGGTCACTGAGTTTTTAGGGCCCATTGGTGGCGCTGCATCAATCTATACCGTCGCTTCTCTGTTTTTGGTGATGGTAATGGGCCTGCCAAAAATCAGAAGCTATTCTCTGACCTATGTATTGATTGGTGGTGGGCTGTTTGTCGCATATGAAATATGTTTGGCACTTGCACTGGCTATGGCGAACTCTCGCCAACAAGCCGTAGAAATGCTGGTGATTAACTACCTATGGCCAGCGCTGACCGTTTTACTGGCTGTGACGTTCAGTCCGAAGAAAACCAATATTTTCGTTTACCCCGCAATCGCACTGGCGTTTTTTGGTGTGGCTTGGAGTATCACGGGCGATCAGGGGCTTTCGTTCACCCAAATTGCAGCCAACGTGGCGACTAACCCTGTAACCTACGCTATGGCATTTGTAGGTGCGTTTCTATGGGCAATCTACTGCAATCTGACTAAGCGTATTTCTAAAGGGCAAAATCCGATTACGTTGTTCTTTATCATGACGGCCGTGACCTTATGGATTAAATATGCGATCAGTAACGAAACAGGGATGAGCGTTAACCTTGAATCCGGTGGTTTATTGCTGATTACAGGTATTGCAATGGGCAGTGGCTACGCGCTTTGGAACTACGCAATTATCGGCGGTAACATGGTGCTTTTGGCGACGCTATCTTACTTTACACCTGTTCTTGCGACCGTTATTTCGTCTGTGATTCTTGGTTTGGTTCTTACGGATACCTTCTTGCAAGGCGTCGCTCTAGTGACAATCGGTTCACTGCTATGCTGGTGGGTCACAAGAGAGAAGAACGCGGAATCGGCTGAACCAGAGGTATGTAAGGATTAAGTATTACCAGCGGATCTCAATGGGTGTTCCTGTTTTCACGAGAGTGAGCAATTCATCCATTTCTTCGTTGGTAATGGCTATGCAGCCATTGGTCCAGTCAAAACTTTGTACGAATTTGGCTGGCCGCTTTTCCCCGTTTCTTAATCCATGAATCTTAATATCACCACCCGGATCGACGCGAAGTTTTTCGGCATAAGCAATGTCTCGTGGGTTAGGGTAGCTAATGTGGATTGAGCGATAGAACTCTGATTTATCAATCACGAAGTCAAGATAGTAACGACCTTCAGGCGTTCGATGATCTCCTTCCTGAGTTTTATGCCCTCTAGGGTGTTTACCTAGCGCGATGCGAAACTCTTTCACCACTTGACCATTGTCAATCAGATACATGCGACGTTTGGACTTGTCGACTTTAACTAAGTCGACCATTGCGGATGAAGCGCAGGTAAAAAGTAGCGCCCCCAATGTCACTATCGTCCTTAATGCAGTACCATTCATTGTCTTACTATTCTTCCAAAAAACAGAAAGGTAGCCGTGAAGCTACCTTTCGAGTTTACGTGATGTCATCAAGGAGAAATCGAGAAAATATCACGCTCCGCAAATCCCAAGTCTTTAAACGCTTCTATCGCTTCATTCCGACTATGCGCATCAACTTCAAACGAAGTCATTTGGGATCCATCAAAATATAGGATCACATAATGAGTACTGGGATCTGGCTTTTCGATTGCCGACATCATTCCTCCAGCTATTCATCGATACAATGAACTTGGACCTGAACAATGCCTCTACCAGTGCCTTCGCGGTATTAAAGCTTCGCTAATGTTTCCTCAGGCTTCCCTTTTGCTCGAGGCATTTTGTCCACCTTTTTAATTAGTTTAAGCAGTTTTGAAGCATTCCAGCCAGCTTCTTGCTGAGAAAAGCGTGATTTTTGCATTTCATCCAATTCGTTTTGGATATCGGCAAGAAGCGCTTTATCGCTAATCTGGGCCTCCTGCAGCCATTCAGAAGCGCAATGTTGTACTTTAAAGTGATCTTGCTCTTCAAGTGCCGAAATCAAGCGACCACTTGTATCGAGTGGTGCGATTGGCTTCTGCTGGGTTTCCACGCTAGTGTTTCGTTTTCTGAATAGTAAAACGGTTGTGATAACCCAAAGCAGGGCAAACAGCGCAGTGAGATAAGGCCAAAAACCGGGATCTTTGACAGTGACCGTTTTTACTTCGGCTGGCGCTGAATACTGAGACGCTGGCACTGGAATATTTAGGCTCTCTCCCGGGCTGACAGCTAACGCTATACCATCTAGATGAGCGGTTTTCTGCTGTTTGTTCTGGCTATCCCACCAATTGAGATTGATCTCTGAAAGTTGAACATCACCAGTTTGCTGAGGAATAAGCACCTGCTTCAATGTCATGCGCGTGAAACCATTCTCTAGCTGCGTGAACTGAGGCTTTTCTTCGTAGACACGAATGCCTTGAGGATAGCTGATCTTCAGATTCGGGAAACGGTCAGAAGAGAGCCCTTCTATGTCCAAGGTGACTTCTCGTGTAATCGAATCACCCACTTTAGCTTGATGTGTGGTTGATGAAGGAATCGGTTCCCCATTCGCCGCAACCCATGTTTGGGTTAGCTTAAGCTCCGATGTCGGCAGCCATACGCCACTGTAGCCAGCGGGTTTATCTTCAACTTTGATAGCAAAGATTTTTGCTGGCGTATCAACTGAGATAAGTTTGGTGGTCCCTGTTCGGTCATTGCCATAAACAACAGAACCTTTGAATGCGGCACCTTGTAGTGTGTATTCGCCGGGCTGATTTGCTGTCACGCGATAGGCTTGGTCGAGTACAGTGACTTCCACACCGCCGAGAACACTTTGATACTGCTTTGGCTCACCGATTTGAGCTAAGGTCAATCCGTCGACTTGAGGAGGGATGACATTAGGGCTTTGCAGGCGTCTTGGATCTGCTTTAATGATCAGGCGAGTACGTAATGAGGCACTTTCATTTGGGTAAAGCGTCGTCTTATCCAGTGAACTGCGTAGCTCAACTAAGTCGGATACTTTAGGCTCATCGGTGTCCATAGTAACCTGAATAGCAATCGGCTTTGAGCTCGCCCCGTTGACTGTAAAAGCGGGAATATTGGCAACGCCAAGTGTTTGAGCGGCCAGTGTTAGATTCCACTCACTGCGTGTACTGCGGTCACCATTGACTATGTTGATCGAAGAGCCAAAACTAGGTCGTCCAACATAAAAATCTTTTTCCAGTCCGCTGAAATCAATATCATCGGAAGAGACTTTTTCGTCGACTACAACGCGAAGTTGGAACACTTCGTTCTTGACGACTTTATTCTTGCTGACGGTCGCCCAGACATTTGCCGCCATAGCGGCAGGGCTTGCAAAGGCTAAAGCCAGCACCACTAAGCTAATCAGTTTCATTATTTGTCGATTCATAGTTACCACTTCTTACCTGTATTCTGCGGTGGTTGTTTTTGCTGAGCTTGCAACATCATTTGAGCTCTGAGTAAACGGCTAGGGTCGCGCGCGCTTTCGACCTGTTCTAGTTTTCGAAGTGCAGGGTCAATTTGCTCTAAATTTTGCTCCTGCTCAGCTGCGCTTTGCGGTTGAGTCGCGCTTTCATCTTGCGGATCTGGCTCTTGTTCCGACTTTGAAGCACCTTGCTGTTGCTTGTTCTGCTCTTGTTGTTGCTGAGGAGTTTCGGAACTTGATGCCTGCTGCTTTTGCTGTTCGCTTGTCTCTTCTTGGTTTTGCTGAGGTTTTTGAGATTGCTGCTGCTTAGATTGCTTGTCAGAGGGTTTCTCATTTGAAGGTGAATCTTGCCCAGATTGAGAGGAATTCTCTTGATCTGAAGAGGAGTCATCGCCAGACTTTTGTTGCTGTTGCTGTTGCTGTTGCTGTTGCTGTTGCTGTTGCTGTTGCTGTTGCTGTTGCTGTTGCTGTTGCTGTTGCTGTTGCTGTTGCTGCTGTCTGACAATCTCTAGGTTTTTCTTTGCATCTTCGTTGCTCGGATCTTGTTTGAGCACATCCTCATAAAGGCTAATAGCTTGATCAAACTCTCGGTTTTGAGCGTAGGCGTTAGCGAGGTTGTATTTTCCGTTTAGCGTTTGTGAATCTTTAAGTGCATTGATGGCAGCAGGGAAGTTGCCCGCCTGATACTGCGCTATACCTTGCCACTCTTTGTTCTCGAACAGATCCGCCGCTTCTTGATACTGCTCGGCATCGTAGAGCTGTTTGGCTTGTTGATTACTGTTAAGCCAAGCTGAAGCCATCGCTGGTTTAGGTGACAGTAGTGGGTAAGCCAAGATGATCATCGAAAACAAAAAACCACGACGGAACATAAGAAGCGCCGGGATGATAAGCAAAGGTACTAACCAGATACCACTGTTGACCCGATCACTGATTTGTTGGGCTTGGTTTAGCTTGCCCGTGCTTTCAATGCTACTTGTGCGATTGGCTATGGCGTCTATGTCGCTGTTATTGAGCTGAATAGGTGTAAAGAAACCACTAAGGGATTTGGATACGCTATTCATGTTACTGAAGTTGGATTTCGCCACCACGGTTTGCCCAGCATCGGTTTTGAGCAGAGTGCCATCACTGAGTCGTATCGGGGCTCCTGAGCGGGTACCTACACCCAGAATGAACAGTCGCCAGTGTGTACCCTCAAGAAGATCTTGAATTCCCTGGGTTTCCGCATCATCCAAATCGTCACTGAAGAGTATGATATCACCACGGGACAAGCCGGCGTTTTTCATCATATCAATAGCTAGCCGGACGGCTTTTACTGCGTCAGCACCGGGGTAGGGCATCAATTCGGGGCTGAGGTTGGGGATCAGGTTTTGAATAGTGCGAGTATCTGAGGTCATCGGACTAACGGTGTACGCATCGCCAGCGTAAGCGACGAGACCCGTGGTACCTTCACTCCATTTTTTGAGTAGATCACTGGCCTTGTATTTAGTCTGAGTTAGCCGGTTAGGTTTGATATCGGTGGCATACATAGACATTGACATGTCCATGATTAGCACACGAGCACTGTCGTTGCTGAAACTAGGCCTTTCAGAGCTGGTAAAGCTTGGCCCAGAGAGAGCAATTGTGGCGATTAAACCGAAGATGGCGACTGCACTAGTGACAGCATTGCGTGCCGATTTGTGTTGTATACCCATTGCTTTGGCAAGATGGGGGGCAATTAACGTCTGGTTACGGCTGCGTTTTGAGAGCCAAAAAACTAACCCACATAGTGGAAGGAGTACCAGCAGCCACTCTGGATAGAGGAAGCGAAAATCAGACATGGTTCCTCCTGATGATAATAAGTGCGAAGAAGCCCGCCAGTGTTATTGCAAGTGGAAACCGGAACCACTCTTGTTGTGGTCGCCAGGTTTGTGTGGCTTGGCTAACAGGTTCTAGGTTATTGATGGTGTCATAGATAGTCGCCAGTTCTTTGCTGTCACGGGCACGGAAATATTGCCCACCTGTCAGCTTGGCGATTTCCATCAGAGATTTTTCGTCTAGGTCTTGAGCTGTATTGACTTTACGTGTCATGAAAAACTCTTTGACCATCATCTCTCCGGCTCCGACGCCAACAGTGTATATCGTGGCATTGTACTTCTTGGCAATTTTGGCCGCTTCGATTGGGTCAAGTACGCCCGCAGTGTTACTGCCATCGCTGAGTAGTATCATCACACGTTGCGGTGCATCGCTATCGACGAACGTTTTGGTCGCTAGCCCTATGCCTTCGCCAATCGCGGTTTTGGTCCCAATAAGGCGTAATACGGTTTGATTGAGCTGCTCGGCAACGGTATGTCTATCAAGCGTTAATGGTGTTTGCAGATAAGCGTGATCGGCAAACAGCACTAGGCCCAATCGGTCTCCCTGACGTTTGGAAATAAAGTCAGATAAGACCTGTTTGACTGCGCTTAAACGGTCGATGTAGTCACCGTTAAATTGCATGTCTTCTTTACTCATCGAGTAAGACAGATCAACAACCAGCATCATGTCTCTATGCTTCGGTTGTGTCGTGACAGGGTCGCCATACCAAACAGGTCTTGCAACCGCGGTAACCAGACAAACCCAAACCAGACCTGCCAGAACTTTAGCCAATAAGTTCCTCGGCGCACTGCCTGCCGCTGAGTCGGGCAGGTAGGGCATATAAACGGGAGATGACTGTTTAACTGGCGGCAGCAAAAAATAAATCAGTATGGGGAGTGGTAGCAGCAGAAATGCCCACCACCATACGAATTCGATGTTAGCCAACTTTGGCTCTCCTTCTTTTCGGCGGAAGCGCTTCATCGACCCATTGGGAGCAATGGGTAATCAGTTCGGACGCGTTTCCTACGGGCTCTTTCGAATACAAAGCCTCTTGCCAGAGTTCATAGTTCTCAAGGAACACGGGTGATTTCACCTGAGTATCAAGAAAGGCATACCACTCTTTGCCCGTTAACTGCGCTACTTCTTCTCTTGGGTAGTAACACAGCGCGGCCTGACGTAATAATTCAATGGCTTCAGCAGGTTTGTCACCTGCCTGAATAAGCTTCAGCGCGGTTTTCTTTGGTGCCATGCGCTTTTTATTCCAGCGATAGGTCAGCCAAATTATCAATGTGCCAAAGACAATCGCTCCTGCGGTCGCCCACCATCCCCATGCCAGTGGAAACCACGAGGGCACCTCGGGTAAATGCATTGGATTAAGTGGTAGTAGTGAATCCTTGTTATTGGTGCTCATTGATTACGTCCAGATAATTGTTGTAGTAATGATTCTTGGGTAGAGAGACGGGTAAAACTCAAGCCATGGTTAATAGATAAGTCTTTCAGATCTTGCTGCTTTTGCTCAAAAACAGACTTAATCTGATCGCGTGCTTTTCGTGAAGAAAAGTCCATCCACAACGTTTGACGTTTGTCGGAAACTTGCTCGACGCCACGATAACTGGTGATACCCGCTTCTAAAGGGTCGGAAATATGAACCAATCGTACGCGGTTGTGGGCACGTAGCCGAGTGAGTAATGGCTGGTTTGAGTCTGAGAAACGCAGGAAGTCACTGATGATGACCACTTCACTCCCCTTAGGGCATAGGCGGTTCAGTGCCTGTAAGCCATGGCCCATATCTGAGGAGTGGGGCGTAGTCGATTGATTCAGTTTGTCCTGATGAAGCTTCACCAGATGCTGAATTAACGCGAGCGGCCCTTGATTACGACTGGTCGGCTTTAGCTCAGTCAGTTGGTCGCCAGTATCAATCATTGCGCCTATACGATCTCGCTGAGCAACAGACAACCACGCAATCAGGCTTGCCATATGAGATGCCAAGACCGATTTGAACATCAGCTGAGAACCAAACATCATGCTGGCACTGAAATCCACATACACAATGATGGGCTTCTCTCGTTCTTCTGTGAAAAGCTTGGTATGAGGTTTACCGGTTCGAGCGGTTACGCGCCAATCAATGCTCCGCACATCGTCACCAGGTTGATACTGGCGGACTTCGGCAAAGTCCATACCACGGCCTAGTTGCTTACTCTGATGTTGCCCCAGCATTTGAGACCACAAACTCTTTGCAGGAGGTAACCACTTTATCGCTTGCTGCTTGTAGTAAAGCAGTTCGTCAAGACACAAGTTTACGCCATCAGAGTATGGGGATAATTGTTTATCCATCTGTAACCCTTATGCGCTGCCCACCAGAGACAGAAGGCGGTTAACCACCTGATTGGCACTAATGCCTTCGGCTTGAGCCTGATAGCTGAGCAGAATACGGTGTCTGAGAACAGGAAAAGCCATTGCCTGCACATCCTCTGGTGATACATAGTCACGACCAGAGAGCCAAGCGTGAGCACGAGCACAGCGATCTAACGCGATGGTTGCGCGAGGACTGACTCCCATTTCTATCCAGTTACTCAGTGTTTCGTCATATTGCGTTGGTTGGCGTGTCGCCATAACAAGGCGAATAATATAGTTCTCAACCCCTTCCGCCATGTGGATGTTCAATACTTCCTGACGAGCAGAGAAGATATCTTGTTGAGAGAGGACAGGCGGAGCGACTTTTTCCTCGCCTTTTGCTTCACCGCGATTCAGGCGCAGTATTTCCAGTTCACTTTCTGCATTCGGATAATCCACATTGAGATGCAGTAAAAAGCGATCCAATTGCGCTTCGGGAAGAGGGTAAGTGCCTTCTTGCTCAATTGGGTTTTGCGTCGCCATTACCAGAAACAGCTCTGGCAGTGGGTATGTTTGACGACCAGCGGTGATTTGTTTTTCTGCCATGGCTTCGAGCATGGCAGCTTGAACTTTCGCTGGTGCGCGGTTGATTTCGTCAGCCAAAATCAGAGAGTTAAAAATTGGCCCTGCTTGGAATGTAAATTCGCCCGTTTCCGGACGGAAAATATCAGTGCCAGTTAAATCGGCAGGAAGTAGATCTGGAGTAAATTGGATCCGGTGAAAGTCGCCTTCAATGCAGTCAGCCAATGACTTAACAGCGCGTGTTTTCGCTAATCCAGGAGGGCCTTCAACCAGAATGTGGCCATCGGCTAATAGAGCGACTAAAAGTTGTTTAACAAGTTCAGTCTGACCAATAACTTGGCCTTCCAAGTATTGTTGTAGGGTATGAAATGACTGAGAGTTCATCGATGTCTGTCTCCTCGCTTTTTCACTTAGTGGATTTTGAAGTGAAAAAGTTCATCCATTGACTAATGTTGCGTATTGGATGGTTAATAACTATCCAACTTAGCAGTGCAACATAAGTTCTATTATTTCAGTTGCTTACAATATGGGGATTTTAACCCTTCATGCAAGTGTTCAATATCGAAAAATTGGTTTGCAAATTAGTGCGAAATTGATGACTTATTCAGTAAAGGAATGTATTTTTTGTCCGATATAAAAAAAGTGCGTCACAATTTAATTTGGCTTGCTCTCCTCCTAAGCTAAAAATTAACTGTGATTTCAACTTTCATACAATCATAAAGCGCTATAAGGCAACTCGAATGATGAAACTAAACGCGATCAGTATTAAGCAAAAGGTTGTTGCGGGTATTACTTTTGCTGTTCTTGCTTCAACAATTATTGTCGGAGTGATGGCACAGCGTCAGGCACGTGAGGTCCTCGAACATAGATTAGTAGATATCGAACTACCATCTATGCTGGACCAGATTAAAGGACAAATCGATTACGATGTGACTCAGCTACTGCGCGCCGCCGAGCAGATAGCAAACAATGAATTTATCAAACAAGCGGTCAGTACGACCAACATCGACCCTCAAGTGGAAGCGATGCTGGTTAAAGAGCTCAATAACGTTCGCAATCAATACAATTTGAATGATGCCTCTGTTGCGAACCGTGAAACAGCCTACTACTGGAACCAGAATGGCTTCTTACGTCAGTTGAACCAACAGCAAGACGGATGGTTCTTTGGTTTCACGCAGTCTGGGCAACCTACCATGGTGAGCATGTTTCAGGAATCGACTGGTGAAGTGAAAATGTTCGCTAACTTCCAGTTTGTAAACGGATTCAGCATGTCCGGCTTGTCTAAATCAATGGACGATATGGTTAGATTGCTCAACGGCTTCCAAATCGAAGACACGGGTTTTGTATTCCTGACGGATGCACAAGGACAGGTACAAATTCATCGCCAGAAGGACAAAGCCAGTTCGACCTTATCTCAATTGTATGGAAGCGAAGCTTCTATGCTTTTGAATAAATCTGGCTTCAACCTGATTGAAGCGAGCTACGAAGGCGAGCAAGTTTTCGTTTCGAGCCTATATATTCCTTCAATGGACTGGTTTGTTATCGGTGTAGCACCGGTAAATGAAGTGTTCGCTGACCTTAACTATGTTGCCAAACAGATGACTGTTACTACGATAGTGGTTGCTGCTCTGTTCATCTTCATGGGTTTATTCTTAGCGAACAGCATTACACGCCCAATCAAGTCTATTGCAGCGCGCTTTACCGATCTTGGTCGTGGGGACGGTGACCTTTCACAGCGTATTGAAGTTCAGAGCAGCGATGAAATTGGTCAGTTATCTGAAGGGTTTAACGGCTTTATCGAGAAAATACATGAGTCGATGAAAGAAGTCGCATCAACCAGCGGTGCGCTACAAACCGCCTCTGAAAGTGTTTCCCATAAAGCCAACACGACTCACGATAACAGCCAGATTCAGCGCGACCAAACCATTCAGGTAGTTACGGCGATTAATGAAATGGGCGCAACGATTAGTGAGATTGCATCGAATGCGGCAACCGCTGCAGAAACCGCGAATCAAGCGTCAGATAATACTCAGGTCGGTCAGAATGTTGTTAACAAGGCCAAAGACGCGATCAGTCGTTTGGCTATGGACATAGAGAATACTGGTCAAGTGGTTGAGCAACTGGCATCGACAACACAAGAAATCGGCTCGATTCTTGACGTAATCCGTGATATCTCCGAGCAAACCAACTTGCTGGCATTGAACGCAGCAATCGAAGCAGCGCGAGCGGGTGAGCAAGGGCGTGGTTTCGCTGTGGTTGCGGATGAAGTGCGAAATCTAGCAAGCCGAACCGCAGATTCGACAGAAGAGATCCAGAAGATGATCAACCAACTTCAAAGCGACGCCAAAGATGCGGTAACGGCCATGGAAGCAGGCAAATCTGTCACGCATGAAGGTGTGTCGTCATCGGATGAAGCAGTAGAAGTGCTGGTGAATATTTCTGAGCGAATCCATGATATTTCTGATCGCAACACTCAGGTGGCAACGGCCACGGAAGAGCAATCAACGGTTGTGCATACTATCAACCAAAACATCGAAGAGATTAACGCCATCAACGAAGTAACAACTAGTACGGCGGAAGAACTGGCAGCTGCTAGCTCTGATCTGAAAGAGTTGTCAGAACGTCTTGATCGTATGGTAGGTAGCTTTAAGCTATAAAACCATCCGTGAACTAGAATAACTGGGGCTAAGTGGGTAAACTTAGCCCCAGTTTTTATATTATTAGGTAAGTAATATCATGAGTGATTTTGAAAAAGAGCTAGAGCAAATGTCTCAGGAGATGAGTGACGAGCCTGAGGTAGCGCTTCCATCACTTGAAGAGCAAAAAGCTATCGCGGCAGAGCTGAAAAAACTTGAAGAAGCCGGCGAGCTAACGCCAGAAATCCTGGAACAGTACTTCGGCAAGTTTTACTCGAAAACCGATAAGCCAGTGCACTAGAAACTAAGTATTCAATAAAAGCCGCATTAAGCGGCTTTTTTGTATTCGATGGGCTTGCTAGTTACAACAGGTACTCATTGGCTTTTCGGTAACCTATTTTCACTTTCCAAACTCCAATGATTCCTGATTTTCATAAATTAGCTCGCTCAAGAAATCAGCGACCACTCTTATCCGTCTTGAGTGTGCTAAATCTGAGTGAATCGCGAGCCAGATAGGTTGATTACAACCCACCTCATTTTCAATGCAGATGAGACCTTGTTGTTTAGCGATGAAGTGAGGAAGAATTGAGAGCCCAAGGCCAGCATGAACGGCACTGAACTGCGCGGACAAACTGGACGTAGCAAGCTTGCAAGTTCTGCCACGTAGTGTTTTTTGAATCCATTGTGCAGCAGGAAGGTGTTGCTGAGTTTCCGTCCAGCCAATGAAGTCATCATTAACATAGGGATTTGTCTGCTTTGAACGAGGTCTTCTGTTTAAATAACTTTCAGAGCCGTAAAGCCCAAAACCTAAATCTCCTAAACGACGGATAGTTACATTTCCTCTCTCTGGCCTAATCATACGTATAGCCATATCAGCATCTCTTCGATGCAAGTTGACGGTTGAAACACTGGTTTCCACTTCTACATTGAGCCCATCATGCTTGCTGAGTAGATTTGGTAAGGCCGGAATGATCAAATGATCAGCCAGTCCTTGTGCGGTTGCTAAACGAACGTGGCCTGAAACCCCATCATCCGTACCTTGTGCCGCAGAGCCAAACGCATATCCGGCTTGTTCCAGAGCTTCTGCTTGAGGAATTAGTGACAGCCCTTCATCGGTAAGTTTGTATCCTAGTTGGTCACGCACGAACAACCGCAGTTCAAGCGCATTTTCTAAGCGTTCGAGCCGACGAGTCGCTGTCGCAATGCCAATTCTTAGTGTTTTGGATGCGCCACTTAGTGTTCCTGCTCTCGCTATGGCCAAGAAGACTCGTGCATCATCCCAGTTGAGTCTACTGTGTTTGTTATTTCCGAATTCGGAAAACTGATTGTGTTTTTTGGCCATATGAACCTCCTTTTTAGGAGAGCATACTGTGAACAACACAACAAACCAAGGAAATTTAGATGATGGAAAAACGTATCTTGGGAAATGGCTTAGAAGTATCTGCGATCGGCCTAGGTTGCATGGGAATGAGTGAATTCTATGGGCCCAGAAATGATCAAGAATCAATAGAGGTATTGAATAAAGCTGTTGATCTAGGGTGTACGCTTTTGGACACAGCAGATACTTATGGTGACCATCATAACGAGGAACTGATTGGTCGATTCTTAAGGACTCGTCGCAGTAACGTAAAAGTGGCAACCAAGTGTGGCATTGTACGTGAGCCGGGAGAATACAAACGACGTATTGATAACAGCCCGGATTACATAAGAAAGGCCTGTGAAGGCTCACTGCGTCGGCTCGGCGTTGAGTGTATTGATCTCTATTACATTCACCGCTTAGATCCTAATGCATCTATTGAAACTACAATGGAGACGCTTAGTGATCTAGTTTCTGCTGGGAAAATCGCACATATTGGGCTCTCTGAAGTGAGCGCAAACACGCTGAGGCGAGCACATGCAATACATCCAGTAACGGCGGTTCAGACGGAATATTCACTTTGGACTCGAGATGTGGAAGCTGAAATTTTGCCCACTTGTCGTGAACTCGGTATTGGATTCGTGCCATATTCGCCGTTAGGACGCGGATTTCTGACTGGGAATATTCAGTCAGAAAAGGACTTCGCCCAGAGCGATGCTCGCAAAGCACTTCCACGCTTCACGTCTGAAAATTTAAAGGCTAATCAACCGCTATCCGACGCGGTAAAACAGTTGGCAGTTGAGAAAGAATGTACTTCAGCCCAAATAGCTTTAGCTTGGTTGCTTGCCCAAGGTAAAAACATAGTACCGATTCCGGGTACGAAGCGACTTAAATACTTGGAGGATAACCTTGGAGCGGTGAATATTGAGTTAACGGCTCAGGACCATAAAATGCTGGAACGAGCCATCAACAATTTTAAACCTGTGGGTGATCGTTATACTTCTGAGGGTATGAAAGGAGTTAATGCCTAGCGCTACTCTTAATGCTATCAGCCACGTTTTTAATCGGTTAGGTGTTTAAAGTAAATCGACATTTAGGAAAAGAGGAGCAGCCATAAAATTGTTTGCCTGAATTCTTGCCTTTCCTTGCAGTCCGGAGTACTAATTCTGACTGGCATTTAGGACACAGGACGCTATTTTCGTCGTGTTTTGATGGTTCGGATGACGACCGGTCAATGAAGTAGCGTCCATCTTCTACCATGTTCACTAGTTCATCGCCGCATATTAACCAAAAGCGTTTGTCTGCGGCAAATCGGATTGCTTCAGAAGTGAAGTGGCCGGAGGTTACGATGATCATCTGTTTGCCCTGATTAGCCAGCATAACACCGTACATTTCTCTCAGTACCTGAACGCCAACCTTTCTACTTTTCCAATGTTTACACTGTACTAAGCTCACGTCTCCATTTTTGGTAAGCCATATATCGACTCCATCGTCGGGTGCCGAAGAGAGTGCTTGTTTTACGTGATAACCCTGGTGTTTAAAAAACTCTCCTATGTAACTCTCGAACTCAATCCAGCTCAAGTCATTTAATGCAGCAGTGGATCGTTGAGATTTAAGTTGTGCAGTGGTTCGGCTGTACCTCTGCTTTCTGTTACGTTGAGCAATCAATGAGATTGGAGCGGGTATCAGAAACAAAAAGCCAAACAAAGGCGCTAGATTTGGCAAGTTGGGTCCAATTGCATTCAGAATAAAGTTATCTGTGGATGCAAAGATTCTTGGTAAGACGCTGGCAAGTCCAAAATAGGTGATAAGAGACATTGTGACGCTGACCCACCAAGGTGCACTACACAAGTGAATCAGAATGCTGTCATTTCTTTTAGCCATAAGTTTATTAATGATTGTTGAAGCTTAAGAACATATTCAACCACATGCACTATTGTGTGTCTGGCTATAGCACGCACAAAAGCGCGATACATTGTTTTTCACACATTACTTTGAAGCTTGTATTGGATTGATTTATGTCTTTTGGTCGACATCTAAAGCGATGGTAATAATTAATATCCCTGTTAAAAATAATGATATTACTGTGGTGTCATTATGTAGTATTTATTTCTAAATTATTCGATTATAAGAAATTAATTTCTCTATTTAAGACTATTTCTAGATTTAAAGGCAAAAAATTTCTCTGGTGAACTCCGTATACTGTGCTACATCATTAATGCTCTACAAGCTGATGATTTACAACAATTATTAAATGAGTAGTAGTCACCATGAATTCGAAGTCTCTAACTTTTCTACTTTTTGTTTCTGTTTGCTTGATATGGGGAACCACTTGGTTCGCTATGGAAGTGGCGTTGCACTCTATTCCGCCGATTTTTGCTACCGCGTTACGCTTTCTATTTGCTGCTCCACTTTTAGCTGTACTGGCTAAAGTGTTTGGTCAACCATTACTGTTTCCGAAAGGGAAGGGGCAGTGGGTGATCATTGTAGCGCTGATGTACTTTGCGATTCCTTTCACTTTGATGATCTATGGTGAGCAATATATCTCCTCCGGTTTGGCTTCCATCATCTTTGCTAACATGCCCGTTGCTGTGATGTTGATGTCTGGTTTGTTCCTTGGGCTGCGACTTGCAAAGCATCAGGTGTTTGGGCTTATCGCGGCGGTGATCAGCTTGTGTTTAATACTGGGTAATGAAATGCAGATGGGTGGCTCCGACTACCTGATTGGTACGGCATCTCTAGGATTGGCTGTTGCGATTCATGCGGTTATGTACGTGCTTGTTCAAAAACATTGTAAGGACATCCAAGTACTCACCTACAATGCATTGCCGTGTTTGGTGGCTTCCGTCTTATTGTTCGCCGTGTCTTCTATGGGTGAGCATGTTGATGTGCAATCCTTTACTTGGGATTCGATCTCTGCAGTTGTTTATTTAGGTTTGATAGCTAGCGTTGGCGGGATTGTCGCTTACTTTAAGCTTGGCCAGGTATCTACACCATTTCAGGCGTCAATCTGCTTTCTGATATTTCCTGTAGTTGCACTGTTTATTTCTGCATATATCAATGGTGAGATGTTGTCTCACCAATCACTGGCTCTGATGCTGCCCTTGCTGTGTGGCATTTTGTTGACGAAAGCACCTAAAACTTGGTTTAAAGTGCGCTTTGCTCGCAAAGAACGTCATCCAAACCTTTAGTCAACATAAGGTTTGGTTCCCCAATCGATAGAGATGCACGGCATTGGCCGTGTGTCTTTTCAAATCTGAAGCCCCACCTGAGTTGTCTACATAAGCGCTTAACAAGCATTAAACCAAGGCCAAAACCTGACTTGTCCGGATAGTGCTCGTAATAATCAGAGTACTCTTTGTTGATGATCTGAATGCTTCCTTGTTGCTGGATAATCGTAATTACACCTTCATGGGTGTGCTGTACGGCATTACGCAATAGATTGGCAGCTATCATCTGAATGGCTGCGTAAGGAAGGTTAGCTTTATAGCTATCGGTATGGATTTGAATTTCAATGTTTTTGGCTTGGGTTAAATAACTTAGGTTTTCTATTTCAGAATGCAGTACTGACGAGAGGGCAACAAATTGAGTGGTTAGCTGAGAATGCTCCGCTTTGTTGAGCCAAAGTAACGTGTCGCAGAGTTCAGCCATGCAGAGGCTCGCGTCCTTTATACGTTGCTTCGCATTGTGGCTCTTTTCTTCCCACTGTTTTTCGACTTTATCCATCAATTCTACACTGCTTCGAATAACCGCAATCGGTGTGCGCAACTCATGGCTGGCGTAACGCAAAAACTCCTGCTCACGTTTGAGCGAGGCTTCGGTTTTACGCAAGCTATCAAGAATAATCTGAGCAAGTGTATTTAACTCTTCATATTGGAAGTTTGGTGGTGCACTACTTATGTTGGCGGAATCCAGTTGTCTAGCCCACTGATAAAGGTGTTGAATGGGTTTAGTGGCTGAGTACATAAACATGAACAGCATCATTAGAAAGAAACTTAATGCGAAAGCACCGAAAAGAATGGCCTGAATTTCGGGTGTCTCAAACCAATTTTGCGGAGGAGCATTTGGTGGTTCTTTGAAATGATGAGCCACGTAATGCACTTTACCATCAGGTTTCGTAATCAACATCACATACACGGATTCGGTTGGTCTTGATAACGGACTAGCTCGATCTGATTTATGGTGGATCTGGTTTGGGGAGAGCAGGTCACGATCGAAGTGGCGGCGAATTTCTATGGGTAACTGATGCCACTTTGAGGTTTTTATGAAACGCGGGCTTTGCTCAACGCTTTCCGACTCACTTTTGTGGGCAACCTCAAGCAGAGCGCCTTTTATCATGTTGTCGTGACTATTAAAAAAGTGCAGCAACCATAGCGTAGACATTAGTGTCACGAGAATGAGCGCAGTGGCAAATAGCATGGCGATCATAGAGTGCTTTAAGCTCGATATTTTAAATCTCATTGACTCTCACTATCTGTATCCTGCAACTTAAATCCTTGTTTGTTTACTGATACAACGCAGACGCTGCTACTGTGTTGAGATAATGCTTTGCGCAGATAGTGGATGTGGACTTTGAGAGAGTTACTGTTAGGTGCTCGGTCTTCCCAGATTGCTAGGTTAAGAGATTGACGTGTGATTGAGTGCGGATAAGCACGAATCAAGTGTTCTAGGATAATTAGGCTGGTGGGAAGAAGCTTGATTGGTTGGTTGTCGATATACGCTTGATTTTCTTGGGTGCAGAATACGATATTGCCCGCTTTGAATCGGATCAGTTGACCACTTTTTCTGGTGGCTAGTGCTTTGGTTCTGGCGACCAATTCTGCCATAGCAAAGGGCTTGGCGAGGTAATCATCAGTACCCACCTTGAAACCTGTCAGTTTGTCTTCGAGTTGGCTTCGGGCGGTCAACATAATGATCGGAACTGCTACTCCTTGAGTGCGAAGTCGTTCACATACGCTAAAGCCATCGAGTCGAGGAAGATTGACGTCTAGGATGATGACCTGATACTGATTTTTTTCGATCAGGTTGAGTGCTGTTTCGCCATTATTGGCGTAATCGCATGTGATGTTTTCGAGCTCTAGAAAATCAATGATATTACCCGCCAAGCGTGAATCATCTTCAACTAGTATTGTGTTGATCATAAGTTTCCAAATTGAGATTAGTAGAATGAGTGAAAGCCAAGCCATTAAATGGCTTGGCTGTAATTAACGTTACTGCCTACAAAGCAATGCTTTATTGTTGTGTGGATATATCAAGTTGCAGCGATGTGCCCTGATTGAGTCCATCTCCAGCCGCAAGAATGAAGTACCAGCCGGGTATGGGTGAATCTATTCTCAGGTATTCGTTATTGTCTGCGCTGCGAGATGAAAACTCGAATTGGCTTGTACTTGGCCAATAAGGACCGACATATAAGTCGGTATTACCTGAACCGTGTCTTGTTCTGACTTCCAGAGTGCTATTGGGCTCTGTAACCTTGATGAAATAGTAATTGTCACCTTGTGCAGTGCAGACTGGAGTACCGCTTTGTAATTCTCCAAGTGAAACAGGAGAAGAGGTCACACATTCATCTGAGATTGCTTTTGGATGTTCACCTGGCTCTTTATCGGCGCGGCGTGTACCCAAAGCGATAGAAACCCCTTGATACCCCTGCTGTGAGATGGCGCTGACGTAGTGACGGCCCTGATTAAGTGTGATGATAAGAACTTGTTCTGTACCTTCACCAATCGACTCCGCTAACGCATTCTGTTTGGAGGCCCAACTTGTAGGGTGGTAATAGAGCTTGAGATCGCCTTGACCATCTCGGCTGCTCAGATAGACAGTAGTGTTATCTTGTTGAATATCAAAGTAAAAGTGTTCCATTGAGCCAGCAATGCATTCACCTTGATCTCTTGTCAGCTTCCCACCAGACTGAAGGGTTTCACCTTCGGAACACTTGGATGGCAGGTAAAGAGGAACCCCTTGATAGTTAATCGCTGCCAGTTGAAGTCCATCAGGATCGGATTCTTCTGGTTGAGGTATCCAAGCTTGCAAGCACTCCGCGCTTTTCACACAGGGATCGGTAAGTGCTTTCATAAAATTAACCAGATCGGTCTTCGATTGATCTGACAGGTTTAGCTTTTGCAAGACGGGTGCGCCATCTGCTATCTCATCGTCAATGATCTTCGCGGCTTTATCCGTGTTCTCTCTAGCGTCAGGAAACAAGTTGTTGCAATGTTCGATGTCTTTAAACTGAGGTTGTTCGCACCAGCCTAGCTCGTCAATATATTGGTCAAGTATTTGGTGATAATCGTCATAATGATCAATGACTTGTTCTAGGGTGTCGTAGTTCCCTGCGTGCCCAAATGGACCAGTGACTTCAATGTTTAACAGGGTGCCTGAGCGAAAGCTGTAGATATCGGCTTCACTTTCGTTTCGATGGGCTCGACCTAAGTCATTTGTTTCCATACCTGGCTCTCCGGTTCCGGGGCCGATTTGCGGGAAGGCTAGGCGGTGATAGTTTGAGTCTTTGGTTTGACTGAAAGTGTCTGTGTTGTGGCAGCCAATGCACTGTGTAGGCAAAAAGTCGGGCTCATTCCCTCCATCAGATGGGGGAGGTGGCATGTACAAATACAGGTAGGCTCCACGCTTCTGTGATGTCGTAAGTGCAGACGAGTCACCTTTCACGTACTGGTTCCAAGCATTGTCGGTAAAGTTCATCGACTCTTGGTACGCAGAGAGTGCTCGAGTAATGTTGGCAAAGGTTACAAGCTCCTGAGGTGACTTATCGTCTCCGTAAACAGAAGCGAATTTCTCCAGCCACTGGTTTCTAAATAATTCGCCTTTGGCGTCGCCATAATCGCCAATTCTTGCCGCTAGATGCGCTCTCACTGCCTCATTAGATGCATCTTGCATGAAATCAAAACCGCGCATTTCAGATGCAGTAACCGGTGGAAAGCGAGCTTGAGCGGATAAAAGGGTATCTCCAGAATTTGGGTCAGCTTCACCAAATGCAACATCGGGAGTACTGATCCCTTTTGATGGATCAAGCCAGTCAACAAACTCGACACGAGCATCACGGAACAAACTGCGTTTGTATAAACCAGCGTTGAAGATCGTTGGCGTGTTGCGTGCTACGTAGAATTCACCGGTGGTTGTTTTCCGACCAGGGCCGAGCACATCTTCATTTTCAGCCAGTGTTCCTACTGCGAGTGATAATCCATCGCCCCCACCAAGGTAAGGGTGATGACAACTTGCGCAAGCAACGTCTTTGTTACCACTTAGTGCTTTGGAGAAAAATAAGAGTTTTCCTAATTTCACTTCTTTTGAATCTACACAGGGTATTTCAAAGCCTTTGTTTGGCTCGCCTGTGAGGCTGTGTTGCTCAATCAGTTTACGAAGTTCAGTATCCAGATCATCAGGGATTGGAATGGCCATCGCATGGGATGCCAGCCCCAAAGTTAGGGCCAGTAGACAAGCATGTTTTCTCATTGTTCGCTTCCATGTGTGCAGTATTGGCCGGATGTTAGGAAAGAGAGGGTTAAAAACGGGTTAAAATGGCTGGAACCGAACGTCTTTTTGCTATGTGACTTTATTAAATGGGATGCATATCAAGGTTAAGGTGTGCTGAATCCCGCTGGGAGTAGGAAAGTTTGTGGTGTTTGGTGCTCGAAATCTTAATGAGTAAAAGGTATAACGTGGTTCTTGTATCTAGTTGTCTTATGAGCCGTTCTAGCGGCTATTCTCATGTTTAAGGAAGTACCTATGTTCATTGTTTATCGCCTTTTCAAACTGGCGGTTATTTGTGCCGTATTTTTCACCATTTATGATTTGATCGAAATGGGCAAGGTGACCTGGCCTATGCGCTTCTTTGGTTTTTAAACTATTCACAATAATGATTGTCTGTAATCATGTATCAGTCATAGTACGGAAACGTAGCTGCGCGGAGTTGAAACATTGAACGACAAAACAACGATCGTCATTATTGAGGATGAACCTGCCATTGCAGACAATTTAATTCATGTTCTCGAAATGGATGGCTATCAGCCGGCGTGGTTTTCAACGGCAGGTGAAGGGCTGACGTTCATTAAACAGAGTGAGCCCGCGCTGCTGGTACTTGATGTCGGCTTACCCGATGGCAATGGATTCGAACTCTGCAAAACCATTCGTGAGTTTTCTGATGTACCCATCATTTTCCTGACGGCGAGAAATGACGAAATCGATCGCGTTGTGGGCTTGGAAATTGGCGCCGATGACTATGTCACTAAGCCTTTTAGTCCAAGGGAAATGTTGGCGCGAATCAAACTGCGCATCAAATCACGCCCGACGACAACCCAATCTCCGAATGAACAAGAGATTGATGGTGGCCTAAAGGCAGATAACTTTGATTACAGCGTTGATGGCCAGCCACTGGGTTTGACCGCTGTCGAATTTAAGATCCTAAGCAAACTCATTGCCGTATCCAGCTGTGTTTTGAGTCGTGAGCAGTTGATGCTCGCCGCTGACATGACACCGCATGCATCTTACGAGCGTAATATCGACTCCCACATTAAAGCGATACGCAGCAAGCTGAAGCCTTTCTCGATGGCTGATCGTATATGCACCAAGCGTGGCTTCGGTTACTACTTCGATAAAGCGGGTGAGTAACGATGCAATGGCCTAAAATCCCACTCGGATTAAGACTGTTTTTTCTGTATTTCGTTCTTGTCGGTATGACGGCCTACACCGTGAGTACCACTGTGATTCAGGAGCTTAAACCGACGGTTCGTCAAACGACTGAAGAAACGCTAGTGGACATGGCCAATCTCTTGGCTGTGCTTGCAGAAGAAGACGTGGCGAATGGTCAGATTTCAGAAAGTCGATTCTCTAAACTGCTTACTGCGTATGGCTTAAGAGAACCAGAAGCACGTATCTGGGAAATCGGCAAAAAGGCGATCAATCATCGTATTTACATCACAGACAAAGATGGGATTGTGATTGCAGACTCATGGCAACAAGATGTCGGAGAAGATTATTCGAGATGGAATGATGTTTATCTGACGCTGCGCGGCCAATATGGTGCGCGAAGCACTGCTGAAGACCCAGATGATCCTCTATCAACGGTGATGCATGTCGCGGCTCCCATCTATCACAAAGGCGAAATCATTGGCAGCGTGACAGTGGCAAAGTTCAACCGATCGGTTCAGCCATTTATTGACCTCTCAAAGCGAAACGTTTTGTTCTGGATGATTTGGATGAGTGGCCTAGTGCTACTGGCCGGTGCTTTATTTGCTTGGCGCATTCACTCAGCACTGAATAAGTTGGAAAACTACGCAGTGAAAATGGGTCAGGGTGAGAAGGTCACTAAGCCAACATTTCGCGTGTTTTATGAATACGGCACCTTGAGTGATGCGCTAGAAAACATGCGTAATCAACTCGATGGCAAGCAGTATGTCGAAGAGTATGTGCAAACCTTAACCCATGAACTCAAGAGCCCGCTTTCTGCCATTAAGGGAGCCAGCGAAATATTGCAGATGCCTTTATCTGGCGAAAAAGTGGCACGATTTGCGACTAACATAGAGCGTGAAAGCGATCGGATGCAGTCTTTGATCGACAAGCTATTGGAGCTAGCCCGACTGGAGAAGCAACCACATTTAGATAAGCAGGAATCAATCAACATCAAGGTTATGCTCGACGAGATCGTATCGGCTTCAGATGCGCGGCTCAATGCCAAAGGAGTGGCATGTGAAGCGTCAATTAGCTCTGACTTTGAGCCTGTCGGTGATAGCTTTATGTTCCAACAGGCGCTGTTTAATCTCATGGACAATGCGCTTGATTTTGTTGAGTGCAACGGTTTGATTCTTTGGCAGTACTCACAGTCAGGTGAACAAGTCGCTTTGTCGATATTTAACGCAGGCCCACCGATTCCCGATTACGCAATGCCTCGACTCACAGAACGGTTTTACTCGCTTGCACGTCAAAATGGCGTGAAAAGCACTGGGCTAGGGCTAAATTTTGTGGAGCAGGTCGTCAAGCTACACAAAGGCTCATTGCTTATCGAGAACGTAGAACAAGGCGTCAAAGTCACCTTGAGCTTTCCTTCTCCATAAAAACTCCATAAACGCTCCATCTTTTCTCCAACTTGCTGTTTTACAGTTAAAACATCAGTTAAGGAGAAGAAAAATGAAGAAAATCCTCAATAATCAACTCGGCATGAAGTTTGGCTTTGTGCTGTTTTTGTTTGTCTTGCTACAAATTCCAGTATCTATGGTCAGTGGCCTTGTTTCTGAGCGTTCATATCGCCAACAAGAAGTTAGAGATGAGATTGCACGCAGCAGCAGTGGTGAACAGCGCATTATTGGCCCGTTTATCGCGATTGATTTCACGGAAACTGTTCGTCGTGAAGACAGAACTTACAACGTTGAGCGTCAAGCTTACATTTTGCCAAACACTTTTGATATGTCTGCTCATCTGGAAAGTTTCGAGAAATATCGTGGTATCTACAAAGCTCGCTTGTACAAAGCGCAAAGTGCGCTCAAAGGATCCTTTGATCTGTCAGCATTGCACGAGTTTGAGCGATATAAGATCGAACAAATTAAAATGGTGGTTGGCGTAAAAGACAGCCGTGGACTAGTGAAATTGGATCAAATGAAGCTGGGAGGCGAGGCGTTTGACGTTGTGCCGGGAACCAGTATCAAGCAACTGGCTCAAGGGTTTCATACTCAGCTAAATGTAGCGCATTTAGACCTTTCTAAGCCCCTCGATTTTGATCTTAACTTCTTATTGCAGGGGATGGGAAAGCTTCAGGTAACACCTATCGGGAAAACCACAACCGTGGAATTGTCTTCAGAGTGGCCGCATCCGAGCTTCATCGGTGATTACCTGCCGATAGAATCAACCGTGTCTGAATCTGGGTTCAACGCTCAATGGGCGAGTAATAACTTTTCATCCAATATCACGCAGCTGTTTAAAAACTGCATGGAAGATGAGTCGTCCTGTTATGAGTTGGAACAGCGTCAAATGGGTGTTGACCTGATTGATCCGGTTGATCATTATCTCAAATCGCATCGTGCTATTAACTACTCGCTTTTAGTTATTACGCTCGTGTTCGCCAGCTTCTTTTTGCTCGAGTTATTTCAGGCTCGCCCCGTTCACCCCGTTCAATACGGTTTTGTGGGTCTCGCTCTGGCGCTGTTCTATCTATTGCTGATTTCACTCAGTGAACATACCGGTTTTAATTGGGCTTATGTTATCTCTGTGTTGGCTTCTACCTGCCTACTGAGTGTCTATGTAGGCGGTATGTTGGACAATACCAAGCACGGTACAGTATTTGGTGTGAGTTTATTGTGTCTATACGGACTACTCTTCGGGCTACTTCAGGCTGAAAGCTACGCACTCCTGATGGGGACGTTATTGTGCTTCGTGATTCTCAGTTTCGTGATGGTGATAACCAGAAACGTAGATTGGTATGAACGCAGTAAAAAAGCCGTAGAGAGAGCGAGCGACGAACAAACGGGTAGTACAGATGCGTAACACGAAGTCGCATGAAATTAGTCAGAGCCGTAATTGCGGCTCTTCTTCCCGCATTAATGTCCGTTTTTCGAAATATCACGCTCTGGTGAGTTTGATGATGTTTGTCGTGCTGATTTTTATTGCTGGTTATGTTCGGGACAGTTTCATCAGGCCGACGTTTGGAGATGTCCTGGTTGTGGTGTGGCTCTACTACACCATAGCGTTAGTGATTCGAATTGATCCTAAGGTTTTAGCAATGCTGGTGGTCGGGATTGCAACTTTGGTTGAGCTTAGTCAGTACTCTCAGTTGGCACAATGGTTGGGGGTTGACCCTACTTCTCCGCTTTACGTTGTTCTGGGAGCGACTTTTGACTGGAAGGACTTGTTTGCGTATGGCGTGGGAGGTGTTCTTTGTGTGATTTTGGAGAGCGGATTGTTCTACAGGGATGGCGCTCTATCATCTGACGTGAAACGAGGGAAAGTTGATGAATCATCTTAAACCTCGCCGGATCGTCAAAAAGCGAGTCCGGCGCAGTTTGCTTGAGAAAGTGTTTATATGGTCTCGTAAGCAAGGGCATCGTGAGCGAGTAGTCGCTAATCGAGCTATTTAGTTTGTGCCTGATAAATCTCAAGCGGCAACCCGTCTGGATCTTGGAAAAAAGTAAAGGCTTTTCCGGTGAATTCATCAATGCGCACAGGCTCCACCTCAATCCCTTTGCTTTCGAGATAGCTTTTGACGTCTTCAACACTATCGACTTCAAAGGCGAGATGGCGAAGGCCTTGTGCTTCTGGGAAGCTAGGTCTTTCTGGAGCGCCGGGAAAGCTGAACAGTTCAATTTGCGAGCCATCAGGAAGCTCTAAATCGAGCTTGTAAGAACTTCTCGCCTCTCGGTAGTTTTCGGCTAGGATTTTCAACCCCAACACTTGAGTATAAAAGCGCTTAGATACTGGGTAATCAGAGCAAATAATCGCAACGTGATGAATTTTATTAAACATAGGGTTCTCGTTATTTGCTGGCGAGTTTATCGCCTAATACTTGACTGATGTAATCAATAAAGACACGTAGGCGAGCGGGCATGTATTTGGTTTGCGGGTACTGCATAGCGACTGCGCCATGGTAGTTACTTTTGATCGTCCAATCTGAAAGAACGGGTACAACTTGTTTCTTTTCTATGGCTTCTGCGATGACAAAATCATGGAAGATGCCAATACCGAGCGCATTTTTCACACCAGTGAGGCGCATTTGTGAGTGGTTAACCGCATAGCGACCTGAGACCGTCATCGAATGGAATTCGTCGTCTTTAAAGAAGTCCCAGACATTATCTCGCTCAGTTTCGGCCAAATACAAGCAGTCATGATGCTGTAGATCAGTCGGGTGGGATGGCATACCACGTTTATCTATGTATTCAGGGCTGGCACAAAGGACAAGGTTCGTTTTTCCGATTTCCTTAAGTACCAAGTTTTCATCGGGTTTATCGGTGAGTTTGAACGCAACATCGATCCCGTCTCTGAGTAGATCGATCTCGCCATCAGCGACACGTAGCTTCAACTGAATATCCGGATACTGCTGTAAAAACGGCACAACAAAAGGCTGTAAAACGGAGTTGAGGAAAGCTTCTGGTGCTGCAATGGTAAGAGAGCCTGTCGCTTGTTTGTGATCGGTTGTTGATAGCTCCCAAGCTTGCTGGGCGGCGTTTACCATCACAATCGCCTGATCATAAACTTGCTGCCCAGTGGGCGTGATAACGAGTTTTCGTGTCGTGCGCTCAAACAGCTTTACGGACAGGGCTGACTCAAGCCGAGTGATCAATTTACTCAGTGCGGAAGGGGTCACATCGAGCTTTTTTGCGGCAGCAGTAAAGCTACCCTCATCAACGATCAAAATGAAGGATGCAAGATCTGGGAGCAAAGCGATAAGTTTTGAATTAACCAAATTGAAACCGTGATATGTCTTTAAATTGAGAATTAAATCGGTTGTTAATGAATTGTTGAATCGATAAGGTGGCGAAATGTTAAACAGCAAGAGGTACTCAAAATGCAAGAACCAGGCTTTCTTCTTGACTTGGGCTCAATGATGCAAGATATCTTGCTGGCCGCGTTCGCTGTCGTATTGCTCACCATAGTCACCTTAGTGTTAGAAAAGTAACACGCGCATTCTTTTATGTCACCAAAACAGGCGGATAGGTTAGATGAACTAGCGCCTGTTTTGTGTTTCTGCGATGTCTCCAATGCATTTCCAGTATAAACTACACTAAAAATAAATTTCGGTAAGTTGGCGATGAATAAAGAAAATTTCAGCGAGCGTTTGAAGGAGCTACGAGAAGAGCGACAACTCTCTCAAGAAGAACTAGCAGATGTGCTTTCCAACTCACATCGCGCCTTTTCTGGTGTCAATCAGGTGATGGTCAGTCAGTGGGAAAGGGGAAAAACCAAGCCGAGCTTCGTCCGTCGCGTCGGTTTAGCGAGTTTCTTTCAAGTTGAGTACGATTTTTCCGTTGAAGAAATGTCTCAGGTAAAGTCGGCAACGAAACTGATGAATCGCCCCTTCAATTCAGACGTTGCCTATGACTACGAGATTACTCAGGTTGACACGTATAACTTTTCCTCTTTACCGGAAAAAGAACTGGCGTTGATACGCTCCATGCACACAAAACTTTATGGTTTTGATTTTCTTGATACGACTCAGCGATTTGGGTTTTCTCGGGAAGGTATCGTCGTGATTTGTTTTCGAAGTGAAGGGTTGTTGGTTGGGCACTTTGCTTACACGACAGAGGCCAATATGTTCCTCAGCTTGGGCGCTTCTAGCATTATTATTCGCCGGCAAATCTTCGATTATTTATCAAAGAACTTAGAAGATACGTTTGTCAGTTTCCCGACCATCGACCCTGCAATGAGCCAGTTTTTGTATGACTTGTACTTTGAGCCTTGCTGCCATCAGCACGGTTTTATCTTTTATCGTGCTGACATTAAGAAAGTCATTGAGAATCCTTTCTCTCAAACGATACAAAACAGACACGATGTCTACTTTAAGTACATTCGTTACCATGACCTGAAGCAAAAGAAGAAAAGTGTTGAGTTCCTTATAGGTTGATCTTAATTAATTCATACTCTGATCTTAGTCTCATCAGATCCGATGTAAGACCTAGCGATTCGTAGCTCTCTTTGAGAAAAGCAATACTCGACTCAATATGGGAAATGATCTCTTTGGTTCTTTTTACTTTCCGTCGTTTCACTATGTCGGAGAGCTGAGATATGAATCCTTCATGATACCGAGTATTTAAAGGCGATGAGTGGGTCATTGACACCAATACCGAGAGATCGTCATCTCGATTGGTATCGTAATACAATTCCCTTTTGTCACTCATTTGAACTAATTGGCCAAGAATCTTGGAGGTTAAAATGGCCAGATAATCTTTCTCTATGAAACTCATCCTTTGCTGATAAAGCTTTTGGAGCTTCGAATATAAGCCTAATTGATAACAAGCAAGAGCCAAAAGTATCAGCACTAGATTATCTTTTGCGTACAGCGCCTTATCAAAAAAGGCATCAATCCGTTGACCAGTCAGAAATAAGCTCTTCCTATCGTAGTGTTTGAGAATATATATAAATAAAAAATAGAGCTGATGTTGCGATTCTTTGCTTGGCGCTATTTTGTTTAGATCGTTGACTTCCAAGACTTTGTTTTTATTTTCAAAAGTACTACTTAGAGAGACGAGTCCCTGTAGGAATACAAGCAGACGCTTATCTAACAACGGGTTGGTTTTGTTACTGCGTATTAAATGACCAAGTGAATCTAAAGTTGCATCGTAGTCTAGTGCTAGCAGGTGTACGAGAGCGGCTTTAACGGACTTCTCATGGTCGTCATTCACTTTAGAGTAATGTGATAGCAGATACTGGTAATCGTCACCTTCAAGCTGACTTTCATTTAATACCCAATGGACTCTGGGGTGGTCTTTGAGCGTCGTTGTGGTGTAAAGAATATCACTGATTTTTTGACTATCGTTTTGCAGGCTATAAAGCTCAATTAAGAGGACTGAAGGCCACTCCTGTTGAGCTCCAATAAATGGTTGGCAAAGCTCAACAGCTTCTTCAAAGCGGTCCAATTTAATGAGTGATAGGCAACGAAGACGAAGCATGTCGTTAGCGACTTTCGGGGGCAAGCATTCGTCCTGTGTTAGTTCCAGCACATCATGATAACGCTTTTGAAAGTAGGCATTTTTAAGCGGTTTTAGCCGCAATGCTTTCTCCGTAATCTGCCCAAACTTAGACAGAAACTGATTGTGGTTGAAGGGCTTAGCAATGAATCCGTCAGGCAAAAATGCATCGATTTGACGAACTGTATCAATGTCTGTCGCGTTGTCAGTAATGATCAATGCGGTCAAGTGAGCGCGAACCTGCTCTTTCTCAAGGTATCGAAAGAATTCACGGCCTTGAGGTTGGCTCTTAAAATTGAAAGAACAAATAATGACGTCAAAGTATGAACCTGAATCTTTGCTCTCTCTTAGGTATTTCGCTGCAAGTTTGGTGTCGGAGGCATGAGTAATGTTTTTGTCATCGACCTTTAGTTGCATCAACATCTTTTTGATGCTTTGCGCAAATAGAGTGCTTTCATCAACCACTAAAACTCGAAACTGAGCAATAACATTTTGGTGCGGCAATGGCACCGGATTGGAAGCTCGAATGATCATGCAGCAATCTGCCTTAGTTCGTGGATTCGTACGGGTTTTGAGAAATGAAAGCCCTGATAGGTATCAAACCCCAGATTGCGAATGTAAGTTCGAGTGTCTGAATCTTCCACACCCTCAGCCACAGAGGTGATGCCAAATTCACGGCAGAATTGAAGAATGTTTTTGATGAGTGCAGCACTGCGCATCTCATTATTGTTGATAATGGAACGATCAAACTTTATCTCATCGATGTTCAGGCTGAGCACTTTGTTGAAGTTTGAATAGCCAGCGCCAAAATCGTCGATAGAGATTTTAATCCCCATTTGTTGAAAGGCGTCGATTTGCGGAGCAACTGACTCATCTAACTCTTCACTTTCACTCAGTTCAAAAGTCAGGCGTGAGGCTGGGAATGAAAATTCCCAAAGCAGTTCTCGGACGCGTTCGATGTTTTCTGGGTTAACGAGCACCTGATGGCTGATATTGATCGCTAAACCAATGTTCGCACCAATGCCTTTCACGTCTTTAAGAGATTGTTCCAAGACGATGAAAAATATCGCTTCTTCATAACCAAGCTCAAAGGCTCTCTCAATGAAGCGCGAAGGCAGATAGATGCCTTGGCCCGGAATGTCTAGCCTGAACAGTGCTTCCACGCCTTGAATCTTTTCGAAGCTCGGTTCCACTTTTGGTTGATAAACGCATGTATGCCAACCGTTCGAAAAAGCGTCACGGATTAGCTGATCAGATAAGGTCATGTGCAATGCTCGTTAGTTAAAAGTTAAGGGCGGGCATTGTGAGGGCTTGTGATTTAAGGCTCCATATCGTTTTCAGGTAGAAATTTTCTATTTGATATGAAGCGCGAAATTTCATCACACAAAACATGGATTGTGATTGCTATCATAAAAATTCTTTATTTGTGCCTGAAATTCACTAATGTTTTTCCATCTGGTGGGATAATGAAAATAGCGTGCTTGAATTACACTTAGGGCAACTTTTGACGCCTTCGAATTTGAAAACGAAGGTGATGAATAAGCAATGTGCTTAACATAATAACTAGGAAGGAATTTGAAATGTCTTCTGCATTCTACGAACAGATCAAACAACAGATTGAAGAAGTAAAGGCTGAAGGTCTTTACAAGTCAGAGCGTGTCATCACTTCTCAACAGCAAGCGGCTGTAAAAATCTCTACAGGCGAAGAAGTGCTTAACTTCTGTGCTAACAACTACCTTGGCCTAGCTAACCACCCTGAGCTGATTGAAGCGGGTAAAGCTGGCATGGACAAGCACGGCTTTGGTATGGCGTCTGTTCGTTTCATTTGTGGTACTCAAGATATCCACAAAGAGCTGGAGCAAAAGCTTTCTACGTTCCTTGGTAAAGAAGACACAATCCTATACACCTCTTGTTTTGACGCTAACGCTGGTTTGTTCGAAACGATTCTGGGCAAAGAAGACGCGATCATCTCTGATGCGCTTAACCACGCTTCAATCATCGATGGTGTTCGTCTGTGTAAAGCGATGCGCTTCCGTTACTCAAACAACAACATGGAAGAGCTTGAGCAGCAGCTAATCGCGGCTAAAGAAGCGGGCGCTCGTAACATCCTTATCGTTACAGACGGTGTATTCTCAATGGACGGCGTAGTCGCTAACCTGCCAGCTATCTGTGACCTTGCTGATAAGTACGGCGCACTGACTATGGTCGATGACTCTCACGCGGTGGGTTTCATGGGTAAAACAGGCGCAGGTACTCACGAGTACCACGATGTGGTTGACCGTATCGACATCATCACAGGCACGCTAGGTAAAGCCATGGGCGGCGCATCAGGCGGCTATACTTCAGGTAAAGCAGAAGTGATTGACTGGCTACGTCAGCGTTCTCGTCCATATCTGTTCTCAAACTCGGTAGCACCAGCCATCGTTAATGCTTCTATCCGAGTTCTTGATCTTTTAGAGCAAAGTGGTGACCTACGTGACCGTCTATGGGAAAACGCAGCACATTTCCGCACTCGTATGGAAGCCGCTGGTTTCACTATGGGTGGTGCTGACCACGCGATCATTCCAATCATGCTTGGCGATGCGAAAGTTGCGGCTGAGTTCGCAGAGCGCGCCCTAGAAAAAGGTATTTACGTTATTGGCTTCTCTTTCCCAGTAGTACCAAAAGGCCAAGCACGTATTCGTACACAAATGTCTGCGGCACACTCGCGTGAGCAACTTGATCGCGCCATCGATGCCTTCATCGAAGTGGGTCGTGACATGGAGATCATTAAGTAATGAAAATTAAAGCGCTATCTAAGCTAAAGCCTGAAGAAGGCATCTGGATGACTGAGGTTGAAAAACCGAAAGTTGGCCATAACGATATTCTGATCAAAATTAAGAAAACCGCGATTTGTGGTACAGACGTTCATATCTACAACTGGGATGAGTGGTCTCAGAACACGATTTCTGTTCCTATGGTCGTTGGTCATGAATACGTGGGTGAAGTGGTTGCTATTGGTCAGGAAGTTCGCGGATTCGAAATCGGTGACCGTGTCTCTGGCGAAGGCCACATCACTTGTGGTCACTGTCGTAACTGTCGCGGCGGCCGCACTCACCTATGTCGTAATACTATTGGTGTGGGTGTAAACCGTGAAGGTGCATTCGCTGAATACCTAGTGATTCCAGCATTCAATGCATTCAAAATTCCTGAAGGCATCTCAGACGATCTAGCATCAATCTTTGACCCGTTCGGCAATGCTGTACATACGGCACTGTCTTTCGACCTTGTGGGTGAAGACGTACTGATCACAGGTGCTGGCCCAATCGGTATCATGGCGGCGGCAGTTGCTAAGCACGTAGGTGCTCGTCACGTTGTGATTACAGACGTGAACGAATATCGTCTTGAACTTGCACGTAAAATGGGTGTGACGCGCGCAGTCAACGTTGCGGAAGAAAAGCTTGAAGACGTAATGGAAGAGCTGGGCATGACGGAAGGTTTTGATGTGGGCCTTGAAATGTCAGGTGTTCAGGCGGCATTTAGCACCATGCTGAAGACAATGAACCACGGCGGCCGAATTGCACTACTAGGTATTCCGCCATCAGACATGGGTATCGACTGGAACCAAGTGATCTTCAAAGGTCTGGTGATTAAAGGTATCTACGGCCGCGAGATGTTCGAAACTTGGTACAAGATGGCATCATTGATTCAATCGGGCTTAGATTTGACGCCAATCATCACTCACCATTTCAAGATTGACGATTTCCAAAAAGGCTTTGACGCAATGCGTAGCGGCCAATCAGGTAAAGTGATTCTTGACTGGGAATAATGGAATCTAGATTACTGAATAGTAAAAGGCGACAGGTTAACCTGTCGCCTTTTTTGTTAATTGAGCCACCTACTACTTCTTAGCCAATGTTCAATTTATATCAGTGAACTGTCTGGTTATATAATGAACATATAGCGGCAAGGTTTTAAATTAAATAAATGATAATAAAAACAATAGTAATCACTAATAATTATTTAAATCAATAATATCTAAGAATATTATATTGAATGTCTCAATTAAAATTATTGATTTAAATAATAAAACAACCCTGACTTATATAATAATTAATTTATAAATATAATCGCACGCACTATTCATTGATAAGAAAAATATCTCAAATGCAATTCAAACTTATCGTGCTTGCGTGCGCGTTACTTAGCAGCGCCTCTTCGTTTGCTACAGAAAGTATCACCTGTGAATCGAACGCCCCGGGAACCGTGTTGATTGAAGAAGAAGAGTTGTTTGTGGTCGTGAATGACCAACTTATCCGCAACTCTGATTACTGGCAAAACTTCCTTGCTGGCAATATCCAACTCTGTACTAGCCATGTCACGGATATGAGCCATTTATTTGCTAAAGACGAGTTCTTTAACCAAGACATCAGCCGATGGGATACGCGCCGCGTCATCAATATGGACGGCATGTTTTTTGGTGCTAAGCGCTTTGACCAAGATTTAACCGTTTGGGATGTTAGTCAAGTCAAACGACATACGGACTTTTCTAAAAACAGCGGTCTGTCTGAAAACGACCTTCCACAGTTTCCTCAATAACGTCTATTCAATTCTAGGAAAATACAATGAAACGTACACTTACGTCACTTTTCGTCGGCGCGTTAGCGCTCGCTGGCAACTCCGCTTTTGCCGCTGATATCTCAGTAAAATGCCCAGACCAAGCTGTCAACTCTGTGATACTTGAGAACGGGCAGGTTTATGTTGTGGTCGACAACACACTTATCAGAGACAAGACCATGTTGGACTATCTTGAGCGTGGCCAGATCCGCTTTTGTACCACGCAAGTTACAGATATGAATACGGTTTTTTATAATCGAAAATCCTTTAACGCCGATATCAGTGATTGGGATACTTCAAGCGTAGTAAATATGAGAGGCACGTTCCTATGGGCCGAAGAGTTTAACCAAGATATTGGCCATTGGGATGTGTCAAATGTAACAAACATGTCAGCCATGTTTAGTTATGCTAAAAATTTCAACCAAAATATTGGCGATTGGAATACTTCGAGCGTTACAGACATGGAGGACCTGTTTCGATTTGCCTTAGTATTTAATCAAGATATTAGCTATTGGGATGTGTCCAATGTAACAGACATGACAGCCATGTTTTATAAGGCGGAGGAATTTAATCAAAATATTGGCTATTGGGATGTATCAAATGTAACAGACATGCCACAGGTGTTTGCTTTCGCAAAGTCTTTCAACCAAAATATCGGCTATTGGGATGTATCAAATGTAACAAGTATGTTGAGCATGTTTACTTGTGCCTATGAATTTAACCAAGATATTGGCCGTTGGGATATGTCTAACGTACGTAACATGGCATCCATGTTTCATACAGCAAAAGCTTTTGATCATGATATTTCTCAGTGGGATACCTCCCAAGTAACGAATATGTCCGGGATGTTTTCAAAGGCATTCACGTTTAACCAAAGTATAGCTGATTGGAACACATCAAATGTAACAAATATGTCCGATATGTTTCGCGAAGCAAACGGCTTTAATCAGGATATTGGCAATTGGGATACGTCTAAAGTGACCGATATGTCCCATATGTTTCGCGGTGCATACGACTTTAATCAGGATATTGGCAATTGGGATACGTCCAAAGTGACCGATATGCAATGGATGTTTAACAAAGCATACGACTTTAATCAGGATATTGGCAATTGGGATACGTCCAAAGTAACCAGTATGAGATGGATGTTTCGCGAAGCATATGACTTTAACCAGGACATTAGTCACTGGGATACATCAAGCGTGAAAAACATGGAACTCATGTTTGGTTCGGCAAAGGCATTTTCACAAGACCTGACTAATTGGAATGTGAGCAGTGTGACGGAGCACGCTGTGTTTGCTAAGGGCAGTGCCTTAACTCAAGAGCAACTGCCTTACTTCGTTGATTGATCTCTGATCTCTAGTGTTGCTCAAAAACCAGTGTTGGTGATACAACACTGGTTTTTTGTTTTAGGGCAAGATCAAACTGGCAATGTTAGAAAGACAAAGGCAGCTTCCAGTGAAATTGATAAAACCATAATTTTCACTTCTTTTGTATCCGGTTCCAAAATTCGCAGGTAATCAAAGTTTTCCTACTACTCATGGATTTGTTCATGGACTTATGATGGTGGCCGATCAGTTGGTGACGATAATAAGGAAATAACATGAAAAAAACATTTATTGCCGCAAGTTTGATGATTGCGATGGCGGGTACGGTTCAGGCCGCTGAATGGGGATACAAAGGTGATAAGGGACCTGAACATTGGGGAGACGTTGCAAAAGAGTGTGCGACTGGCAAAAACCAAAGCCCGATTGATATCAAGGATGTGGTTGATGCGGAGCTGATGCCACTGAACATTGAGTATCAGGGCATGGTTACTGGACTCACTAATAATGGACACACACTTCAAGCGGTTGTTGAGGGGAATAACGCCGTGACAGTAGATGGAGTTGAGTTTAATCTGGCGCAGTTCCACTTCCATACTCCTTCAGAAAACCACATTCGTGGTCAAAACTTTCCATTGGAAGCGCACTTTGTAAATGCGGATAAAGATGGCAACCTAGCGGTCGTCGCTGTGATGTATAACGCAGCACCAGGGGAAAATAACCAGATCACACAGTTGACAGCAACCATGCCTGAGCCAGGTGAAACGGTAAGGCTACAAACGCCTTTTGCTGTAAAAGATATGCTGCCTGCAACGGGGGAGTACTACCGCTTCAATGGTTCTCTGACGACGCCACCTTGCTCTGAAGGCGTACGCTGGTTTGTTCTTAAATCCGCTCAAACATTGACGACGGAACAGGCAAAACAAATGCAGATGGTGATGGGTAACAACAACCGACCAATTCAGAAACAGAACGCTCGTGTCGTTCTAACCAACGATTAAATAACAAGGCCGGGGTATCCCGGCCTTTTCAGATGTTGTGGAACAACACTTCCAATCTCAACGTGGCTTTTGCTTCTCCTTCACGCTGAGTATCTTCTTCTCGATTCCAGTTGTACTCTGGTATCACTTCATAGAATAACCACGGCCGCCAGAAGCTTTGGCGATAAGTGATAGAAACATGGGTATTTGGGATGTAATGAAAGGGGCGATTGGTTCCGGTCGTGCTAATTTGATAACTCAGTGCCTGATGGTCTGAAATGTGCTGGTATAAGGTAAACCCAGTGCCCAATTCCCAACCTTTGATATCGTCTTCATAGCTTGCGAATGAACTCCAACGAAACAAAAAATCTGGACTAATGGAATAGTCTAAATCGACTTCTGTAGATTCACCTGTGACACGCTTTCTCTGATAAATCTTTTGTGTCGCTCTGAAGACCATGTCTTCGCTCATTGGATAGGTGTAGCTAAAGCGACCTTCTATGCCTGGCTTAGCAGTAAGTTTAACGTTAAAACTGCTTCTGGCATTACTCAGCCAGTCATATCTCATCGCAAGCGTGCTTTCCGCATCACTGGAGTTTTGTGGAAAGAGATCGCGCAGATCATCTTCATCATCGGATTCAAAAACTACCTTGAGACGCTTTGTGACTTTAGGCAGGTGAAAGCGCGCTTTGAAACGTGTTTTGAACTCATAACCCTTTGCTTCAACATAGGCAAAGTCATTAGTCCAGCGAACGATACTACCCGCGTTAGCGTCTTCATCGGTACGGTCATCGACAAAGAAATTATCAAACCAAACAGCGGGTTCACAAAGACGGGCATTCACATAGCTGAATGCTGAGTCGAGTATGCCTGCGCTGTCTGGTTTACTGTGGCAGGACGAGTAATCAATTTCATCTTCGGCATATGCACTCAATGAAATGGTGCAAGCAAGTAGAAGGCAATAGCGCAATTAGGCTTAATTAATAGGTTAGTTAGCGTAACTTTGAGTATGTCTTGAATCAATAAATCTTGCCAATGAATCAGACTCAAAAATGAAAAATGCCAGACAACTCTGGCATTTAACTTCATCAATGATGAGCGTATTAGCTACTCTGGCTAATTTTCGCGTACTGGCGGAGTAAATCCGTTAAGGTTGTGACCCATTCTAGCGCATTAGTTGGTGCCTGTTTAAGGAGCACTTCTACATGTTGGCAATGGACCTCAAGTGGTATTGCCTGTTCGAGGTGAAAGGAAACTGAATAGAAATGCCAAAGGAGTAAGCGTTGCATGCGCAGCGTGTTTTGCTGTTGATTGTCTGATTCGCTGAAAAGGGCTGGCAGTTCACTCAGTGCGATAGCGCTCATCCTCAACATAGCATCAAACTGGGCTTCTTGCAGTTTGTCTTCGGATTCAGTCTCGTCTGCATCGAACGTAAACAGTTCAGTCATTGATTCTTCTGCGATCAGTCGATGGATCATTCGTAGACTCAGTTCTTCCAGCTCTTCTCTAGGGATACTTTGTAGGGAGGAGAGGGTGTAATCGCGTTGCATAGTGATCTCTGGCATCTGTTTAAGGGCGGGTTATTTTATACCGCTAATGGCATAAATCTAGCTCAAAATAGCGCAGATCTTGTTGTGTGCTTCTGCGATGCGTCTTTTCAACAGGCGGATAAACAAAACAGCCCCACCAAATGGTGGGGCAATATGTAGTTGTGTTTGCGTTGTTAGCTGCTGACGTTGTTAGAGAATCTGTCTTTGTCACTAGTACGTTAGTTGACACTTTTATAAACCTAGATGCCAAATGGTAAGTTGCCAAACTTTTTGAGTAATTGAATTCGATTACATGTTTGAAAATGTGATCTTGGTTCATGGTTTTATAGCAATGAAGTGCATATGTTGGGTTTCTGTACTCAATTTTCGTCTTCTCAATTTAGCCAGTTTCAGAAGAACCTGTTCATAGAGTGAACGTTTGAACGTTTGCGTTAAAATATGTGATGAATATCTCACTCTGTACGCTATACTCTCCGCCCGGTTAAGAGCACTCGCTCTGCCAATACAAGCCGTCACATGGAATGGTGAATGACCCCACGGACCGGACCAGCTATTTTCCAATGCTTGTAGAGGTTATCTTTAATGAATGTCCTATTCGGATTAATCGGTGTTGTGGCACTGTTATTGTGTGCTGTGTTGCTGTCAGAAAGTCGCAAAGCGATCAACTGGAAAACAGTATCTCGCGCGTTGTTACTTCAGGTTGGTTTTGCAGCCTTAGTGTTGTATTTCCCTTGGGGACAAACCGCACTAACCAGTTTAAGTAATGGTGTTTCCAGCCTGTTAGGCTTTGCTGATGAAGGCATTGGATTCTTGTTTGGTGATTTAGCCAATACAGGGTTTATCTTTGCGGTTCGTGTACTTCCTATCATCATTTTCTTTAGTGCGCTTATTTCTGCACTTTATTACCTTGGCATTATGCAAAAGGTTATCGAGTTTATCGGTGGTGGTATTCAAAAGTTCCTAGGAACCAGTAAAGCTGAGTCTCTGGTTGCCACAGGTAATATCTTCCTATCTCAAGGTGAGTCTCCACTTCTTGTTCGACCTTTCCTTTCGCGCATGACTCGCTCTGAACTGTTCGCTGTGATGGCTGGTGGTATGGCTTCTGTAGCCGGTAGTGTACTGGGTGGTTATGCTGGTTTGGGTGTTGAGCTGAAGTACTTGATTGCCGCGAGCTTCATGGCCGCACCAGGCAGCTTGATGATGGCTAAGATCATTGTGCCTGAGCGTGAAACGCCAATCGATCAGTCTGATATTGAAATGGATAAAGCACAGGACAGCAATGTAATTGACGCTCTGGCAAGCGGCGCGATGAACGGCATGAAGGTCGCCGTTGCCGTCGGTACAATGTTGATTGCATTCGTGAGTGTTATCGCCATGGTCAACACGGGTCTGGAGAGTTTGGGTGAAGTAGCAGGCTTTAGCGGAATTACTCTGCAAACTCTGTTCGGCTATCTATTTTCTCCTCTGGCATGGGTGATTGGTGTACCGGCAAATGAAATGCTGATGGCGGGTTCTTACATTGGCCAGAAAATTGTGATGAATGAGTTTGTTGCTTTCATCGACTTTGTTGAGCACAAAGCGCTGCTTTCTGAACACACTCAAGTGATCGTTACATTTGCACTGTGTGGCTTTGCTAACATCGGTTCAATCGCCATTCAGCTTGGCTCTATCGGTGTGATTGCGCCAGAACGTCGCTCTGAAGTCGCCAATCTCGGTATCAAAGCGGTGCTTGCAGGTACGCTGGCGAACCTTATGAGTGCTTGTTTAGCGGGTATTTTCATCCTGCTCTAATGCTTGTTTAAGTTCCAAACTAAAAGCCCGAATAGGAAACTATTCGGGCTTTTTTGTCGTAGTAAACAAAAAACGCTTAAGGATGCATTATGAACAAAGCAACATCGTCAACTTCAATTATGTTTAGATTGGGTTACTTAGGGCTATTGCCGTTCGCGTTGAGCCTAATTTGTATCGTCACTGGTGCGAGTCTTTTCGGGCTCACAGGCGAAGAAATGTTCATCTCATACAGTGTGGTGATCTTGAGTTTCTTATCAGGGGTGCTCTGGGGTAATGGTATCGATCATTCCGTAGACAAAATCAGTCGCAATGCGCTTTTACTCAGTAACTTGTTTGCTGTTATGACATGGGGCGTCTTGTTGCTTTCACGCCAGAATATCGCTTTGGCGCTTATATTGTTGGCAATTGGCTATTTTCTGGTTTGGTTTTCAGAGCGAGCGGTCAGAATCGCGGAGAAAGAGCGCAAACCAGCAGGCTACAAGATTCTTAGAGCAAGGCTTACTACCAGTGTTGTTATTATGCACTGCATTGCTCTCATCGCTTAAAAACTGATTTACAGCAAAACCTCTTTGTTTGGAAGGCGTAGGATAAACGCCAGTATTTTAAAAATCATAATACAAAGAGATACCGCTATGAATGAACTGGTTCAACGTTTTCTGCGCTACGTGACCTTTAACACGCAGTCCAACCCTTCCAACCCCACATGCCCAAGTAGTGAAGGGCAGTTCACTTTTGCCCAATTCCTAAAACAAGAACTGCTGGAACTGGGTTTGAGTGAGGTGTCACTTGATGATAACGGCTATTTGATGGCGAAGCTGCCAAGCAATGTTGACTACGATGTCCCGGCTATTGGCTTTGTGGCTCATATGGACACAGCACCCGATGCGTCAGGAAAAAATGTCAAACCTCAGATTGTTGAGGACTATCAGGGAGGCGATATTGCATTAGGTAAAGGGGACGAAGTACTGTCCCCAGTTCAGTACCCTGATCTATGTAGACTTCTTGGCCACAACCTGATCACGACGGATGGAACGACACTTCTCGGTGCGGATAACAAAGCCGGTATCGCGGAAATCATTTCCGCCATTGCTGAGTTGAAAGCAAATCCAGACATTCCACATGGCGATATTTGTATCGGATTTACTCCGGATGAAGAAATTGGTCGCGGTGCAGATCTGTTTGATGTGGAGAAATTTGGTGCGAAATGGGCCTACACCATTGATGGCGGCCCTGTTGGCGAACTGGAATATGAGAACTTTAATGCAACCAGTGCTGATGTGATCTGCCATGGTGTGAATGTTCATCCTGGAACGGCTAAAAACAAAATGGTGAATGCCATGAACATCGCTGCCCAGTTTCAAATGATGATGCCTGCTGATGAAACACCGGAGGCGACGGAAGGCTATCAGGGTTTCTATCATTTGAAGTCTGCAGAAATGGCTGTAGCACGTTGTGAGCTAGGTTATATCATTCGAGATTTTGAGCGTGATGGGCTAGAGCAACGCAAGGCCTTCATGCAGAGCAAAGTGGACGAACTTAATAAAGCATTAACTAAAGGGCGTGTGGATCTGAAACTGTCAGACAGCTATTTCAATATGAAAGAAATGGTTGAGCCTCATCCACATATTATTGAGCTGGCAAAACAGGCGATGATTGCCTGCGATGTTGAGCCTAAAATTAAGCCAATCCGCGGTGGTACGGATGGAGCAAGATTGTCATTTATGGGCTTGCCTTGTCCGAATATCTTCACAGGAGGCTATAATTTTCATGGTATTCATGAGTTTATTAGCATTGAAGGTATGGAGCAGGCTGTGAAGGTTATTGTGACCTTGTCTGAGAAAACGGCACTTCACTACAGATAAAATTTCGATATGTCCCTGTTATCTCATTGATTATCGTGTACATTTACTATGTATGCTTGATAAACAGAGGTTTCGGGGATGAAAAGGATTTTTTTACTGTTTACACATCTTGTTTGTGGTGCAATCGGCTTTGCTGTGGGGATCTATGCATTGCCTATTCTTATCCAACCGGATTCTCCCTCAATGAGCTCTGTTGAGAGTGTGACCAATAACGCGGTTTACACTGCAACGTTCCAGCGTGACCGAAAAGACAGTGACTTCCTCCATTGGGGGGAGGGCTCTGTCTCTATTAGCAATGACCAGATTGCTTTTGTCGGTGAATTGGCACCAGGGCCTGATTATAAACTTTACCTATCGCCTCAGTTTATTGAAACTGAAGTCGATTTTAACCAGCAAAAACATACCATGGTAAAAGTAGGTGAGGTTAAAACGTTTGATCGATTCGCCCTCAATTTGCCAACAGACGTTGATTTGGGTGAATACAACACCGTGATTGTCTGGTGTGAAACGTTTGGTGAGTTTATTACATCTGCTCGATTCAAGTAGCATATGAACGCTATCTAGTTTGCATTAATAGAAATGTAAACTAGATCCTTCTCAATAAGTATGGGAAGTTATTCTCGTTCAAAACGAATTTCTTCAGAGGGGCGTTGGCCCCTTTTCTTTGTCATAACAACAGGAGCCGAGAATGGAGAAAGTACAAGCTGTAATCGATTTTCTTCTGACTCATAAGTTTATTTTTACGGCGTTGATTATCGTTCTGATAGCGATAATTCGCCGAATTGTTTTATCTAAAATTCGTGGTGATGTTGCTTTTGTATCAGAAGAACAGCGTAACTGGATGTCGCGTACTAAGAACGGTGCATTCGCTATTACCGTTCTGTTACTTTTCATTCTGTGGAAATCTGAGAT
The DNA here is from genome assembly GCF_000740665.1 of Vibrio sp. B183. Taxonomy (NCBI): domain Bacteria; kingdom Pseudomonadati; phylum Pseudomonadota; class Gammaproteobacteria; order Vibrionales; family Vibrionaceae; genus Vibrio; species Vibrio sp. B183. The sequence goes on along the minus strand of NZ_JPQB01000005.1, from coordinate 193,451 downwards.
CAATGAGTTTGCCCTGTCAGTGACAGCCATTGCTGTCGCCATTGTTGTGGCGTCGAAAGAGATCATCCTCTGTTTCACTGGCTCTATCCAAAGAGCGAGCTCACGTTCGTTTCGAATTGGTGACTGGATTGAAGTCGGCAAATTGTGCGGTGAGGTGATTGAGCACAATATGATGGCAACCGTGATTCAGGAAATTGACCTTCATCACGGCCAATACCACTACACAGGAAAAACAGCGACGTTGCCAAACAGTATGTTTTTTACCTATCCGGTGAAAAACCTTAACTTTATGAAGCGCTACGTCTATCACAACTTCTCGATTGTCGTGAGCGAATTTGTCAATTTATACCCTTTGGTTCCTGTGATGATCGAAAAGATTGAAGGGCATTGTCACTACTTTAGTGATGTCGCAACTCGGTACAATGCAATGATCGAGAAGCACGCAGGCGTCGATTTACCTGGTGCAGAGCCTCACATCCACATTACCAGCGGTTCGACAGGTGAACAGGTCGTTCACTTTATGATTTTCTGTCCTACTGATAAGGCGACACACCTTGAGCAGGAAATCAGGAAAGACTTTATGGAGCTATACGAAGATAGGTTCCAGTCTGAGAAAGAAGAAACGAAAGAGAGCTGAGGCTCTCTTTTTTGTGCCTTTGAAAGGGGTTGTGTGAATTCGACAGTTTGAGCCTCTACCGCTAGCTTTAAACTGAGAGGATGATGATGACAACAGATGTAGAAAAGGTGCCCGTTCCGTGTGTGAGAAACTGCTGTTTGGATGGTGAGGATGTTTGTTTAGGGTGCTTCCGTACCCTTAATGAGATTCTCGAATGGCGATCTTACACTGATGAGGAAAAACAAGCGGTATTGGTACGTTGTGAACGACGTAGAAAAAAAAGAGGGCAATAGTGCCCGCCATGTTTGGCGGGCGAGAAACGCTATGCGTGTTGAGCTCTTAGCTTGTATTTTTGTTTCATTTTTAGGGCGACGTTAACCAAAGCGATAAGCACAGGCACTTCAATCAGTGGGCCAATTACTCCCGCGAACGCTTGGTCGGAATTAAGGCCAAATACTGCAATCGATACTGCAATCGCCAGCTCAAAGTTGTTGCCTGTAGCGGTGAAGGCAATCGAGGCATTTTTATCATATTCTATGCCTATCTTCTTACCAATAAAGAAACTGACAAAGAACATCAGGACAAAATAGATTGCCAGTGGAATGGCGACACGCACCACATCCATTGGTAGCTCTAGAATCATCTCCCCCTTTAAGCTGAACATCAGCACAATCGTCGCGAGTAGGGCAATCAGAGTGATAGGTGAAATTCGCGGAATAAACACTTCTTTGTACCATTGTTCGCCTTTAGCCGCGACTAACCATTTACGGCTGAGGTAACCTGCTAGAAATGGAATGCCAAGGTAAATCATCACGCTTTCTGCAATATCCAGCATTGAGATGTCGACTTCGAATCCCTGATAGCCGAATACTGGAGGCAGTACAGAGATAAACAGCCAAGCCATGAAGCTATAGGTCACGATCTGGAAAGCGCTGTTCAGTGCAACCAGAGCGGCACCATATTCTTTGTTACCACCACCGATATCATTCCAGACTAAAACCATGGCAATACAACGCGCTAAACCAATCAAAATGATGCCAACCATATAGCCTGGGTGATCACCAAGAAATGTCAGTGCCAGAATGAACATCAGAATAGGGCCAACAATCCAATTCATAACCAATGAGAGTGTGATGGCTTTCTTATCCTGACGAACTTTACCCAATAGACTGTAATTCACCTTCGCTAAAGGTGGATACATCATAAGTATCAAGCCAATGGCCAAAGGAATATTGGTACTGCCAACAGACATGGCTTCATTCCAATCTGCAACCTGAGGAAATAGAGCTCCTATGGCGACCCCAACGGCCATGGCAACAAATATCCACACGGTAAGGTAGCGGTCAAGGAAACTCATGTTGTTTGCGGCGTTGTTTACTGCAGTTTCAGTTTTCATTGTTTGTCTCTCTTTCGTTTATCGTCGAAAGGCGATTGATGAAGGTGTAAAAATCCGAGTAGTAGCGTTACATACTCAGATGTCAGTTCAGTTAAAGACGGTATTAAAAGTTTGGTTAAATTCGGAAATTGCTTCCCGGTTAACCTTGTAACAAACCTTAGGTGGGTTGGGTTCCGCGATGATGAACTCAGCCTGCTTTAGGATACGTAAGTGTTCAGACACTGTTGATTGAGCTAGACCTAACTGGGACACCAAATCACTGTTCAGACAGCCGCCAAGGTTATCCAATGTCACCAAAATCTTAAGGATTCTGACTCGGGCTGGATGTGAAAGCGCTTTTGCCTTTAAAGCAAAGGCCGTTTCTAATGCGATTTCAGCGTCTGTCGTCGAGAACGCCTGCTGGTTTGCGAGGCTACATTGGTTTGTCATAAGATGTCTATTTATAGTTAATCGTCGAATTACGATTAACTATACGCCTGCGATTTTATCGGCGCAACTAAAAAGTACAAATAGAAGAAAATGTGCATGGTTTTATATAAAACATAGCTTTGAAGTATAGTTTTATTAGGTTTAATAGAAATAAGTAGCCTGAGTATGCGAATTTTTCCGCTCTTCATTGCCGTTGTAATTTCTGGCTGTGCCTCTTTTCCTCATGACCCACCGATTGAGGGGGACAGTGGTTGGATTGAAGGGACATTGGATAACGGGTTGAAATACCACGTCTATCCCGTTTCTGGCGCTCCTGTTTCTGTCCGATTATTCGTGCGAGTTGGATCATTACAAGAAACGGAACAGCAGCGAGGCTATGCACACTTTCTTGAACATATGGCGTTTAATGGCAGCCGTCATTTCTCTTCAAATGAAATGGTCAGCCTTTTTGAACAAGCGGGGCTTACTTTTGGTGCAGATATCAATGCCTATACGGCCTACTATGAGACAGTCTATCAACTCGATCTTCCCGACAATACACAGTTGAACAATGCGCTGTTATGGATGCGAGATATTGGCGATGGCTTAACAATCGCCTCAGCAGAAGTTGAAAAAGAGAAAGGCGTCATACAGGGCGAAATACGCCGAACACGACCAGAGCACAAAAGCCTGGCCGATAAATATTATGATTATTTGCTAGAAGGAACTGCTCTAGAAAATTTGGACCCGGTTGGTGATGCATTATCGGTTCAAAACGCGACACCGGAGTCTATTTCTGCCTTTTATCAAAAGTGGTATCACCCAGAAAATGCTGAGTTGATCATCACAGGGAATATCGACACGACAACGATTGAAGCTCTGATCGAATCGCAATTTTCCTCTTGGAAAGGCCGCGACGGTATGAGTAAAACCCGCATCGACTATGTACCCATCGAATTGAGTGATTTAGCCGATGAAATTGGAGAGTATGAAGCGCCAAGCATCACTTTTATGACTCAGCGAGGCAAAACTGCGATTACAACGCAAGGCGAGCTGATGGAAAGCTGGTTGGATGAAGTCGCATTGCATCTGATTAATCAGCGCATGGAGCGTACATACAGTGATGCAGCGATTCCACTGCATGACCTGTATATATCAAATTACTACATTAACTACCGTCGCTATGGACTCTTGTCGGCTTCATTTCCTGCTGCTGAGCGTGATGATGCGCAAGGGCTATTTCTTGGCACACTAGCATCAATGCGAGATTACGGCGTCACTCAGGAGGAAGTGGATGTTTCACTTGCCTACTATCAGCAGTTGCTCAACGATGTGGACTACCACTGGCGACACAAAGAAGCGCTGGATTTTGCTGAATCTAAGGTAATGAGTTTGTCTTTGCAGCAACCGATACAATCGCGTGAAGATTATCGACAAAACTTAGAACGTTTTTTGAATCTAGCGACGCTCGAAATGGTTAACGAACAGTTGCGTGATTTGCTTGCAGCGAAGTATTCGGTTGTTATCGGTGTTGAACAAGGTGATTCTATTGCCGCGTGGCAGGCGAAGATACCTGAAATCCGAGCGCAATATGCGAAACCGGGCACGCAACCGATGATATTGTCGGTGGCAGAAAGCGAGCTGGCGGAGCCCAGTCATAGTGGTGCGATTTTATCACAGGAAACCAATGACTTGGGGTTTGAGGTCTGGACTCTGTCAAATGGCATTGAAGTCTGGTTTCAGCAAGATCCGAATGCTGGTGACTGGGTAAACGTCGTTTATGGTAGTCAGGGGGGAAAAGCGGCCCTTGACCCTTCACTTTACCCTGCCGTTGAACTCACTATACCTGTCATTAGCCGCAGCGGGCTAGGGGAGTTCTCTGGACCTCAATTGGACACCTTCTTGCAGCGCAACAGCATTGAGGTTTACCCATTTATTAGCTTCAGCCATCACGGTGTGGAAGTGGGTGTACCCAAAAACAAACTGCAGCAAGGCTTCAAAGTGTTGTTTAACTTAGCCAGTGATGTGAATGTCGAACCTCGCCACCTTAAAACGGTAAAACAAGAGTATCAACAAGAACTCAAGACCTACCTTTCAACGCCATTAGGTCAATGGAATCAGGCCATTAATCACAACAGTTATTTGCCGTCGAGCCGACACTATATGTCGTCTGCTTCTGGGTATCAGTCTGTCTCTGAAGCCCAAATTCGCTCCGTACACGAAGAACTGTTCGGTCAGTTTCGCGGTAATAAAGTCGTGATCATAGCAGACTTGGAGCCTAATGAACTCAATGACGTTTTGCGCCAATATCTAGCTTCCATCAATCTTGAAACGGCTCTGCCGATAGACTTCGAGGTTGACTACAATAAGAACGCTCAACATGCGATTGATCTTGATATTTACAATGAACAGAACAGTTTCTACCTGATTCGGCTTACTAACCCTTCTGCCTCTCAATCAAGTGTTCGCACAGCCTACATTGACGATATGATTCAACGAATATTGTCGAAGCGTCTAACGGCGTATGTTCGTGAAGAGCTAGGGTTGGACTATGCGCCAGAAGCGTACTCTGCTCAACAAGATCAGGAGCCAGTTACCGATTGGTTTGTTGAAGCGCAAGTAGCCCCACAGGACATTGATCGCATCGAGCAGGCTATCGATAAAGTATTAAATGACTTGCTGACGGATGTTAAGCAGTCAGATGTTGACGCAGCTGCTCGTCAGCTAGCCGTGGCTCTTCAAGCGTTGGAAAATCAACCAGTAGACCGCACCTGGTTTTATGCTCGTTACTTGGTGCATGGCTATGGTGTGGAGTCGTTACTAGATGTAGATGCAATGACGAGTACCATCACGCTTGATGATGTTCAGAAACGAATAGGTGAGTCGTTTGGCCATAAGGTCATAAGAAGCAAGTACACTCTGACACCGAAGCATTAAGAGAGATAAATATCCTAGAAGCCTGAGCAATCAGGCTTCTTCCGCTTGGCTTTCTTCTAGGTGAACTTGTATCGGGTGATCGTCAATGATTGAACTGAGTTCTCTTAACCTTTTCACTAAGCGGTTATCGAGAAGAGTCCCTGCTTTTAACAGACAACCTCCATTATTCGCGAATATATCACCGACCAGAGTCATACCTGCTTGTAGCTCATACAAGTTTTGCAGAGTGGTGATTTGACTGGCGTCTGGGATCGGTTTCGCCAGTGTGTCTGTTTCATTGCCACTGTTCAGTTCAGTATCGACGTCATTGTATAAGTGTTGCTGATACAACTCAGTGTGACCAGTGACGGCTTGCTCTATTTGCTCGCGAGCGTCTTTCACAGTGATTGGCTTAGGCAAAAAGGCGTCAATCTCAAAGCGCATACAAGTAGAAATAGTTTCTGTATCTGATAGGGCGGTAACCGCGATGACACTTGTTTCGGGTACTGCTTTGGTTTGCCCCATGCGGACGGACTTGATCAGCTCCAGACCATTAATGTGAGGCATATTGATGTCTGTAATAATTAAATCAACATGATTATGTTCAATCTTCTCTATCGCGCTTCGACCATCTGGTGCACTCAGGATGTTCTCATAGCCACTTTTGAACAGCATGCCTATAAGCGCTTTGCGAGACAAGTTGTTGTCTTCTACAACCAGAATCGTAAATTTGCTAGGTTCGAATGTTGCCATAAAGCTCTCCTTCATAACGAGATTAAGCTGAGAATAGTGTTGTCTAACAATAGAATAGCAAATATCGAACCAATTATTTATTTCGGATGGTACTTGAGTTATTTTTGTTTTAAATCAATGTTTTATTGTCTTTTTGTAAAGCGCTTTCGTTACTAGAGAGTTATCATTTTTCTCTCAGAGTCGGAAATATTTGCGAGTTCTCATTTTGATTCTCAATTTTAGAAAACAAGCTTAAACAGCCATTTGGGTCTTATCTTCTCGCACGACAATACTATTTGTATCGACAATCTTACTCAGTTCAAACAAACGTAAAATGAGCTTTTTGTTGAGTATTGTTCCTGCTCTTAGTAAGCAGCCTCCAGAAACCGCATTGATATCGTAGACCAGTGTCATTCCTTCTTTGAGTTCAGAAAGTTGTGACAACTCATGAACTCGACTATCAATGGAGCGAATACGTTTGGTTGTATCGGGCTCGTTTGGCTGAGGCGCTAAATTAATACTTGTACTGACATCACTATAAAAGTGCTGTTGGTACAAACATTTTGGTTCGGTGATCGCGCTCTGGATTTTTTCTTTGGCGGATTTGATATTAATAGGCTTCACGAGAAATGCATCGACTTCTAATGTCATGCAAGCGGAAATCGTCGCAGTATCTGATAGCGTTGTTACCGCGATTATCCTAGTGTCACAGGCGATTTGGGCTTCATTTGTTCGAATGGCTTTAATGAGCTCTAGCCCGTTGATGTTAGGCATGTTGATGTCGGTGATGATCAAGTCTATCTTGTTTTCAGCGCATTTTGTCATGGCCTCCATACCATCTTTCGCGCAAAGCAAATTTTCGTAACCACCTCTCACTAGCATTCCGACGAGTGCTTGGCGAGAGAACTTGTGATCTTCTACGACTAAAATCGTAAAATTGGTCGGGTCATAGTTACTCATATATTACTTCCGTGTCTTCGATAATTGAGTGCTCAACTAGGTAACTCTGTAAGCGTTTCAGTTCTACCTTAGCGCTGCTTAGTGTGTCAGACAGTTCTGGCCAGTTTTTCAGGTGTGCCGTGTTTTGCAGCACTTCAAATTTGTCCGCGAGCTCTTCTGCTCCCGCAGAACGAGCGGCACCTTTGGCTGCGTGGGCGATCTGTTGGAGATCACCATCGCTCTTATCGGTGAGCGCAATCTCCGCTTTTTCAATGTCTTCGTTAACAGACTCCCAATACCCTTCAAGCAAAGGTGCCACGATAGACAGTTCTCTGGTGCCCAAAATCTGCTCTAGAGTAGACATGCAGATTGGATCATGTGGAGGTTTTGCTGTCGGCACTTCAACGTCTTCAGGTTCTAAAGATGGTTCTTCAGACGGTTTTTCTTCTAAGGGGATAGGGGAGAGCTGCATCCATTTCTCGATCGATTTATCAAGAGTTTTGAGTTCGACTGGCTTGGTTAAATAGTCGTCCATCCCTGAAGCAATGCATTGCTCAGAGGCTTCAACCATTGCATTGGCGGTAATTGCTACGATTGGTGTATGGCCTAAGGTTTTGTCTCTCCTTTCGGATTCTCTGATTTGTTTTGCAAGTTCATACCCATCCATTACTGGCATGTGGCAGTCGGTTAGGACCAAATCAAACGAACCATTTCTCCATTTGTGTAATGCCTCCTGACCATGAACTGCCATTTCACATTGGTAGCCTAAGTGATTTAACTGCCTCTGTATTACATCACGGTTGGTGGGTTGATCATCGACAACTAAGATTAGCCCAGTTTTGTTTTCACGAATGTCTTGATTTGGTTCATTTACGATAGGCTTTATGTTCCTCTCACAACTAATGAGTTCTCGCATGACGCCTATCGCAGTGGTGAGTTCACTGGGTTTGAAAGGGCTGCATGGCATGACGTAATAGTTAGATTTTGTTAGGCCAGACTCAATGCTAGGGTCGCGAGAGAGAAAAATGAATTTTTGCTCTTCAAGTAGTGCTGAGTTGAACTGGGAGAGTGGCTTTTCCTCATAATAGTGATATAAGTCAGGGCCAACGATAATCAGGTCGATGGTTGCGCCAGCTTTCTTCGCGTAATCAAGTACCGCAATAGCTCTTTGCATATTAGCTACACAGTTGGTTTTGCAGCGGAAGTTAGCTAAGTTGATATCGCAGAAAGTGGCTATGTTCTGATCATTGGTGACGAATAAAATTCTAGAACCGTTCACATAGTTGGGGGTTGGATCTTGAGGTGGCTCTTCCACCTCAATGAAAGGAAGTTCAACGGAGAAGCGGCTTCCAACACCAAAGCGACTATCAACATGGATATCACCTCCCATCATTTCTAGCAGAGAGCGGGTTATGGATAGACCTAAACCTGTCCCGCCATAAAGTCTGGTTGTACTGGTATCCGCTTGACTGAATGCTTTGAACAGCTTTTCGATCTGCTCTTCTGTCATACCGATACCATTATCCTCAATGATAATCTCGACGTAGGGAGCAATGTCGTGCTGGTTTAATGTGGCTGAGACCCACACCTTGCCTTTCATCTCATCGGTGCTGTCTGTGAACTTGACAGCATTGCCAACAAGGTTCAACAACACTTGGCTGAGCCTGACACTGTCACTCATTATGACTTTCGGCAGGCTAGCATCGTAAGTTAAATAGAGCTCTATACCTTTGTTGTTTGCTTGTAAACAGAGAACATCCAAGGTTCTTTCTATAAGCTTTTGCAGTTCAACAGGAACACTTTCCAGTGACATTTGGCCGGCTTCGATTTTCGAAAAGTCTAAGATGTCGTTGATAATGTGCAGTAGAGTTAGAGCAGAATCTTTGATGGTTGTGACCATACTTTTCTGTTCACCATTGAGCTCTGATTCACTAAGGAGGCTTAGCATACCGACTACGCCGTTCATCGGTGTTCTTATCTCATGACTCATGTTGGCCAAAAACATGGATTTTGCTTCACTGGCCGCTAAGGCGATTTCACTTTCATGTCTTAGATTTGCCTGTGCATTTTTCTCTTTTGTTACGTCAATATTGATGCCGCCCATACCAATAGGGGTGGTTCCATCTTGATCAAATAAAACGTTTGCCGCGGCCTTTATCCAACGTATCTCCTTGTCGGGTAGTTGTATTCTGAATTCAGAGTTGAACTGAGTGAGGTTTTCTCTGGCTTTGTTGAGGGCTTCTTCAGCAGTAAATATATCTTCTTCCAATACTCTCTCTTGCCACATGGTGTAGTTGTTCTTGCAGTTGTCTGGGTCAACGCCATATATCTCGTACATGCGGTCATCCCAAGAGAGCTCATTGGTTGTAAAATCCCAACTCCATATACCGATGCCACCAGCTTGTGTAGCCAGATTTAAACTTCTGACGACTTCTTCTAGCTCACTCTGGCTTCTTCTCAGTTCGTTCTGAGCCATTTGTTCTTTGCTGATGTCTCGCAAAGTTAGGACAATATACTTTTGCGTTTTCATCGTTATGTATCGGACGGAACCTAGTAGGCTTAGCACATCGCTGGTTCGACTGACTTTAATCACTTCGTCCAGCGGTACTTCTTGATACATTTCAACACTTGAGAGCTTGTCTTCAATGTTGTTCTCTGTGAACTCGTAGAGGAGTGACGTCAGTTCTAATCCAAGTAAGTCAGACTTGCTGTGCTCGAAAAGGGAAAGTGCCGAGTCATTAACGTCGAGAACTTTCAACTCAGCATTGAGAAGCAGCATATTATCGACTGCCTGTTCAAACATAACCCCCATTTGTACTTCTTGTTCATTAATTCGCTGGTTCTGATTGGATACTAACTGCTGAAGTTTTTGGTTGGATGTTTTCAGTTCTTGACGAACCTGCTTCATTTGGCTGATGTCGGCCTGATTGAGAATTAGGTAATGGTTGCCACCTCCTTGTTTCCTCATTGCTTCTAAGTTGATACGCAGCCAGCCTTTCTTTGTTTCTTGATTGACACAAATTTCAGTGGTGTGAGACGTCGCCTCGTGAACGGCACTATGAAGCTCAGCAATATGATCATCATTCAGGTAGTGCGAATAGAACTCAATGATATTGCGACCAATAACTTGGTTGGACGGAAGGCCGTAGTATTTGAGAAAGGCTGGGTTGGCGTAGAAAATAGCGTTGGAGCCGACTTGTCCATCGAAGATCACCATACCGTCAGACAGTAAATCTAACACACTTGTTTTTATACTGTCGTCTTGCTGAGGGGCTGTTTTCTTTGATTGTTTGTCTGCCAGTAGTGCTGTAAATGGGTTCTTCATAGGCGCCAACCTTGATGTATCTCGTGGTACTACCTCTCCATCTTGGCGTGGAGATGTTCAATATGAAATCATATACATAATAATAGAACTAACTGGCGCTTTTTGTAGGGTTATAAATAAAAACGCCCTCTAAAGAGGGCGTTTAAGGTATATAAACAATAGCTTGATTAGCTGGCAATATTCAAATTAAGCCTTAAATCGAGTGGTAGCTTAGCCAGTTTATTTTTCAAAATACGGCGAGTTCGTTCGAGATCGGCCACAGCCACCTGTTTTTCTGTGGAGTGGACATCTAGGTTAACTCTAAGTTCACGGCCTACCTTAGTAACGGCGGTGAGCTCGATGTGCTGCTTAACTTCTTTATCTAGCGCTAACACTTCTTGATCAACGACATCGCAAATTTCATCACTTGGCGACATCATTAATAACTCTCTAATGGCTTCTTTCAGCATGTCGAAGGGTACTTTTACAAAGTAAAACGACATAAGAATCATCATCATAGGGTCGGCATAGACGGAGTACTCTGCTAGGGGGGATAGAGCGACACCCCATGCGACAATAAAGCCCAATGTGACCGCTACGCTGAGCAGGGTATCCATCTGCCATTGTTTGGCTTCCGCCTCGATCAGGCCGGAGGAAAAGCGCTTTGACTTACGAGCAATGTGCCACCATGCATAGCCACAACCTAATACATTGATCACACCAAACAAAGTTGCGATTGAAGCATCAACCTCACGTCCTCCGTTGAAAACGGCGATAAGTGCAGAGTAGAGTGAGTAACTGACGACTGCGAGGATGACACTGCCTTTAATGGCAATGACCACTGGTTCAAGTACGGCCTTACCAAACGGGAAGTGGCTTCGAGAAGGGCTCTGAATGTATTTAGAAGCGGCGAGCGACAATAAAGTTAGCAGCAGACTGACAGATGAATAAACACCATCAAATACAATAACCAGTGAACCAACAAGCATCCCGAGTACTAATCCACCACCTGCAAAGCCTGAAGCTAAAAGGGCTGAGAAAATCAGTATTCGTTTTTCATTTATGCTTGTCCTGTCACACATAGAGTATTCTCTTCGCTATACATACTCTTATTCTTCTCGCACTGAACGTATTTGACAAACTTGATCTGTGCTAAAAATAGACGGAAATAGACGCGTTACATACCTTGTTCTTTAAATTCAATGAGATAGTGTTAAATTTCGGTGCCATTAAAATTGACACTGACTGTCGTATTGTAAAGCTGGAAGGAGTATAGTGCCACCGTAGCCGTAGAAAACGATGGCGAAACAGTTAGAAATCAAACAAGTATTCGTTAAGCTTATCCGCCAGCCACGACATGCCTGGGTGCTCTGCCATGCCAGCTGCAGTGAACATACAATAGTCTTCCTGTGTTAAGCCGTAAGTATGCTTGATGACGGCAAGTTCTTGTTTACGTAAATGATGGCGGATCAGCGGTTCAGGCAATACGCCCCAAGCGTCTTCTGTGAGAATAGTACTTAGCATGTAATCAAAGCTGGAGAAACCGATATGGCGCAGGGAGAACGGCTGTAGTTCAGGGTTGTCTTTTTCGTTGAGATAGACCATAACCGCTTGCATCGCATTACGTAATTCATCATCCGAAACACGTCGAAGCTGGCTGAGACGATGATCAGCCTTACATACCGACATGAGGCGGATTTTGCCTAAAGGGTGATAACTAATATGTGGGTCATCGATGCGTTCATAATCGACGCCAAAAGCAAAGTCGACTTGTTGAGTGGCAACTAGGTTTGCCAGGTCCCCACTAGACGCAAGCACGATATTAAACGAAGTAGCAGGAAACTTATTATTGAGCCGGTGTGAAAGGTCTTGCCACATGTCATCTGGCAGCGAATCATCGCGAGCTATCCAGACTTCTGCGTTGAATTCACCGGAAACTTGAGCACAGGTCTGACGAATGCGTGAAACAGTGACTAACATATTCTGGCAGTCTTTATAGATGGCTTTACCCGCTTCAGAGAGAGAGACATGGTTGCCTGTTCGGACAAACAGTTCGATATTTAGGTCTTTTTCCAGGGCTTTAATCGACATGCTTAACTTTGTGCGGTTACATTCGAGTTGTCTGGCGGCTTCAGATACTGACCCAGTGTCAGCAATGGTACAGAAGGCTTCAATCTGCGATAGGTTCATCTGGGGTATTCGCGTATTTGGTGCTTATATAAGCTAATGTTATAAGAATACACTACGCTTGTCTGTTTTCTGGCGCCAAAAGCTATGAATTTCATGTAGTTTTGATACTCTTGTTTGACGCCAAATGAATGAGGTAACAGGGAGATCATGATGGCTACTAATTGGGATGATTACGCAGCAGAGTGGGAAAACGAGCCTTCAGCAGTATTGTATGCACAGAAAGCGTTTGACTCTCTACAAGAAATTGTCGGTGTCCAAGGGAAGCGCATTCTCGATTTTGGTTGTGGTACAGGACTACTTAGCCAGAAGCTTTCTCCTTTCGCGAAAGATATCGTAGCATTAGATAGCTCAGAGGCTATGATCGAGCAATTAGATAAGAAAGAGCTCGACAATGTAGAGCCAGTCGTTGATCTTCTGTCACGGGGCTTAGTAGCAATGCACCCCGCATTCCGGAATCAATTTGACTTGGTGGTTGCATCGTCAGTATGTAGCTTTCTGCCCAACTATTCTGATGTCGTTGATATTGTCTATAGCCTGCTCAATAAAGGAAATCACTTTGTACATTGGGACTGGCTATCGGAGAAAGACGAAGAGGGTGGAATGACACCGACCCATGTATTGCAAGTACTCAGCAGTGTTGGGTTTGATGAAGTTGAAGTGACGACACCATTCAGTATCGATTCGCCTCAAGGGAAATTGACCGTATTGATGGCAGTGGCCAAGAAGTAATACTGGTTTAGCAGATTTGGAAAGCCCGAACTTAATCGTTCGGGCTTTTTATTTTAGGAAACCGTTTGTGTTGCATATTGAGCGATTTCGTCAAGAACCTGAGGGTTCGCGATAGCGCCTTTATTCTGTACATCTTTACCATGCAACACTTGTTTTACGGCCAGCTCAACGAGCTTACCAGACTTGGTTTTCGGGACTTCACTGATGGCGTAAACTTCTGCAGGTACATGCCTTGGGGAGCATTGGGTTTTCAGTTGCAGCTTGATGGTTGAAATCAATTCATCACTCAGCGTCTTATCGCTATCGAGTTGAACAAAAAGTACGACTTTTTCATCCCCATCAAGCACACGGCCAACTGCAATGGAATCTTTAATCTCAGAGAGTTGATTTACTTGCTGATAAATCTCTGCAGTTCCGATTCTTACTCCGCCAGGGTTGAGTGTGGCATCGCTCCGCCCATAGAAAACCATGCCGCCGTTGTCGGTCATTTCTACGTCGTCGCCATGATGCCAGGTGTTGTCAAACTTGTCCCAATAGGCGTTGTGATAACGCTCGCCATCATCGTGCCAAAAACCGACTGGTTGATTCGGAAAGCTATTTAAACAGACCAATTCGCCCCGTTGATTAACAACGGATTGTCCTTTCTCGTCAAAAACGCGTACATCCAACCCAAGGCCGGGTGCCTGGCACTCGCCACGATAGACAGGAGAGAGCGGGTTACCAATCACAAAGCAGCCACAGATATCTGTGCCGCCCGAGATAGAAGCCAGATGCAGATCTGCCTTGATGCGGCTGTAGACATAATCAAATTGCTGAGGGTACAGAACTGAACCAGTGGAGCAGAGGGTCTTAAGATTATCCAGATTGTAGTAATGACTCGGATTAAATTCGGCTTTTTGTAGAGCTTCAAGGTATTTGGCTGATGTCCCGAACAAACTGACTTGAGCTTCTTCCGCTAGCTCCCAAAGCACGCTTGGCATTGGATACATCGGACTGCCGTCGAAAATAACCAGTGTTGCACCGCTGGCAAGGGTTGAGACGTGCCAGTTCCACATCATCCAGCCGCAGGTGGTGTAGTAAAACACGCGATCACGTGGTTGGATATCGCAGTGGAGTTGATGTTCTTTTAAATGGTTAAGTGTGGTGCCACCAACCGAGTGTACGATGCACTTCGGCTTGCCTGTTGTTCCTGACGAGTAAAGAACGAACAGCGGATCGTTGAAACCGATTCGCTGATATCGGAGGCCGCGAGGGATGTAACTAGCGAGAATGGATTCCCAGTCTGAAAATTGTTCATTGCCAAATGGGCTCTCTTGACCAATTTGCAGATAATCAATATGGCATGTGTTCTGGATGCTGGATATCGATTGCACAATCTGATTGTTTTTTTCATCCATTTTGAACGTTTTGCCATTGAAACTATAACCGTTACAGCAGAACAAAATCTTAGGCTGAACCTGACCAAAGCGCTCCTTCACGCTCTCAACACCAAAGTCTGGTGACGTCGATGTCCATATCGCACCTAAGCTGGTCGTCGCCAGCATCGCGACTACTGTCTCGGGCATGTGTGGAAGATAGCCAGCGACGACATCGCCTTTTTCGACACCATTTTGTTTTAGCCATTGCTGTAGTATGGAGACTTGATCGCACAGCTGTTGCCAGGTGAGCTTACGGCTCTGGCCTCTCTCGTTTTTGAACCAGATAGCGATACCTTCTGGCTCCTGAAACGCATAAGAGAGCAAGTTTTCAGCGTAATTGAGTTGAGATTGAGGAAACCATATTGTGTCGCGGCTAGATGAAAATTGCCCCCAACGTGCGACACCTTCGCCGTGAATGCAGTCGCCTTTAAAGCCGATAACATCACAAAATTGCCAGATTTCCAGCCAGAAATGCTTTTTGTTTTCTACAGACCATTGATGCAAATCGCTGTAGCTCTCAATGGCCTCACCCTGCATGTTGATATGCTGAATAAACTGGTACAGATTAGATGACGCCATTCTTTCTTCGCTGGGATCCCAAAGAGGGGACAGCTCAACTGACTCTTGAGTGGACATGACTTCCTCGTCTTACACACTTTTCCTTAACTATGGCTAAGTTTTGTTGCAAATACAGCCAAAGTCAAACAATCAGAGAATAAACATATCGCTGATAAATAAGCAAAAAACAGTCAAATGTAAAAAATATGTTACAGATGTTTGGCCGAGGATGTCTGTAGGTGAATTGTCACCAATTTCGTGAGGCGATAGGCTTAATGTAAAGGAGTTGTTAAAAGGAAAAGTGATGACTCAATACGTATCTAAACCCATTAATAAACAAGGATTTGTCGACTGGAGTAGCGAGGAAGATCAGATCTGGCACGATTTGGTTTCTCGTCAGTTAGACTTAGTGAATGAACGTGCCTGTAAGGAATATTTGCGCGGTTTGGAGTTGCTTGATTTACCAATAGATCGAGTTCCACAACTGCCTGAAATCAATAAAGTTTTGTTAAATGAAACGGGCTGGCAAGTTGAGCCTGTCCCAGCGTTAATCAATTTTGACCGTTTCTTTGCCCTATTAGCGGATAAAAAATTCCCGGTAGCGACCTTTTTGCGTTCTCGTGAGGAGTTTGATTATCTGCAAGAGCCGGACTTTTTCCACGAAATTTTTGGCCATTGTGCCATGTTAACCAATCCTGAGTTTGCCGAGTTTACTCATACTTATGGTCAGCTCGGACAAAAGGCCAGCAGTAAAGAACGCGTTTATCTCGCAAGACTTTATTGGTTCACGGTTGAGTTTGGCTTGGTTAAAGAAGGCTCTGAAAGCAAAATTTACGGTGGTGGTATCTTGTCTTCTCCTGGCGAAACACTGTATGCATTGGACGATGAACGTCCATTGAGAGAAGGATTCGATATCCTGACGGTGCTACGTACCCCTTATCGCATCGATATAATGCAGCCCGCCTATTTTATTCTCAAAGATATCAAGCAGCTGTACAAACTGAGCAAGACAGACTTAATGTTTCATGTACACCAAGCGATGAAAGAGGGGTTGTTGCCTCCATTGTTTGAACCTAAGGAAATAACACATGCTTAATGAACTACGTTGTGAAGCTTGCAGCAGTGACGCTGTAGCACTAAATAAAGAAGAACAAAGACTCCTGCTTACTGAGCTTAACGACTGGCAGCTTATAGAACGTGATGGTATTCCTCAGTTGGAAAAAGAATACAGGTTTAAAAACTTTAAACTCGCGTGGGCGTTCGCTGACAAAATCGCTGAGTTGGCCGAGGATGAGTTCCACCATCCATCCATTTTATTGGAGTGGGGGAAAGTGACCGTAACGTGGTGGAGCCATTCTATAAAAGGCTTGCACCGCAATGATTTCATTTGTGCCGCTAAATGTGACAAATTGACGGATTAATTCTGAATAGGCCTGAAGCTCTCCCTCCCTATTGGGGTTTCAGGCCGCTTTTGTTGTAATGAAAATGTGTCATAGATTCTCACTATGGTTATCCTACTCAATAAAGCCTCTCCACACAGAGTAATCTTTGCTCAACTTATAATTAATATTAAGTAAGAGCTGAGTTTATTTTAATAAATTACATCGTCAATGTTGGTTCATAATACTGTCATATTTGCTTTTGATGCCAATTCTAACTATCCATTTGGCTAGTTTTTGTATGATTGTGCTGATTTTTGTTTTATTTTTGGAGACCTTATTTTGTTAATGTTTGTAATTTAAAGTTCTGATTTAAAATGTAAAAGTAAATTTTTGAATTTAACGAATATTTGTTTGACAGGTTTTTGTTCTGAAATATATTCTGTCGCCGTTGCGAATAAATGGTATTTAATACGGCTGGTCGCAATCAATAGAATGCTAAATAACAAACAACTAATTCTCAGGATGAAATGATGAAAAAACTACTTGTAGCAGCGTGTCTTGTAGCCACTTTTTCTGGTCAGGCTTTGGCGAGCGAAGAGCCAAGCCTAAGTGATAAACTAGCGCCTAAAGTTGAACAGCTAGCAAAATCTACGTTGAGTTGGGAGGGCACGGAACTGCCAGCGTATGGCAAGGGAACACCTGAAATTACTGTCCTGAAGATTACTATCCCAGCTAAAGCACAGCTTCCATTGCATGAGCACCCAGCAATCAACGCTGGTGTTTTAACCAAAGGCCAATTGACGGTTATTACTCAAGACAAGGTTGCCGGCAAGAAAGTACTGAAAATGAAAGCGGGTGATTCACTTATTGAAGTCGTGAATACCTGTCACTACGGCCGCAACGAGGGTGATGAGCCAGCTGAAATCATCGTATTTTATGCAGGTACTAAAGATCAGGTTGTGACCACGCCTAGTAAGCGATGTGTGTGATAAGTAAGGCTGCTTTTAAAGCAGCCTTTCTTTTTGTGTTAATTCTCGGGAAAATCTAAGGCGGCCTTTTTTAATATATAATTGTTCTAAGCGAGCGCTTGTCATCAAATGTGATAGAGATCTATTCTAATTACGCAAGGTGATGGGGTTCCACCTACTTAACCGCCACTCTGGCTGATGACTCCTACAGAATACGAAAACAAGTGATTCGTCGATAGACAGTCTGCTTATACGCAGGTCGTCGGTTCTGTAGCAGTTAAATACACAGCCAAATCTCGCTTGTTTTCCGAAATAAAGGAAAACGCCATGCAATACTCTTCTGAAATTCAATCCATGTGCCCGATTCAACGCGGGGAATTACATCCATCAGCTCCTATTCCCGTGGAAGGCAAGATGATTCGTCCGAAAGAAGTCATCGCTATCTCAGGCCTGAGTCATGGGGTTGGTACTTGCGCCCCGCAACAAGGGGCCGCAAAGCTAACGCTCAATGTGAAGCAAGGGATTATTGAAGAAGCGTTAATCGAAACTATTGGCTGCTCAGGCATGACGCATTCTGTTTCTATGGCAGCGGAAATTCTCACAGGCAAAACCATTCTGGAAGCACTGAATACTGACTTGGTGTGCGATGCCATTAACGTTGCAATGCGAGAAATTTTTCTTCAGTTTGTCTATGGACGGACACAGTCGGCTTTGTCTGAAGGCGGATTAGAAGTCGGGGCGGCACTTGAAGACTTAGGCAAATCACAGCGGAGCCAAGTAGGTACTAGTTACTCAACGATTGCTAAGGGGGTTCGCTATATGGAACTGGCTGAGGGTTATGTTACTAAACTTGCCCTAGATGAAGGAAATGAGGTTATTGGGTACCAGTATCTGAACTTGGGCAAGATGATGGCAGACATTGATCAGGGAGTGGATGCGCAAGAAGCCATGATAATGGCGACGGGCAGTTATGGCCGATTTGAAGAGGCCTGTAAAGTCATCAACCCACGTACCGCTTAATAGGAGCTTGCCGTTATGAATGTTTCAATGACTCAATTACTTCAAGAGATGAACTTATCTTCCATCGAGCAAGCTCACGACTACTGCATGAGTTTTGGTATTGACCCTAAAAAAATCGTATTGGAGACTCAGCCCATAGCCTTCGATAATGCTTGTGACGCTTATACGTTGGGTTCCGCACTCGCTATTAGTCGAAAAGCTCAGACAGCGGTAGACGCAGCAAATATCATAGGAGAGGGTTTGCAGGCATATTGCAAACCAGGCAGTGTTGCGGCGCAGCGAGAAGTTGGGCTTGGGCATGGAGCGTTAGCTGCTCGCTTGCTCAGTGAAGAAACCCAGTGCTTTGCATTTTTGGCAGGGCATGAATCATTTGCCGCTGCAGAAGGGGCGATTAAAATTGCGCTCAATGCCAATAAATCTCGACAAACACCGCTGAAAGTTATCCTGAATGGCCTAGGTAAAGATGCAGCTTATCTTATTTCTCGTATCAACGGTTTTACCTATGTTCGAACAGAGTTTGATTACCAAACCAATCAACTGATCGAAGTTGAGCGTAAGCGTTTTTCTGAAGGCGCACGAGGCGATATCTTGTGCTACGGTGCCGACGAGGTACGTGAAGGTGTTGCCATCATGCATCGAGAATCGGTAGATGTCAGTATCACCGGCAATTCAACCAACCCGACACGCTTCCAGCATCCCGTCGCTGGTATCTATAAATCGGAATGCAATGCACTGGGTCGCCACTACTTTTCAGTCGCCTCGGGTGGTGGTACAGGTCGAACTCTTCACCCAGACAACGTTGCAGCAGGTCCTGCTTCGTATGGTATGACGGATACAATGGGAAGAATGCACGCAGATGCCCAGTTTGCTGGTAGTTCCTCCGTGCCTGCTCACGTTGCGATGATGGGTTTTATCGGAATGGGCAACAACCCTATGGTGGGAGCAACCGTTGCATTAGCTGTGGCAGTGGAACACCAACTTCATCGGTAGGTTGAGATCATGGTTGATCTGTTCTGAGGCTTTAGTGTTGATGCTGAGCTTACTTGTGTATATCCCAAGAGGCGTTTAACTATGATGAATGTTCGTATTGGTTACGCCAGTCCGTGAGTTGTTCATAGGGCATAGGTTTAGCAAATAGAAAACCTTGTTGTTGATGTACATTTCTCGAAAGTAAATACGCCGATTGCTCAGCAGTTTCTACTCCTTCCGCAAACTGGTGAGGTGATGTTTGTTGAACGGTGTCTAAGTCTTTGACGCGTTTGATACCTGAAAAAAAATTGTGGTGAAAGGATTGAAGTCGGCAGTGGTGGTTAACCGGTAATCAGAAAACAGGTGTGATTTTCCTTAAAAGTGGTGTTCAGAAAACTTCATAATGTTAAGGAGTTATCATTGTTACTTTAAGTAAGGTATTGATATTAAATTGAATTGTTTCTTATTGGCTTATTGTTGAGGTTTAATGTTAATTAATCATTTGTAATCTGGTTGAAGTTTGTGGAATCTCGTCGCCCTTGTCACGTTTAAAGTGACAGCTTAATTGATAGGAAATAGGGGCGATGAGCGTTGGATGTATTAATCATCAGTGAATATCCGCTGATATGTACAACAATACGAAATACGATAGTATCGATTTGCGAAGATCCAAAGATTCTGGCGTGCTCCCACCCTCAAGCCTCTAAACTTTATAGACGCCATCAAGTAAAACATTTTTGGAGCCAAGGCGCGCCAGACTTAATCTTGTTGGATACTGATAGCAAACTTAGTTCAGAACGTGATATCGAAGTACTTTGTTCTCAACTTTATACGGGTTCTTTGTTCGAAAAGGGTGGCCGACTGGTACTGCTGGGTAACGACAGAAAACTAGGAGAGGTTTTTGGTTTAGAGTGTTTGGATAAGCCTTTCTCTATCAATCAGCTTAGGGAATTTGTGAAGCCTCAACTTAAATATGTCCGTGAAGCTGACTTGCGTAAATTGGCGAGCTGATCACCCAACGTATTTCATGGTTTGAGTGCTTTGATAGCCTCGATTTCTCTTTGATAAGTTTTGATCATCACACCGAGTTTCTTTTGGAGGCTTTCGGTCTCTTTTTTCATAGTAAGATTTACGTTCATATAGTGCTGACTGGAGGAGCTGTTTATCTTGAGTTCAGCTTGGTTGCAGTGTGTGTAAATGTTTTTCCATTTGTCGTAAGCTCGATCTATGATTGAAGACTGTTGGTGAATGGCAACACTCTCTTCTTGAAGGCGCGCTACAGCGATGGTGGCAGCCTTTGACTGGCTCAGGATTCTCTTTTGGTGTAGCTCGTTTTTGGAGTCCCACAAAGCAGACAGCTCCTCTGTGCTAAATTCTTGATACAGAAATGCTTGTTGTTTATGGAAAGCTAGGAATTGATTGAATTTGCTGGCTTTTTTGTTGTACCAGGACTCTACTTGCTTTTGAAAGTTGAGGGCTTGATTCCACGTATCTTCACGACAATGCTCACTTACACCTTTAATTGGTAAAGTGATCAGCATAAATGCCGCTACAGTGAGATATAGCCCGTGCCATTTCATATTAGCTATATTGTTCATGACAGATGGCTTAAGTATAGATAAGACACTAACACGATATGAAAAAGATACTCATGGTTGTTCTTCTGCTGCTCGGCATTGCGTGTGCGGGTGGTGGTTATTACATCTTCTACTTAAAGCCGCAACAAGATGCGGCCGCAGCGGCTGCGCTGATGGAAGAAAACAAAGAGCCACCGCCAGAACCAGTAAAAGAAGAAGTGCCTCCACCACCGAAACCCGAAGTGACAGACTTTTACGTTAGCCCTCCTAAACTCGGGATTAGAGAATATCCTAGGTATGACGCTTTCGTCGAAAGTGTGGCCTATCGCGGAGATAAACTGCATATTCTTGAGAAAAAAGACGGCTGGGGAAGAATTTCTCCTTACTATGTCTACGAAGAGGGTGGTGAAGAAGTGGCGGAATGGGTGCCAATGGAAGCTCTGCTGGAAGTGGCACCAACCATTACTAAAGAGGAGCGGGTTGAAACCGTCAGCAGCTACATAGAAAAATCAGACGACTTCAAACAGCACTTTGAAATGTTTGTGAAAAAGACAGATCAATTGCTCAAAGAAAAAACGTGTGAACCAGAGGACTTTGAAGAAACCAGTGGTTGGGTTCGTTCTTTGACGTTTGAGCAAAGAGATGTCTACTTTGTATACTGCGGTGGGCTAAAGCAGGCAAACAAGATTTATCTGGACGCACAAACCGGAGAGATATTCTATCGCTAGCAACAGATAACTCAGGTGTTTTACTGATTTTAATCAGTTTGGTTTAGCGGTTAAATGTGCAATATTAGGTTTTAGAACATTTTAGTTGTTTATAGGCAGACTTGGACTTACCATCCAGTCGTCTTCTAATATTGGTGTCGTGAATGGCTCAACGTTTAATCAAGTTTTTCTGGCTTACTTTGCTTGCGATGGTGTTACCAACGCAAGCATTGGCGTATTTTGCGCAAGCCGAAAATGAAGCCAGCGCACGCTTAAATCGCCATACGGCTAATGTTTTACCTCAATCCCAAGCGGATTATCAGACTCTGTTTGAAGAGTCACAACAAAAAGAAACATCTCAAAGTCCGGTGTCACAGTCTGAAATTGACACCGATGTTTTGGCCATTGTTCAGTTTAATCGTTGGAGCTTATCTGATCGTCATTCAGAGGAAGGAGAAGCACCGGGAACCAGCGATGGCCATTATTCCAGTCAGGCGTCTCTGCCTCTAAATAGTCTTTACTCTTACCCACTGGGCCAGAATGGCTGCTGGGTCGAAAACTCTTTCACTTCAAATCATCGCATTTCGGGTTGGAAAGAATCCAACGCGCTGTATGTGGCCCTGAACGCTCAATTCGTCTAACGACTTCTATCAAATCTGTAAGACAGGTGTGGTTAGTTTTATCGGCTAGCTTTAAGCCCTTTGGCACCTCACTTATCACCTCTGCTGTTTAGCCATCTTACGCATTGGCACAAAGTACTCATCTTCTTACAGATTCAATCCATTATTTTACGACTGACCAAACTTAAGAGTCAGATGACTTTCTGTACCTATCTCAGCTAAGACTTTGATTGGGTACTGCATGTAAAGATATAACTATGAAGAAAAATACGCCGAAAACGAAACATGCGAGAGTGATGAACCGCTACTCGGCATGGAAATACGCAGTGCTGATCGTGACAGTTATTGTGCTTGCACTCAGTGCGATCCCCACATGGTACGGTGAGCAGCCATCCATTCAGGTGACAACGTCACAAAGAAATAAAGTTATCGACAATCCAGTGGAACTAAACCGCTACTTGGAACAACGAAACATTCACGCTAACGAGATTACTCAGCAAGAGAACTCAACCACATTGGTGTTCGATAACGAAACCGATCAAACCCATGCACGCGAAGCACTGAATGGTTTATTGGGCAAGCAAGACGCCATTACCTTCTCTTACGTGTCTGTCGCACCAAAATGGCTAAGTGCTATGGGTTTCAACCCAATCAAACTCGGTTTGGATTTACGTGGTGGTGTGCAATTCTTATTGAATGTGGACGTGGATAAAGCGTTTGAAGAGCAACGCAACACCATAGTCGATGAAATGCGAGACATGCTACGCCAAGAGCACATTCGAGGCGTTAAGTTCGCGCAGGTCGGCGTGGATGGGTTCGACCTGAAAAGTAATTCAGGCGAGGCTTTAACTAAGTCTGCGAACTATATTCGTCAAAACTATCCAGGTTGGGACATCAAGCGTCATTCAGACTACCTAGCAGTTAAGCCGACAGTGCAGAACAAATCTGAGTTTCAAACTGTCACTATCAAGCAAAACCTGAAAATCATGCGTGATCGTATTGAAGAGCTTGGGATCACGGAAGCTTTGGTACAGCGTCAGGGTGAGCACAGCATCCGCATTGAACTGCCGGGTGTGCAAGATCCCTCTCAGGCGAAGAACGTCATTGGCGCGACGGCGACATTAGCCTTCCATGAAGCGAAATCGCCATCCGAAGGTGTGTCCTATGGCGACATTGTGCTTAAGGACAACGATGGTCGTGATGTTGTGCTGTCAAAACGCCCTGTGTTAACCGGTGAACACATCGTTAATGCACGTGCTGGCGTGGACAAAATGGGTTTCTCAGAAGTTAATATTTCGCTGGATCACTCGGGTGGTAAAACCATGAGCGACTTCTCCGGCAAGCATATTGGTAAGCCAATGGCGACCGTGTACCGAGAGTACACCACCAATGCTAATGGCGAGACAGAACGTAGCGAGAAGGTCATCAGTGTTGCAACCATTCAATCCCAGTTAGGTAGTCAGTTCCGAATCACAGGAGCAGGCTCTCTGGATGAAGCACAGAACTTGGCATTGCTGCTTCGTGCAGGTTCACTAACTGCTCCTGTCACGATCGTTGAGGAGCGCACCATCGGCGCATCACTTGGTGCAGAAAACATTGAAAATGGTTTTGCTGCGTTAGCCTTGGGCATGGCGATGACACTGACGTTCATGGCGTTGTGGTACCGACGTTTGGGCTGGGTGGCTAATGTTGCACTTGTGGTCAACATGGTTAGCCTGCTGGGTTTAATTGCTCTACTACCGGGCGCTGTATTAACACTACCGGGTATCGCTGGTTTGGTACTAACTGTGGGTATGGCGGTGGATACAAACGTCCTGATATTCGAAAGGATCAAAGATAAATTGGCGGAAGGGCGAACCTTTGCTCAATCCATCGATTTGGGCTTTGGGAGTGCGCTGAGCACCATTCTAGATGCCAACATCACAACCATGATCACCGCGGTTGTTCTGTATTCAATCGGTAACGGCCCAATTCAAGGCTTCGCTCTGACGTTAGGGCTTGGATTGCTAACCAGTATGTTCAGTGGCGTGTTTGCCTCTCGTGCAATTATCAACTTAGTTTGGGGACGCGATAGCCGTCGTGATGTAAGGGTTTAATTATGGTTGAATATCTAAAACAAAATATCCGTCGCATCCGTTACATCACCAGCTTTGTTTCGGTTGCACTCATGGTTATCTCACTTGGTGCATTCGCGGTAAAAGGCCTCAATATGGGGTTGGACTTTACCGGAGGCATGGTGACAGAAGTGCAGGTGGACAAAAACCTGAATAACAACGATTTACTTGAAGCACTTCAGCCTTCATTAGGTGAATTTACTTCAGTGACGCATTCTGATCAGGATGGTCGTTGGATTATCCGCTATCCAATTCCAGAAGACGAGGCGACGGCACCAGACATCAAATCTATACTGTCTGGGGTCTCTCATCAGGTTGATGTAGTCAGCAATAGCATGGTGGGTTCGCAAGTCGGACAGGACTTGGTAGACCAAGGTGGACTGGCTTTGCTGATTTCGATGCTGTGTATTCTGGGCTATTTGTGTTTCCGATTTGAATGGAGGCTTGCGAGTGGCTCATTGCTTGCTCTACTGCATGATGTCGTATTGGTATTAGGTTTCTTTGCTGCGACACAAATGGAATTCAATTTGACCGTGTTTGCCGCGATTTTGGCGATACTGGGCTACTCATTGAATGACTCCATCATTATCGCAGACCGAATTCGAGAGTTACTGGTAGCAAAACAGAAGACGCCTACAGACGAGATTAACGACCAAGCAGTAATTGCGACGTTCTCTCGAACCATGGTGACTTCAGGCACAACCTTACTAACGGTGTCTGCTTTGTGGATTATGGGAGGCAATGCTCTGGAAGGGTTTGCGATCGCGATGTTTATCGGCATTCTGTCGGGCACTTGGTCTTCTATCTCCATTGGTACCGTGCTGCCTGAGTGGCTTAAACTTGAGCCTAAACACTACCTTCCAGTCGAAGTGGACTCAGCGCCTTAACATTCGCTAAAAGTGAAACTTACACGCCCTGTAACAAAGTTATGGGGCGTTTTTGTTTTGGTCACTACTGAAAGGCAGGTAGTGTATGAACATAGATTAATAACGTTCTCGGCGGTTGAGAGTATGGGTACAGACAATGAACTGTCACAAATGGGCAGCGCGAAAGTCCGTTTGATAGAAAGACAAGGGAAGAGATACATTCAGAAACAAGGCGTTAACGAAATAGAGCGAGGTTTCTATTTCACTGCTGCTAATGTGTTGAGTGAACGAGGAGTGCATTCACCTTCTCTTGTCCACGCCGAAGGTGATTCCATCGTCATAGAGTACATTCCTCGTGCCGTAACATTGGAGGAGCTAACCAGTTCAAGTCAAGTGTTTAGTCAGATCGCGGCTATACACCAAACTCCAATTGATTCGGACTGGGCGTTTAAACAGCATAGCTGGAGTGACGATGCTCTGCGTACAGCATTTCAGCTCCTATCTCTCAGCTCTCAAGAACAGAACGTGCTGAAAAAGTTGCAATCCCAAAGTCATGTCATTTTTGATTACCCAACGCTCTTATCTGGTGATACCAATGATGGTAACTGGGGTCGCAGAGAGAATGGGGAACTGGTTTTGTTTGACTGGGAACGCTTCAGCACGGGTAGCCCAGCGATAGATCTCGTTCCTTTAATCAAAGGGTTGGGGGATGAAGAAGCCATGCTGCGCATTGTCGATAGCTACATGAACGTACATAAAGCGATGCCAAGAGAGGAATTATTCCGACATGTGATCATTGCTAAAGCTTGGATAGTGGTTGAAGTCACTAATCTGCTCTATGAACGCCAAAAGCCTCAACTTCAAAAATATCTAGATTGGTTCAATGCGAATCTACCCAGATGGATTCGAGGCGTTGAGGCTCTGGTCTAATTGAGATTAGTTTGTTGAAGAGGCAAGGAACTCCGTAAAGCGCTGCCAAGATTTTTCATCTGCTTCTTTTCGATAACGTTCACTGCCAAATACAGTAAAGGCATGAGGAGCACCGCTGTAGGTGATCATCTCATGGGCTACGTTCTGGGCTTCTAACTCGCTTGCCAATGCTGCGAACTGTTCCATTGGGATCGCACTGTCAGCAGTACCATGCAAAACCAGTATAGGAGCGGTTGTCTCTTGGTAAGATTGACCTTGAGGTGTCTTTAGCCCGCCATGAAAAGTTACAAAACCTTTGGCATTCATCCCAGCTCTTGCAGATTCCAATACTGCAGCGCCACCAAAGCAATAACCCATAACAACGGCATTATTGGCATTACCACCAAGAGTGGTAGCATAATCTAAACTACCTTGCATCAAGGTTCTTAGTTTGTCTCTATCTTTATACAGTTCACCTGTATGCTGCTTTTTATCCTTTACTTCGGTTGGTCGAACGCCTTTACCAAATAAGTCTGCAGCGAAAACGTTGTAGCCTAAATCATTGAGCATCTTAGCTCTCTTCATCTCATAGTCGGTTAAACCGTCCCAGTCGTGAACGAGTAAGACTAATGGTGCATCGTCACTGACTTTTGCCCAGTAACCTTCATAATCATTACCATTTACATTGTAAATTTTATTTTCGCCCGCAGTAGCAAATACGCTGACAAGCGCGAGAATAACCGTTAACTGTATCTTCATAACTACCTCCGTTAGTTTAGGTAGTGTAGTCACAAAACGATGCATTGGTATTTTTAATAAGTTTATTTTGTGATGATGTGTCAGCGCTTGTTTTGAAGCAGCTTAAAGTTAACTGACACTGCTTTATTGACTTGATGGCTTATAGAGTGTTTTACAATTAATATTAATTCTATTGCTTTTATCTTGATAGTTTATTTTTATAATATTTAATTTCCTATATTTATTATGTATGTTTGGTGATTTTTTATACGGATATAATGCTTTTTTACGAATATTAAAGATATATAAACCTTAATTAGATTATTAACCATCGGTTTTTGCTCACGCTTTTAGTATTCTGTACAGTTGCTGTACTCATTGTTGTTATTGCCATGCTGTCGGCATCAATAAATGTTTAAAGTGAAGAAAAGGTCATAAAAACTCCGTTTTTATCCCTAACTTATGTGTAGAAAGAGGCATAAATATAAAGTGCCCATTATCGAAATTCTAAACTGATTTCGAAATTATAAATAAATACAGAAATAAAATTGGCAAGGATAATGATTACAATTAATGGATCTTTCGAGGTTGATCTTGAAAAAGGAATCGTAAAAAACACAGAAACAAATTACATCGTTAGCTTAGGAGTAAATGAAATTGAATTACTAAACTACTTCATAGATAACTCTAATACTTTACTGTCCAAGAAGGACTTGTTGGACCATGTATGGACGCGTAAAGGTGTGTTTGTCGAAGAAAGTAGTTTAATGAATGCGCTGTCTTATTGTAGGAAAGCGTTTGACGATAAATATGGTAAGGTCATTAAAACTGAGCGTGGTAAAGGCTATCGATTTGTTGGCGAAATTGATAGTGCCCAGCCTCAGCAAGTCATTGAGCATGAATGCTTGAAACCTATAGAGAAAGATACGAGCAGTTTTGTAGGCAAACTGAACGTTCGGTGGACCATATTTTATATCGCGCTCTCAGGTGTATGCTTCTCATCGGGTATGTACGCCAGTGCAGCCTTCAAAGGGTTCAAAGGGCCAGATACCGCAAAAGATTACTCGTATAGGATATATGATTCGTGTGCGTACATCTCTAAATCTAGCGGCAACA
Organism: Vibrio sp. B183; assembly: GCF_000740665.1. Taxonomy (NCBI): domain Bacteria; kingdom Pseudomonadati; phylum Pseudomonadota; class Gammaproteobacteria; order Vibrionales; family Vibrionaceae; genus Vibrio; species Vibrio sp. B183. The sequence goes on along the minus strand of NZ_JPQB01000005.1, from coordinate 165,259 downwards.
GGAAAGACTTTGGTCGTTCTGCGGTGATAACAAATGATGGTATCTCTATCATCATAAATGAAGAGCTGGAATCACTGAGTTTTCCATCGAATATTGCTGAGGTGATCTGTGAATAAGGCGGTGCTCGCGTTGGTTTCAGCGCTGCCATTCATCACAGGCTGGTATTATCACTCAGAAAATTACGGACGTTTATCCGGTGTTTACTATTCGGATACAGAGTCCCACGTAGCGACCAAGAGTAAAACAGAAGATTTGATGCTGAGGCTGCGAACTGAGTTAGAGTTAAACTCGAATAGTATGTATGAGCTCAATCTGTATACAAGAAAGAAAAGTGGCTCTTTTACAAAAGGAGTCTACGTATATGACAATTATCGTTTATCGCTTTATGAACAAGAGCATGTCTCGTTTCAGCCATCGGATCGAGACATTCCATTCAGTGAAAAAGTGGTCATTGGTCCAGGTACAATGGGCAGAGAGAATATGACTGTCGTTCCAATAGAACGAGCCAATAATGGCTTTATACTGTTCACAGAAAGAGCAGCGTATCTATACCACAAAGTCGACTAATGGCTTAGGCTCTGGGTAATACGCCCAGAGCAGGCTGCTCACAATAATAAAACCTTCTTCTGTAAACCTAATCTCACGAACGAATCACAATCTTTAATGCCGTGTTGGGTACGCCGCTAGAACTCCCTAGTTCTTTTCATGTATTTGTTTTTTACACCGATTATGATCCTGTCGACAAAGAACGCAATCGGCATAACAAATGCTAAGAAGGCGATCCCGCGAGTTGAGGGCGATAAATGATGCTGGGCGAGGATTAGAGCCAGTAAAACGATAGAGCCCAAAAAGGATATGACGACCATAAAGCGATATTCGTTTTCTCTGCTAAACAGCAGAAGCAAGCCCAAGCACAGTGGGCTGAAAAGGATAGCTGCGGTTAACACTAGCTCTCGAATCTCGGGAACAAATAAAGACACTCCTACGTATATTGCCACCAAATACAACACCCAAAAAATCATGACTACTCCTTATCTTAGATTGGGTGGATATTGTTTTAGTTTTAGACAGTTAAGACAATTTACATAAGATTAATTAAGTTTAAATGTCTTGATTAAACTTGAGTTTGTTGAACAGGTTGAAGAGCTTGATATGTTCTTGATATAAGTCATTAAATTAAATGGAAGAAAATGAAGCTACTCAAGTTATCTGCCTTGCTTGCACCTATGTTACAACTGAGTAATATAGCCTATGCAAGTGATACCAAAGACATCCTTCTTTATACCCCTTGGATTGAAGAGCCCGGTACCAGAATCATGGTCGACAAGCTTAAGGAGGTGTCATGGGATAATCACTGGAACGTCAATCTTGTCTCGGATCCTGTTGAACTTGGTGAAAGTCTTTATGCTAAGTCGAAACCATCGGCCATTGTCATTAACGCAGACCCAAGCTCAATCGAAGAATATTTAATGATAGCGAAAGAGCAAGGTGTTCCTGTCGTCGGTATGGACTCTGCTCAATCAAGGTATTTTGTCGCTAACATTACCAGTGACAATACCGCTATGGCTCGTGAAACGGCGGCCTACCTTGCGAAAGATATGAACTTTCAAGGAGAGGTTGTGATGGTGAGTTATCGAGCATATCCACCTGTTTACGAGCGAGAAGTGGCAGCCAAGCAAGAGTTTAAAAACCATCACCAAATTCGAGTCCACAGCACTATAGAGCCAGATGTTGCTAAATCTGATTACCAAGCTTTTAAACAAAAACTGGCGAAAGTTCTTACCGCTGATAGCGAAGGAAAAATCCGAGGAATTTGGTCAGCGTGGGATAGGCCGGCACTGGTTGCTGCCAAGGCGATAGACGAACTAGGATATTCCGGTCGCATCAAAGTGGTGGGAATAGACGGAACAGCCCCTGCATTGGAAGCGCTACAATCGTCTAACTCGTTTATTGCAACATCTTCTCAAGACCTAGAAGGTATTGCTCAGCAAGTGGCTCAGACTGTTTTTCAGGCAATGGATGGAGAGATTATCGAGCAACAACGTATAGAACTGCCAGCGCAGTTGCGTACTAAGTCGGATTTGCTTGAAGATCTCAGCATCTAGAGACCTTTTCAAAATGATCGATGTAAGCGCTACGCACCTATTGCGATAGCGCTTCACGTCATTCTACTTCCTCAGCAAGTTCTCCAGCGTGTGACAAACTTGATTACCACGAGTGAATGACACATGGTGAAGGGCGGCTAAGTTTCGCGTAGCTTGGAAAATGGCCTCAAACTCGACTTGTTTTCCATTGTCGAAATCTTCTTTCATGCTGAAATAGGCATTCTGGTAGCTGGGGGCATCTAACAAGGAGAGTAGCTCAGAAATAGTGAGTTTGGGGTGCGGAATAGATAAAGCATCAAACAGAACCAAGAACTCTTGTTCAATATCTAGCATCAACGCGCGACACTTGGCGTTATTGGCCAGGCCATACATGTCTGAATCAAAGATAAACGACGCAGCGTTAGCAGCGAAGCTAATCATAAGTTTTGGCAGCCTCGCATGGTAAGTACTTGTTTCGCGTTTTACCTCGTCAAAGGCGTGACTCAATATGGAATCCAGATACGGGTTCGCTTGGCCTTGATGGACAGCGTAAACACAATCCAGTAACTGATTATGCAAAGTGACCTGATAAGGGGCGGTGGTGTAACTGGCTTTTAAATGAGTGATTGCGCTGATGATTGCGTTACTTGAATCGAGTGCTTGAGCGAGTTTTTCATCTTCCCCAATGCCATTTTGGAGTAAAACGATCGTTTTGTTTGTCCAAGCTTTGGCTTGAGAGAATAAGGCGCTATTATCGTGTGCCTTGGTTGTGATAAACACGACATCACCTGTCACCTGTTCTAACCCGTAGCTGGTGGCGTGTGCTTGACCGATTAGTGGCTCATCGGTTTCAGGATAGGTGAGTAACACCTGTTCGTCCTGCCTGATGGAACTCTTTCTATAAACCCATTGGATTTGAATATCGGGAAAAGAAGACAGTCGAGCGGCGAGAAATCCTCCAAGACTGCCTAAACCAACAATACTTACTTTCATCATTCCACACTCCTTGCTTGAATCGATAGCAGCATTCTACATTGCTTAAGAGTCTTTGCTAACAGCTTGGTTTTAATAAAGTAAGTATCAATAACCACATGAAATGATTACGTTCTTGGATGTTTTGTTCTCTTATATATTTGGCGTATTTTTCGATCAATTATTTTGGGTTGCTTTTATGAGATCTTAACTCGTTAATGAAGGCAAATTAACGTCTGATTGACAAATGTTAATAGGTGTTTCTTAAACTTGTGCGCCGCTGAATTTTAACAACACAATTAGGATACGTAATGCTAGCTCGCTATTTACTCATAGTAATCGCCTCAATAAGCCCTTTATCTGCTTACGCTGCAGATAATGGTGATGACATTGGCCTGGGAGATATTAAAAACAGCATCGAAAAGTCTCAAGATACGATGCACTATGTTCGAACAATGGACGGCTCGGTTTATGTTCCAGAACCAAAGCAAAATCGCGATAAACCTGCACACAGCTACTTCAGTTTAGAATCTTACGACATTTATAGCAGTCAAGGTGGCAAGCGCATGGTACAAGCGATGGTGACGAACAACTCTGGTGGCGGGATCACTTTAAAGCCTAAGCAAATCAAAGGTTATTTTGGTAATGAGCACTATGTGTCGCCAACGCGTATTGATCAAGATGGTAGTTTTGCACAAGGCGAGACCAAGTCGGTGACCTTGTATTTTGGTGAAACTGATGCCTCAATACTGGGTCTTTTAACCCGCGCATATTGAACTTTTCTCTGAATAGAAAAGCCTCCCGGAGGAGGCTTGAGTTAGGAAAAGAAAATGGTATTACATGGCGGCTTCGAAGATTGAAGAGATTTCTTCGTGGGTCGCCTGTTTCGGGTTAGTAAAGCCACACGCGTCTTTTAGCGCGTTATCAGCCAGTGTTGGGATGTCTTCAGATTTCGCACCCAGTTCTTTGATACCTACTGGAATGCCCACATCTTTCGCAAGCGCTACGATCGCATTGATTGCCGCTTCAGCGCCTTGTTCTGCCGTCATGCCCTCAACGTCAACACCCATTGCGTTAGCCACATCACGTAAGCGATCAGGACACACTTGCGCGTTGTAGCGCTGTACATGTGGTAGAAGAATCGCATTACATACACCGTGTGGCAGATCGTAAAAGCCTCCTAACTGGTGAGCCATCGCGTGAACATAGCCTAGAGACGCGTTATTGAACGCCATGCCTGCCATAAATTGCGCGTAAGCCATTTGTTCGCGAGCTTCGATATCTTCACCGTTTTCGACAGCGGTGCGCAGATGAGCCTGAATAAGCTCAATAGCTTTGATGGCGACGGCGTCAGTGATTGGTGTTGCAGCGATAGAAACATACGCTTCAATAGCGTGTGTTAGAGCATCCATACCTGTTGCTGCTGTCAATGAAGCGGGTTTTGCCAGCATCAGCTCTGGATCATTCACTGAAATCAGTGGAGTGGTGTGCTTGTCCACAATGGCCATCTTAATGTGACGCTCTTCGTCAGTAATGATACAGAAGCGAGTCATTTCAGACGCAGTACCGGCAGTTGTATTGATGGCAATGAGTGGCAGCATTGGTTTTGCAGATTGATCAACACCTTCATAGTCACCGATCTTGCCACCGTTTGAAGCCACTAATGCAATACCTTTAGCGCAATCATGCGGTGAACCACCACCTAGAGAGATAACGAAATCACAGTCATTGTCTGCCAATAAAGCAAGACCGTCATTTACATTGCTGATGGTTGGATTAGGCTGAGTCCCGTCAAAAACTACAGTTTGGACGTCACGTTCTGTCAGTAGATCTTGAACCTGTTTTACTACACCGATTTGGTTAAGAATCTTGTCTGTAACGATCAGACCTTTTTTGAAGCCCTGAGACTGCACGCTGTCTGCTGCGTCCTTTAAACAGCCAGCACCCATTAAGTTTACAGTAGGGATAAAAAATGCACTTGTCATCGACTTGCTCCGAATATATTTAGAATAAAAACTACAAATAGATTGGCATATCCAAGGTCGTAGCAATTTTGATCTCAAACAATTTGCCTACCCAAAAGTGGTAGGTGTGCACTGGATTTGTGAGCTTGGTCAGATGAGTATTCGGGTAGTGATAAAAATGTTAAATATTAGTGGGTTATCGCAACCGTTTGTTCAACAGGAATCGTGATTGTCGTAATATTCTTCAGCGATGGCTTTGTGTGGAAAATTAAAAAAGCCCTCTGATTGAGCAGAGGGCTGTAGTGTTGAATGGAGAAATTAAGCAACTTCTATAAGTTTGCTTACTAGTTTTTCGATGCCACTGGCTGCCTGAGAAATATTGCCCGCTAACATATATGCAGGTGTTGAAAGCACTTTGTGTTCTTCATCGAAGACGATGTCGTCCACCTCGCAAGTAATATGTTCGCCTCCCAATGCATTGAATGCAGAAGCAGTGGCTTCATCATTACCGATTGTCCCTTTGACGCCACTGTCGTAAATCATCGGAATGATAGCTGGTGCAATGCACAGATAGCCGGCTGGCTTTCTGGCTTGGGCGAAAGCTCGACAAGCAGAAGCAACGTGAGTATTGATGCTGCACTCGGCTCCATTGATTGCAAAATCAGTCAGGTTTTTTGCCGCACCAAACCCACCAGGCAGAAGGAGTGCGTCAAATTCTTCAGCATTGAGTTTCGCCACATCTTCAATGTTGCCCCGTGCTATACGAGCAGCTTCAGTCAAGACATTGCGTGTCTCCGCCATTTCTTCCCCAGTAATATGGTTTATCACATGAAGCTGCTCAATGTTTGGCGCGAAGCAATGCCAGCTTGCTCCTTGTTTTTCGATGGCATGTAGCGCAAGCACGGATTCATGAATTTCAGCGCCGTCAAATACACCTGAGCCGCTGAGGATAACTGCAATCTTTTTCATTATTTGTTTCCTTATCAAACTGACGTTTTTAGCTTACATCAAGTCGTCCTTAATGGAACAAAGAAAGCGTTATTGTTTCTTTTTTATGTGCTTTTTCTTTTCATTTTCTGTTTTCTCAACAGGGTTAGGACTAGAGCCCTTATTGGTATCGCCTTGTTCTGGTTCAGAATAATGTTTAACCACGAACGGAGTGAGCATCACGCTAGAAGGAAAAAATCGTTTCATAAAGACCTCGGATACAACGGAACAAAGAATGGCTCAATTGTGTGACTCTATAGTGCTCTCACCTTTGTTTCAGGTCATGAAATAGAGTTAGAGTCGGGGAATTCGGCGCTATGTGAGGACGGAGTCACATCTTAAGTGACTCATCGTTCAAGGTTTATGTGCAGGCTGAATCAAATCCCAATAGGGAACGTCTGATCCAAATTTCTCGGCGATAAAATCCACAAACGCGCGGACTTTTAGTGGTAAGTGCTTTCTTTCTGGAAAAACAGCATAAACAGAGTGAGAAGGGAGTGTGTAAGCCGTCATAATGGGTTTGAGCGTACCGGCTGCAATGTCTTTTGCCACGATGAATGTAGGCAATTGACCAATCCCCAAGCCTTCCAGCAGTGCTCTGCGGATTGCTTCACTGTTGTTTACGACCAGTTTACCTTTCGGTACCACGCTAACTGGCCCTGTAGGGCTTTCGAAAGTCCACTCGCTGCCGCCACGAAAGTAGGCGTAACGTAGACAATTGTGAAGGCTAAGATCGCTGGGCTTTTCTGGCTCACCATGCTCATCCAAGTAAGATTGAGAGGCGCAAAGAATGCTACGACAAGTGGTTAGCCTTTTGGCAACTAGGTTAGAAAGTGGTAGATGACCAATGCGGATGCCTAAATCAAACCCGTCTTGGACCAAGTCTACCATTTGATCTTCCAGTTGCAGGTCGATTTCCAGATCTGGGTACAGAGTCAGAAATTCTGCGACCAAAGGAGCAACGTGTAGAACACCGAAGGACATTGGTGCCGTAATCTTGAGCTTACCCCTTGGCTTTCCTTGCAGTTCAGTAACGGCATCAATACCTTGTTGTGCAAGGCTAAGTGATTGGGCGACATAATCGTAATAGCGTTGTCCGGCTTCGGTGAGGCTTAATTTGCGAGTGGTACGATTAAGCAGGCGAATACCCAACTCATCTTCCAGCTGGTTAATGCGCTTACTGACCGCGGACTTGGTGATATGGAGCTTTTCAGCGGCAGTGGAGAAGCTACCACTTTCCACTACAGCGACAAAAACAGGTATTGATGAATAGGCTTGCATTGGTTGAGTAATAGTAAACAATCAGTTTCTTGATTAGTAGATTATCATCTTGTGGAAAACAATCTACACTAGCGATGAAAATTGAGGAGAGAAAAATGAAATACGATTGGATCTTATTCGATGCTGACGAAACCCTGTTCCATTTTGATGCCTTTAAAGGGATGCAGCTGATGTTCTCTCGCAAAGGGATTGAATTTACCCAAGAAGACTACAACCATTACCAAACGGTCAATAAACCTCTTTGGGTGGATTATCAGAATGGCACTATCACTGCACATGAATTAAAGCACACCCGATTTAAAACTTGGGCTGAGAAGCTAGAAACAACGACCTCTGAACTGAACAGCGCTTTTCTTGATGCAATGGCCGATATTTGTACCTTGCTACCCGGAGCAAAAGAACTGATGGAGGCATTACAAGGTAAAGCCAAGCTAGGGATCATTACCAATGGCTTTACTGAACTTCAGGCGATTCGATTAGAACGAACAGGAATGACAGATTACTTCGAGCACGTGATTATTTCTGAAGAAGTCGGTATCGCTAAGCCAGATGTGGGGATTTTTTCTCACGCATTGGAAAAGATGGGCAACCCTTGTAAGAGTAAAGTGTTGATGGTGGGTGATAACCCTCATTCTGACATCTTAGGTGGAATTAACTTTGGGATTGAGACCTGCTGGTTAAATACAACTCAAGAAGATGAAGTGGAAGGGATTGAACCAAACTACACGGTTGAATCACTACTTGAACTGAAGAGTATTCTACGCGCTTAATTACTGTGTGATCCATTATTCCCTGCAGTGAGTATTTATTGTCAATATAGACAAAAGATGTACGGAAAGATTATGCAGGGAACAATCATTGAGTATGATGCCAAACATGGCTACGGTTTAATATCTATTAAGAAAAATTCACATCAGAAAGTTTTCTTTCATTTCAGAGATATGAGTAGGGACGAAGGACCGCCGTACATTATGGAATATGTTGAGTTCGACGTGGTAAATGACATGAATGGTTGTATGATGGCGGTCAACATTTCCCCGCTCATCTTAAGAGTTGCCTGCTAGTCCTTTGGTGAGTAAAGCGTAATAAAGTGTTCTAGAGACTTAGTTTTATTGGTCTCAAACTGCTGGTCTAGGATGCTTAGCTTTTCAATCCGATCCAATCTGAAGTGACGATAATCGTCTCTTAGTTCGCACCATGCGACTAGCGTCCAGACTTTTCCCCAAAACATTTGCCCGAGAGGTTGCAGAGTACGCTTCGTTCTAGCCCCACTTTCAGCGACGTAATCAATCTCTATTTTCAACTTTGCATCAATTGCATGTCTGAGCATTTGCCCGTGGCGAGCCGATTCGGTCTGAGTATAAAAGTCAGGCACCAGTATCGGAAAGCTCTCAACCTGTTGTTTGAGTTTGTCTGGCAATACGGAGAGGATTTTGTTTGATGCGCTGATGGAAGCATCTGCTAGATCACTGTCTGACCAAGCTCGAACCATCCTCATTCCGAGTTCCAGTGCCATCATTTCTCGTTCTGAGAACATCAATGGTGGCAAATGCGCGCCCGCCTGTAAGATGTAACCAACGCCTGCTTCGCCCTGAATTGGAACCCCGGAATTCATGAGTGATTGAATATCTCGGTAGATAGTTCGTTCGCTCACTTCCATAGTTTGGGCTAGCTCAGAAGCTGTGACTGCATAACGTTTTGAGCGTAGCAAAGTCAGCAGCTCAAACAGTCGTTCAGATTTACTCATCTGTTCCTTTCTCCTTACAGGAGGGCACATTATGCACCCTCCTTAAGCTAGCGTTAAGTCAATTCTACTGATACTTAGCGGCCAGATCGCTCATACGTAGAACTTGATGTTGCATGTTGACCGATTCAGAATCAATCAATGCCATTAACGGCTGACACTCTGCACAGTTTACAAACTGCTCGCCTGCCGACTTAGCGTCTTCCATTGAGTCCCAGTAGACCACATCGGTCCATGTATCGTTTTCTGCATCATGGCTTAAAGAACGATATTGGAAGCCTTTTAATGTCGCAACGAATTTCTGGCTTTGATTGGCGGCTACGATAAAGTCTTCAGATGTTGTTCCTGCCAGTAGCTTAAAGCTAACCATTTCAATTACGTTTTCCATTGTATTACTCCTTTTCTGTTGGTGTTGAGTTCGAAACTGAGTTTATGGCAGGGGAGTGTCAGAACCTGTCAGTATTGATTCTTGATCTGAATATTAAATGAGTGAGGCATTATTGAATGTTTTATTAGGCGACTTGTTGATTATGCAACTAAACTAGAACTAAGAAGTAAAACGAAAATACGTTGTGTTTGGCTAAGGAATCTTAGGCAGGGAGCCTGAGAGAGTGAGGGACCATAATGGCGATTCAAGGAACCATTAGTGAGTGGCACGATACTAAGGGCTACGGGTATATTTCGGTTGATGATCAGGAAGCACAAATCAAGTTTCATCTTTGTGACCTAGAAGCATACGGTCATCCTCCAAGAATCAGTGAGCGAGTTCAGTTTCGATTGGCGAAAGATGCCCAAGGTGGTATCCGTGCTGTCAATGTCGAAAGGCAAGTTGTGTTTAATTTCTCTTTGTCTATTGCGATTTGGTTTTTTACCACGCTAGTAGCAAGTGTGTTTCTTCTTGATTATCCACCGCTGTCGTTTGTCCTTTATATTGCGTTAAGCACGATTGCTTATATGGTTTATGCACTGGATAAACATGCACTTCACACTGGCGGGTGGCGTGTTCCTTCGTTGACTTTTCACGTTTTGAATATTGTCGGAGGCTGGCCGGGAGCTTTGCTTGCTCAATCTGTGTTGCACCATAAGTACAATGACATTGGCTTTAAGAGTTTATTCTGGCTAACGCTGTTTGCCAATTTTGCCCTGTTCTGCTGGACACTCACTGAGGAAGGCACTGTGGTAATGGTAGAGTTCCTTGTGGAAATGCAACGCCTGTTGTCTTTTTAAAAACAAAAGCCAGTAGCAAAGGGCTACTGGCTTTTCTACTATGAACGAACTGCTGGGTTAAGGACGCTCACCCGCTTCCAGACGGCGTTCAATATCTTTAACCACGTCAGGTAGCTCAGAGATTGTGTCAATCAAGTAATGTGGCGCGCTCTTCATTAACTTCACTTTCGCTTTTTCACGCGCAGCATTCAGTGTTGCTTCATCAGCCTTCTGATATTCTTCAAACGTTAAACCCGCTTCATTGCCAGAAAGCAGTAGGCCTACCGTCCACATACCAGCATTGTGTCCTTCGTCGATGCCAGGTGCCGCGTCATCCACTTTAATGCATGACTTTACATCCGTTACGTTCAGCTCGATGACGTTTTTTAGTGCCATATAAGGTGCAGGGCGGCCTCCTTGAGGAAGGTCGTCTGTCGCAACAACATAATCAGGTTTATAACCATAGTCAGCAGCGACAGGGATTAACACATCCATGACTTCACGAGGATAACCAGAGCAAGATCCAATCTTGATGCCATGAGCTTTTAAATCATCGACGACTTGAATCGCGTTCAGGATGGGTTCTGCGTGGTCAGCGACTTTTGCTTTTTGCAGGGGCATAAAGGTTGCGTAAATACGGTCAATGTCATCGCTATTCATAGAACGACCAAACTGCTCATTCCAACGTTTATCTACAGCCGGAAGGCGACCTACCGCCTGAATGTGGTCCCATTTTCCAAGCCCCATTGGCTCGCGTGCTTCTGCTAAGTTGATATCAAAGTCGAAACCTTGTTTGAATGCTTCAACAAAGATGCTGGTTGGTGCGAATGAACCAAAATCTACAATGGTGCCAGCCCAGTCAAAGATGACAGCCTGAATCGGTGAGTGAGAGTGAGTCATAATTGATATCCTGTTATCAGTAGTTGTGTTCATTACATACATTGGCAATCGCTTCTTCAAAGATAGCCAGCGCTTCGGTAAGTTGCTGACGTGAAATAATTAATGGTGGGCTGAGCTGAATAACATTGCCTTGAGAAACTTTAAAGCTCAAGCCATTATTCAGACATTGATAAAGTACGGCTTCCGCTTCATCAAACGCTCTTTGTTTGGTTTGCCTATTTGTCACGAGTTCTACGCCCCAAAGTAAACCGATGCCGCGAACGTCTCCGATTACTGGGTATTTCTCTTTCATTTCCAGCAACTTTTCACGTACAAATTCGCTATCGTCTTTTACTTTTTCCAGTAAACCTTCTTGCTCTATAGCTTCCATAGTTGCGAGTGCAGCGGCGCAGCCTATTGGACTCTTCTCGTGGGTGTAATGACCCATAGAAATTTGCTCTGCAGTGTTATATTTGTCTTTGGTTACCATCGCTGCAATGGGAACCAATCCACCACCAAAACCTTTTCCAATACACAATATGTCAGGTTCGATGTCATAGGCTTGATACGTGAACCATTCTCCGCTGCGCCCCATGCCGTTAGGAATGTCGTCAATAATGAGCATGACATTGTGCTTATCGCATATCTCACGAATACGTTTCCAGTAGGCTTTGCTGGGTACCTGAACATCGGTATTGCGCACAGCTTCGGCAATAAAAGCACCAATGCCGCCTTCTTTTTCAATCACATATTCCAGATAGTCGGCATAGTGAACATCGCTACCATCAGAAGAGGCGTTCTGGAAAGCACCGCGGTAGGATACAGCAGGCGGAATACGTTCTACTCCTGCCATTAAAGGGCCCATACCTTCACGGAAACAGGCTTCACCGCCAACGGAGATTGCGTCCAGAGAGGCACCGTGAAAAGAGTCCCACAAAGAGACCACTTTAAAGTTGCCAGTGACATGACGAGCTAACTTGAGTGCCATGCCTATTGCCGATGTGCCGCCTGGGGCGAACAAGACTCTGTTGAGCTCTCCACCACAGATCTGCGTGAGTTTTTCAGCGCATTGAATCGCGGTTTCATTGGTGAAGCGGCGAGGCGAAAATGGCAGATTCGCAATCTGTTCGGTGACACGCTTAATCACATGTGAATGACCGTAGCCGAGCTGGTGAACGTTGTTGCCATGAAAATCCATGTACTTTTTGCCTGTGGCATCTTGAATATAGATTCCTTCGGCTGCTTCAAGTGCGTCCAGACACGGTGTAGACATGGCCTGATGCAGAAAGACGTCGCTATCGCGCTGTAGCAGTTCTTGCGTACGTTCGTCGTTTAGGGATGCGTTCCAAGCCTGTCGAGCAGGCGTGGTATTCACATCTCCTTCACTGCGAAAGTGGGTTGGTTTTATCGACTGAGTCATGATTAAGCTACCGTTTGCGCTTCTTTCCAGTACATGGCGTTCTTGATTGCACCGATCAAACGCTCAATATCCTGCGGGTATACTTCGCCAATATTGCCAATTCGGAAGCAATCTGCGTTAGATACCTTGCCCGGATAGATGACAAACCCTTGCTCTTTCAGGCGGTCATAAAACGCCTTAAATTGATAGTCCGGATGAGTCGGGGAGTAGAAAGAAGTAATAATTGGTGAGTGAAGATCATCGCTTAACAATGGTTCAAAGCCTAATGAACGCATACCTTCGACTAGAGTTGTCTGGTTAGTTTGATAACGAGTGTGACGTGCCTGAACCCCGCCTTCCTGTTCGAGCTCTAACAGCGCTTGGTAAAACGCGCGTACAGTGTGAGTTGGAGATGTGAAACGCCATTTTCCATGGTTCATTTCCATACACTTCCACTGATCGTACAAATCTAGGCTCAATGAACGGGCTTGCCCTTGGCATCTTTCCAGTTCGCTTTGCTTTGCTATGACAAAACCAAACCCTGGTACACCTTGAATACATTTGTTGGCAGAGCTGATCATAAAGTCGACGCCCATTTCGCCAATGTCCATTGGAATACCGCCAAAGCTAGACATCGCGTCTAGGATGACAACTTTACCGTGTTGTTTTGCCAATTGAGTAATAGCCTCAATTGGATTCAGCATGCCAGTTGTTGTTTCGCAATGAACAATGGCAACGTGAGTAATACCTGGATCCGTTGCCAATGCAGTTTCCACCTCGTTCAAGTGTGGCTGTGATGTTTCGCCTGGGGAAACTACATGGCAAGGGATATCTAGGTATTGTGCGATTTGTGCAATTCGAGCGCCGTAGGCACCGTTGTCAACAACAAGCAGTTTGCCTTCTTTTGCTATCGCACTGCCAATGGTTGCTTCAACTGACGCTGTTCCACTGCCTTGCATAAGTACACTCGTATAGCCCTGGTGTTGAGTCGCCAGCTTTGTCAATTTAATACGAATCACTTCTACGATGTCTTTGTTGTATTCATCATCCCAAGTACACCAGTCTTTTAACATAGCTTCACGGACCGTTTCTGATGTCGAAAGTGGTCCAGGAGTTAGCAGTAAGTATTCGTTTTTCATCCTAATATCCATGATTGTTGTTTTTGGTATACACCAGAATTTGAACTCACTCTAACAGGGCAGAAAACGATGAGTAAATAGACAAAAACTGAAATTCATAAAACTTTAACATCGCATCGTTGTGGGATTTTAACTTGGTCAAATTTCTGGATAGGTTTCTAAAAAGTGCCATTTTTTATTCATAGAATCGTCACAAAGCCATTTTAGGGTGTATATCGTTAACTGGTACAGACCAATCGACTTTTGCAAAGAGAATGCAATGTCAATCGGTCTCAAACAAATAGTCTTAATTGGAGAAAATGATGAAAAACCGTTTGATGAAAGGATCGCTGGCTGCACTTGTCTCTCTGCTAGCAACGAATGCAATGGCGTCTCAGGAAGTAACGGTTTACACCGCTTTCGAAACGGACATTCTTGCAAAGTACAAGTCTGCGTTTGAGAAAGAAAACCCAGACATCAAGATCAAGTGGGTTCGCGATTCTACGGGTATTATGACTGCTAAGTTACTGGCAGAAAAAAACAACCCACGTGCAGAAGTTGTATGGGGCCTGGCAGGTTCTTCAATGGCATTATTGAAAGACCAAGGTTTGCTTAAGCCATACACGCCTAATGGTGTAGAGTCCCTACATGCGAACCTTAACGACCCGCAATCGAATCAAGCTTGGTTTGGTAATGATGCATTTTTCAACGCAGTTTGTTTCAATGAAGCGGTGGCGAAACAGTTGAACCTACCTAAACCTACGTCGTGGGAAGACCTGACAGATCCGGTCTACAAAGGTCACATTGCGATGCCAAACCCTGCGTCTTCTGGTACAGGTTACATGCAGGTTTCTGCATGGCTACAAAACATGGGTGAAGACAAAGGTTGGAACTACATGAAGGCGCTGGATAAAAACATCGCACATTATACGCACTCAGGTTCTAAGCCATGTGTACAAGCGGGTATGGGCGAAGTAGCGATTGGTATTTCTATGGCTAGCCGTGGTGCTAAGCTGAAGACTCAGGGCGCACCTTTGGCTGTGATCACACCTAAGGGCATTGGTTGGGAATCAGAAGCAGTAGGTCTGGTTAAAGAGTCCGAAGCGGCGAAACGTGTTGTTGATTGGTCTATTTCTAAAGCAGCAAACGAGCTGTATGTAGAAATGTACCCGGTTGTTGCTCATAAAGATGTCAAAGCAAGCGTCTCTAACTTCCCTAATGTACAAGAGAACATGGCAGAGATGGACTTTGCTCAAATGGGTAGCAAGCGAGCAGACATTCTTGCAACTTGGTCTGCGAAATTTGACGCAAAATCAGAGCCAAAATCATAAGGTTTTGATAACCTTACTGGCCTCTTATGGCTGAGTATTTTAGGGAGAGCATAGGCTCTCCCTTTTGCATTTTGGATTCATCACAGGCAAATTTGTTCAAAGGTTATTCGAGGTAGAAGAAATCATGGACGTTAGAAAAATATCAGCAGAAGACACGCTTGCTTTAAGGCATCAGGTACTTTGGCCAGAGAAGAGTATCGATTTTTGCCGTGTGGAAGAAGATGACGTGGGTTTACATTTTGGTGCGTTTGTCGCTGGAGAGTTAGTCTGTGTCGCTTCTGTATTCGTCTCTGACAATGTCGCTCGATTGAGAAAGTTTGCTACTTCTCCGGAGTATCAAGGGCAGGGGATAGGTTCAAACGTACTCAAGGTTATAATTAGTGAATTGCAAAGTACGGGCGTCATTGTTTTTTGGTGTGATGCTCGTGAAAGCGCATTATCGCTGTATAAAAGATTTGGTATGACAGAGCAGGGTGAGCGCTTTTACAAGGGGGATATCCCATATTACAAAATGTCTGTCGCTTGGGATTAATCTGAGTCGGTCTTGGTGGTTAAATCATCCTGCCTTCATGCTTTTGTCATCTTTGGTCTATAAATTTGTAATGCGTCTGAAATAAACCAGATTTAGAGTTGGTATATACCATTTGGAGAGTGTGTTATGCCAACTAACCAACCTTATCTACAGATTGAAAACGTTGTAAAGCAATTCGGGCAATTTACAGCGCTTAAAAATATCTCACTTGCCATTGAAAAAGGCGAGTTTGTTTGTTTCCTTGGGCCATCTGGCTGCGGTAAAACGACGCTACTGAGAGCCATTGCTGGGCTCGATCTTCCAACTTCAGGTTCAATTTCTCAACACGGTGAAGAGACTACTTTCCTACCACCTGAAAAGCGCGATTTTGGCATTGTATTCCAATCGTATGCTCTGTTTCCCAATCTGACTGTGCAAGAAAACATTGCTATTGGCCTGAAGAATCAAGGCATGTCGAATCAAGAAGCACTGGAGAAAGTCGATTACTGGCTGGAGATGATTGGACTTCCTACATCTGGGCAAAAGTATCCAAATCAGCTATCTGGTGGTCAGCAGCAGCGTGTCGCACTTGCTCGTGCTTTAGCCCTTTCTCCAGGCCTACTACTACTTGATGAACCTTTATCTGCACTTGACGCCAAAGTACGTGTTCACTTGCGTGATGAGATTTGTAAACTACAACGTAAGCTGGGCATTACAACCATTATGGTGACTCATGATCAGGATGAAGCGCTGTCGATGGCAGATCGCATTGTGGTGATGAATCACGGCGTAATTGAGCAAGTTGGCACGCCACAGGAAATCTATCAACAACCAGCAACCCGATTTGTTGCTGAGTTTGTTGGTAGCATGAATTTTATTGGTGCTTCGGTGGCAACTGACAGTCAGCTACGCATTGCAGAGTCCCTCATTCAAGCCCCGGTGTTGGAAAACAGAAATCTGGTCCGTGGTGATCGTTTTGACTTAGCAATCCGTCCAGAGAATATTCGCTTTTCCGAAGAAGTAAAGGATGCGTTGCCAGTCCGTATTCGTACCTATGAATTTTTAGGGTCGTTCTGCCGATATGAGTGTGAGTTGCAGCACGACAAACACGCTGCTCCTATCTTTGTTGACGTTTCCGGTGAACAAGCGCAAAACATGAAGCTGCGTGTTGGCGACATTCGCTACATTCAGTTTGCCGAGCGAGGAGCCAGAGCCTACCCAGCGTTGAGCGCAAATGGCGACAAAGCGATTGCGGCTTAGGATGAATGCAATGGACAGTAATACAATGAATAGTTCGACGCTGATTGCTCTGAAGAATCATTCTACCAGCCACTTAAAACGTATCAGCCGCGATAACATCGTCTTGTTTAGCTTACTTGCGCTTCTATTTTCGTTGCTGGTGATTTTTATCGTCATGCCTCTATGGGCGATGTTGGCGAAAAGCGTGCAGGGTACGGAAGGTGAATTTGTTGGTTTAGCCAATTTTGCCAGCTATTTTTCACAGGCGAGCCTGTGGCAGTCTCTCGGGAATACATTGACGGTTGGATTGTTGGTAACCGCTGTTGTTGGTGTTCTGGCGTTTGGCTATGCCTACGCATTGACTCGCTCTTGTATGCCGATGAAGGGCTTGTTCCATGTCTTGGGTGCAGCGCCTATTCTTGCACCTTCGCTGTTACCTGCGATCAGCCTGATTTTTTTGTTTGGTAATCAGGGTATAGCGAAAGAAGTGCTGGGCGGTCATTCTGTGTATGGTCTAATTGGTATTTCGTTAGGTTTGATTTTCTGGACCTTCCCCCATGCGTTGATGATACTGACTACCTCGCTTCGTACGTCTGACGCGCGTTTGTATGAAGCCGCTCGCGCGTTGAAAACATCTCCACTGAAAACGTTCTTTATGGTGACTTTACCCGCAGCGAAATACGGATTGATCAGCACGCTGATCGTTGTCTTCACTTTAGTTGTGTGTGATTTTGGTGTGCCAAAAGTCATCGGTGGAAGCTATAACGTTCTTGCTACGGATATCTTTAAGCAGGTTGTCGGGCAGCAAAACTTCTCTATGGGTGCAGTGACCAGTATTCTGTTGTTGATTCCCGCTTTGTTAGCATTCGTGGCAGACCGTTGGGTGCAGAAAAAACAAAAGAGCTTGTTTGATACGCGCTCCGTACCTTATCAACCTGAACCGAACAAAGTTCGAGATGGCGCTTGCTTCCTGTATTGTTCATTGATCTCATTAGCGGTCATTACGGTATTGGGCATGGCGGTTTATGGTTCCTTGGTGACCTTCTGGCCTTGGAATAAAGCACTAACGCTGAATAACTATAACTTCGCCGAGATGAGTACTTATGGTTGGCAACCGTACTTCAACTCATTATCGCTGGCGACATGGACTGCCATTATTGGTACCGCATTGATTTTTGTCGGAGCATATTGCATCGAGAAAGGACGCGCCTTTGCTCCTGTAAGGCAGGCAATGCAAATGCTGAGTGTGGTACCCATGACCGTGCCGGGCATGGTGTTAGGCTTGGGCTATATTTTCTACTTTAACGATGCCAATAACCCGCTGAGCTTCCTCTATGGCACGATGGCCTTTCTGGTAATCAATACAGTGGTTCACTATTACACTGTCGGTCATATGACAGCCGTGACGGCGCTGAAGCAGATCCCAGCAGAAATCGAGGCAACAGCAGCTTCCGTCAAGTTGCCTCAATATAAGCTGTTCTTTAAAGTGACTTTGCCCGTCTGTGTCCCTGCGACATTGGATATCGCTACGTATCTGTTTATTAATGCATTAACCACCACTTCTGCGGTAGTATTCATCTATTCAACTGAAACCATTCCGGCTTCTGTTTCTGTATTGAATATGGACGATGCAGGTCAGACGGGCGCTGCAGCAGCGATGGCGGTGATGATCATGATTTCAGCTACGGTCGCAAAGCTAGTGCACATGACGCTAGGGAAATGGTTAGAAAACAGAACGCAAGCGTGGCGTAAAAGGTAAGGACAACGGGTGCAGTACGTAAAAATTAAAGATTCTATTGTCGAGCAGATTGAATCCGGTTTACTTTCACCGCGGCAAAAATTGCCAGCAGAGCGTAAACTGTCAGAATCGTTTGATACCACTCGTGTGACATTACGTGAAGCCTTGTCATTGCTGGAAGCGGAAGGTCGTATCTATCGCGAAGACCGCCGTGGTTGGTTCATTTCTCCAGAGCCTTTGAAGTATGACCCTACGCAGACGTTGAATTTTACCAATATGGCGCTGGCGCAAAACCGTTCCCCACAGACTGAACTGATTGCGGCAAAGGGCATTCTTGCCAATAAGCAGGCTGCTAGCCTTCTTGGGCTTCAACCATTCTCCGATGTTTATAAGGTGGATAGGGTAAGGTATCTGGAAGATCGCCCTGTGGTGTTTGTCACTAACTATATTCGTCCTGAGCTGTTTCCTAATCTTTTGGACTTCGATTTATCTCAATCGCTTACCGATATCTATCGTGATCACTTCGGCATGGTGTATCAGAAAATTCGATATCGCATCAGTACCAGTAGTTTGCTCGGAGATACCGCTCAGGCGTTGAGAGCTACGTCTGGTACACCAGCTATGGTCGTCGAGCGTATTAACTACAACCAGCATGGTGAGCTTATCGATTGTGATATCGAGTATTGGCGCCACGATGCAATTAGCATCGAATCTATTGCTGTACTAAACCACTAATCTCTTCTCTTAATTTGATGGGCTTCCGTTTGTGGAAGCCCTTTTTTACAAGGATTTTCTATGTCTGTTTGGGCTATGTTTCTGGTTGTTATTTCTGCTTTTCTTCATGCAGGATGGAACTTGCTCAGCAAAAGCAATAAAGCTTCGGGGCCAGCTTTCTTTCTCGCCAGTAGTTCAGCGGCGGCGTTGCTGCTCACTCCTTATATCGTCTGGTACATCAATCAAGTTGGTGTCGATTCATTCCCTCAAACCTTCTGGTGGATTCTATTGGCTAGTGGTATTGCCCAGATGGTTTACATGCTGGGCCTTGGGTTCGCATACAAGCAAGCGGATATTGGCGTGATTTATCCTATTGCGCGGGCACTACCTGTATTGATGGTAGGCGCAGGTACGGTTGCTCTTGGTTATGATTTGTCGACGCTTAGCTGGGTTGGCTTCTCGCTTATCACACTCGGTTGTCTATTTGTTCCTTTAGAATCATTCAGGCAGTTTAATTTGCAGGGATACCTCAATGCTGGTGTGTTGTTTGCTCTTATTGCTGCGCTTGGAACCTCGGGTTATTCGATCCTTGATAAAGAAGCTCTAGTAATTTTGGGTAATGCTTTTCAACAAGTAGTGAGTGATAAAGCCTCTGCGGTTTTCTATTTGGGGATACAGTTTTGGTCAATTGCGTTGTGTATCGCGAGCTATCTATTAGTTGCTAAGCGATTTGATGACTTTAAAGATGCTTGGGCTATCAAGAAGCCTTCAGCCATTGCAGGCACAATGATGTCAACCACTTATGGGCTGGTGCTTTACGCAATGACAATGACGGAGAATGTAAGTTATGTGGTCGCGTTGCGTCAGCTTAGTATTGTGTTTGGGATGATATTTGGAATTATTTGGCTATCTGAAAAGTTTTTAGTTACCCGCCTATCAGGAACGATGTTGATCTTAGGTGGCTTAGTTTTGACCGTGCTCTGACGGGCAACAACTCATGTATCGGGTGGACTATTCTCAATAGTTGATTAAATTTATCAGTTTTTATTATGACATTTGTTACTTATTTTATGAGAAATAATTATAAAGAGTAAAAGCCTTCCGCTTTCTTCGTTCTAGACTCGAAATAATAAGTGATTGAAGTCACATAAAATTATCTTATTAGCATATCTTGGACCACTAAAACCCTAATTTTTATACAACAACTAGTTTTAAGTAATCGTCGAATTTGTTGAATAACAAGTGCAAGATTTTCTAATCCCTATCGGTCTTCTTTTACGTACCATTTAGGTATTCGAGCGAGGCACAAGGCTCGATTTTAAGGTAACTAAGGAGTCAGTTATGATTAAGTTAATCAGTCTATCTAGCGTATTGTTGTTTAGTTCTTTTGCTGTTGCAGGTTTAAGTGGTAACACTTCTCTAAAATCCGTCACGATGACGGGAGACATTGTACAGAGTAGTGATGCTGCGTTTTCTGCTGGGCATGCAATGGCCGATCAAATCAACAATAAATCGCCTTACGAGCTGAGCCGCACTGTGGATTACTATTCAGGTGAGCTTGTGGATACTAGTTCATTTAAAATCATTCAATCTAGTGTATCTGTAAAAGAGCTTGTAAATTCTGATGGTGAAGTGGCATACCAGCCAGTACTAAGCGTGGATTATAAGTACCGCACCCACTCTTCTTCTAATAGAGACTAAATACGTCTTTATTGGTTTTTTGCTAGCACCTAATAAAAAGCCCCGGATATAAACCGGGGCTTTCTGTTTCATGAATCTATTAGCTTTCAGCTTCAACTAACTCAGGCTGCTCATCTGCACGAGCTGCATCTAGCATCTTACGAATGATGACAGAAGAAATCAGAGCAATTGCAACCATGACTACGGCTAGTACAGTTAGCAATTGGAAGTAATCACCGTAA
This sequence comes from Vibrio sp. B183, assembly GCF_000740665.1. Taxonomy (NCBI): domain Bacteria; kingdom Pseudomonadati; phylum Pseudomonadota; class Gammaproteobacteria; order Vibrionales; family Vibrionaceae; genus Vibrio; species Vibrio sp. B183. Next base: position 144,170 of record NZ_JPQB01000005.1, on the reverse strand, counting down.
ACGTTTTGTACGATCTCTTGCGTTATTTCCTGGCCTTTTTCGAGTGCGATTGAGGTTGAGAATACCGCGCCCACGATACCACTCAATGCCATCGCCACTGAGAAGAGCGACACCGAGAAACCTTCAATGTGTTTTGGAGCGACTGAAAGGATAAAGGCGACTACCAAGCTACCAACGATAACTTCGGCAAATGCTTGGAAGAAGTGAATCGCTAAGAAGACTTCAGGACGAATCACAACGTCTTCACCAATGTTCATTACAGCCATTGTCAGAATACCAAAGGCGATAGCGGTGAAGATAAACGCAAAGCCGATCTTTGTCGCAGTGGAGAAGTTGATGCCTTTTTTCTCCAGAGAAGAAAACGTCATGGCAATCACAGGGCCCGCAACAATACACCAAAGTGGGTTCATTGCCATTGATGCTTCCGGAGCGATAGGGATGATGTTGAACAGGTCACCACGCATGGTGTTGATGGTTACCATGGTCATAGAGGTCATCATTTGACCGTAGTACACGAAGAAGCAGGTCGTGAGTACAGTCATGATAAGGATTGTGCCCATTTTCAACGCGTCTGACTTACCTGACTTGATCATTAATGTGATGAAATACAGGATAGCTGCAGCACCGATGGCGTAGACAATGTTCTGGCCAATATCCATGTTTGAGAACATGAAGAACACTAAGCCAACCATTGCTGCCGAAAGGGCAAAGAACGACAGCCAGTTTTTAACACTCACTGAGTTCTTGTCGATATCTGCACCCACACCAACTAACTGTTTGTTGAAGATGACTAGGGTAACAAAAGCGAAACCAGCCATTACCGCAGACAGCATGAAGCTACCATGGAACCCGATTGCCAGGACAAACATTGGGAACAGATATTGGCCGAGAAGTGCACCGACATTGTTGACCGAGTAGTTGACGGGATAGCCGTTTTCGAAGTCTTCTTCAGTAGAAAAAGTGCGTTTGTATAGACTTGGATAAGAAGGAGACATCAAACCACGCGCGTAGCTCGCCAGTGCGATACCGACAAGGCTCATTGGCACGTTCGTTGTTGATGCACCTAGCACGAGTAGCGTATAGCCAGTTGCAAAAGTGCCGTAAGCAATAGTGAGTGAACGGTAGGCTCCAAGGAATTTATCTGCTATGAAGCCACCCGCGATAGCGAACAGTGGACCGATAGAAGAGAAAGCCCCGACAACCATCATGGTGTCCGCTTCACTATACCCCAGATCTTCTAAGAAGAAGCGGGTCAGGATAACCATCACACCGTAGAATGATAAACCAAACATTGCTTGGCAGAACATCATTGATTTGTTGAGTTTATTCCACATAATAGTCTCATATAGTTGGTATAACACAGAATTAACATCTGATAATAATATCATCTGTGGCATGTTATAAATTGAAACAATTATCGCAGAAAATGCATTCGATGCACGAGTTTTTCTAAATCTCGCATAACTTTTTATAATGAAGTTGAACCAAAACGTTTGCGTCGGATAAGTATCACTTGCAAACCTTTTGTCAGGAGTCTGCATTTTCATTTTGGTGCACTAACCTTTGTGTTAGCCTGTCTGGCAATCTCGCTCTTATTGATAAGGAAAGTAATTCAATGAAGATCTTCAGCAATTTCGAAAGTGGTAGTATTGAAGTCGTCAACGCAGATGACAAAGATGCAATTCAACTTAAGATTCCTAATGACAACCAATCTGAGTTTTATCAGTGGTTCCACTTTCGACTGGAGACAGAAGCTGAGCAGTCACATTCTATTCAGATAGTTGACCTGAAAAACTCTGCGTATCCAGAGGGTTGGAAGGATTATGACGTAGTGGCCTCTTATGACCGAGAAGAGTGGTTCCGAATTCCGGCCGAATTTGACGGTGATACGCTTAGTTTTACCGTGATTCCTGAACATGGCTCAGTTTACTTTGCCTATTTTGCGCCTTATAGCTATGACCGACACCAAGATCTGTTGCATGCCGCGCAAAGCGCTCATCACTGCAAACTGGAAACTCTAGGGCATACCCTTGATGGCAATGACATGAGCTTACTGACTTTTGGCGAACCGGAAGAAGGCAAGAAGAAAATCTGGGTCATCGCTAGGCAGCACCCAGGTGAAACCATGGCCGAATGGTTTATGGAAGGGATGATTCAGCGCCTGATTGATGATGAAGACACAGGTGCTCGTGCGTTACTTGATAAAGCGGTACTTTATGTTGTACCAAACATGAACCCTGATGGCAGTATCCGTGGACATCTACGTTGTAACGCGATTGGTGTAAACCTTAACCGTGAATGGCAATCTCCAAGTATGGAGAAAAGTCCTGAAGTCTTTTTGGTAAGAGAGAAGATGCTTGAAACTGGTGTGGACATGTTTCTTGATATTCACGGCGATGAAGCGATCCCTTACAACTTTGTTGCGGGTTCAGAAGGCATTCCCTCTTATGATGAGCGATTGGCTTCACTTGAAACTGCATTCAAACAGGCACTGCATACTGTGACTCCTGAATTCCAAGATGAGTTTGGCTATGACAAAGATGAGCCGAGTAAAGCTAACCTAACGGTAGGCTCAAATTGGGTGGGGGAACAATTCAAGTGCTTGTCTTACACGATTGAAATGCCGTTTAAAGACAACAACGATTACCCTGATCCTCTTTATGGTTGGTCGCCCGAGCGAAGTCTTCAGTTTGGTGCCGATACCTTGTCTGCAACGTTAGCAGTTTCTGACAAAATCTAGTCAGGGATCATTTCATATAAAAAGCGCAGCCAGTCTGCGCTTTTTTGTTTGCGTTAGTTTTACTATCGCTGAGCGAAAGATATCCTCGTTGGGCGATTGACGCCGATATGCGTACCTTTTGAGTATCGATAACATAAGGTATTCAGCTATGTCACAGCATCCCTCATTTTGGTTCAAACAGGCTCTAGAGCGAGAGCATCCCCTTGATACGCAACCCTTGTCAGAGGACATTACGGTTGATGTGGCTATTGTTGGCGGTGGTTATACCGGTTTATGGACTGCCATCATGCTCAAAGAACAACAACCTGAACTTGAGATCACGGTGATTGATAAAGGGCTGTGTGGCAGCGGGGCATCTGGTGCGAATGGTGGCTGTATGCTGACTTGGTCTACCAAGTACCCAACGATGAAACGTTTATTTGGTGAGGATGAAGCTAAAAGACTCGTTAAAGAATCCGAAGCTGCGGTATACGAAATCGAGCAATTTTGCCAACAGCATGAGATAGACGCAGAACTGCGCCGACAGGGCACTTACTATACCGCAACCAACACCGCTCAGCGGGGCGCGATGCAGCCAGTTGTCGATGAACTTAGGCGACTAAATATCAGCAGTTGGCAAAAATGCAATGATGACGATATCGCTCGGTTAGCGGGTTCTGCGCAGCATATTGAAGGGTACTATTCGCCTGCAGCAGGGAGTGTTCAGCCAGCATTATTGGTGCGTGGCCTTCGCCGAGTCGCTGTCGAGAAAGGCATCAAAGTGTTTGAGAACACGCCAATGACGCAGATTAACTTTGGCGATCCTGCAATCGTCATAACCCCAAATGGTAAAATCACAGCGGCTAAAGTGGTACTCGGTTTAAACGCTTGGATGGTTGAACACTTTAAACAGTTTAAGCGCAGCATTGTGGTGGTATCTTCCGATATGGTCATTACTGAACCGCTTGAAAATACACTTGAAAAAAGTGAGTTTGACCGAGGTGCAGCGGTAGTAGACTCTCGTATCTTTGTTCACTATTACCGAGATACCAAAGACGGACGGCTTATGCTAGGTAAGGGTGGTAATCGATTTTCGTTGGGTAATCGGGTTGATAACATGTTCAACCAACCCACCCGATATTTCTCCATTTTGGATAAGTCGTTCAAGAAGTTATTTCCCCACTTTAAGGAGGCCAAATTTGCCTACAACTGGACAGGTGGATCTGACCGCTCGGTAACGGGATTGCCTTTCTTTGGTCGTCTTCAGGGACAGAAAAACATCTTTTATGGTTTCGGTTATTCAGGTAATGGCGTAGTGCAGACCCGCATGGGCGGAAAGATATTGTCTTCTCTTGTGCTTGGGGAAAGTAATGATTGGACTCGAAGTGGGTTAGTACAAGGGCCGCTAGGGTGTTTTCCGCCAGAGCCGATAAGGTGGCTAGGCGCCATGATGGTGAGAAATGCGGTACGAAGAAAAGAAGAAGCAGAAGATAATGAACAATCGCCAATGATTTGGGATAAGTGGTTGGCGAAACTTGCAGGTGCTGCAGGCAAAGCAGATAAGGTTGAGTAATACACCTGTCATAAAGCCTTGGCATGCTGAGTGTTTGTAAGAACAACTGCCTACCTATGCGTTTTATCCCTCCTCTTAATGCTTTAAAAGCTTTCGAATCCGCAGCTCGGTTGCAGAGCCTAACCAGAGCTGCGGAAGAACTTAATGTGACTCGGGCTGCCGTAAGTCAGCAAGTTAAGCAACTGGAAACTTATCTTGATGCGACCTTGTTTGAACGTAAAGGCGCCAAGCTACTGCTAACGCAAGATGCTCAATATTACTTACCGCTCCTGACGCAAATGTTTGAATCACTGTCGGTTGGAACAGAGCAACTGTTTCAACGCAAACAACGCCAAATGCTGAAGCTGAGTATTGCGCAAAGCTTCTGCTTTCAATGGTTAATTCCACGTCTCGAAGACTTTCGGCGCGAATATCCCAATGTGGAGCTCAAGGTATTCACCACATCTAATGCTTATCCGAATGGGAGCAAAGTAGCGGACATTGAAATCATTAATGGACCTTTACCTCAAGATGAAGTGAAGGCCAAGGTTCTTACGGAAGAAAGTTGGGTGCTGGTTGCGGCTCCGCGGCTCGTTAAATCCAAGCTGTTGAACACGCTGGAAGAACTTGCAGGGTGTGAGAAAATTGCCACAACGGGTTACAAAGAAGACTGGCAATTCTGGTTCGATTACCATCAGTATGTGGGAGTGGTGAAAGAGCCGTCGTTGCAGTTTGATCACTCCCTCCTTTCTATTGAGGCAGCTGTTGCGGGGTTGGGTGTGCTGTTAGTGAAAGAGTTGTTGGTCGAAGAGCAGCTTATTCAGGGCAGTCTAGTGAAAGTAGGTGATAAAAAAGTGCCCAGTCGAGATGGGCACTATTTATTGCAGCGTGATGTTCACAATCCACTGGCTACTCAATTCTCCGAGTGGATCACCAAGAGTTTAGATTACTCACACGGTGGAGCCATATGAATAACCGCTAATCCGCCAAGTGACGTTTCGCGATATTTCTTGTTCATATCCTTACCCGTCTGATACATAGTAGCGATGACTTTATCTAGTGAGATTAAGCACTTGCTGGTTCGTTTTAGAGCCATGCGCGATGCATTAATCGCTTTCATTGCTCCCATCGCATTACGCTCGATACACGGAACTTGCACTAGGCCACCAATTGGGTCACATGTCATACCCAATGAATGCTCCATAGCAATCTCTGCTGCAATACAGATCTGTTCATTGCTACCACCTCTAAGTGCTGTCAAGCCTGCCGCAGCCATAGACGATGAAACACCAACTTCACCCTGACAGCCAACTTCAGCACCAGAAATGGACGCATTGGTTTTATAAAGAATGCCAATCGCTCCTGCGACCGCGAGGAAATCTTTAATCTGCTTGAGGTCGAGTTCTTTGATAAATCGGTGGTAATACATCAATACTGCTGGAATAACACCTGCGGCGCCATTGGTAGGCGAGGTGACAACCTGACCACCTGCAGCGTTTTCTTCACTGACCGCAAAGGCAAACAAGTTAATCCAATCCATGATTTCCATTGGGTCGTTTTCGATTGCTTCGTTGGCTTCCAGTTTTTTGAGCAAGTTAGGCGCACGTCGGGTAACATTTAGGCCACCTTCTAGAATCCCTTCCGTTTCAAAGCCGCGTTGCATGCAGAGGGACATGACTTTCCATATCTGTTCTGCTTTGCGGTCAATTTCATCGGCGTCGAAAAAGCACACTTCGTTTTGCAGAATCATTCCGCCAAGGCTGAAACCACTTTCCTCTGCCATGTTGAGCATCTCATCTGCAGAGGTAAATGGATAGGGCACGTCGACCGATTGCTCACTGCCACCATTCTCCAGCTCTGCCGCTGTGGCAATGAAGCCGCCGCCGATAGAGTAGTAGGTTTCAAATGCGAGCTGCGTCCCAAACGAATCATAAGCTGTTATCGTCATACCGTTTTCATGTAACGGCAGGTTGTCGCTATGGAATACAATGTCACTCTCGTAGCCGAATGCAATGGTATGTGCGTCAGCTAATAGCAGCGAACCTTCGTCCAGCGTCTGTTCGAGTGCCTGTTTAGCACTGGTCATCTTGATAGTGTCTGGCCTATTACCCATAAGCCCCAGTATCACTGCACGATCCGTGTGGTGACCTATCCCTGTCAAAGACAGAGAACCATACAGATCAACCTGTACTCTATGCACTTTCGACAGAGATTCGTTGAGCAGGCGCGTAAAGTGGTAACCGGCCAGCATAGGCCCGTTGGTGTGGGAACTGGATGGTCCAACTCCGACTTTAAAAATATCGAAAATCGACAGCATAAACTAACTTCCTGTTGATATGGCCTGTTGATCAGACTCTATTTAAATATAGTTAACAAAATATTAACCTTGCTAACGCTATCTACAAAGAAGATGTTTGTACAGTACTTCAGCAAGTTAGTATTAATAATTGAGAAGTGAGTAAATAATGAACATTCGTAATGTGGTTATTGTTCTTGGCAAGCGACTTGTTGGTAATGCTCTGACCGCTGAAGGGAGGTCACGTGTTGAAGCTCTGCCAGAGTTACTCAGTTCTTATGACCTGAATGAAACGGTATTGTTGTTTTGTGGTGGCGTGACGCCAGGTCAAAGCACGTCAGAAGCGATGGCAATGAGAGACTACTTTAAACAATTACCGTCGGCGAAGATGCTCGACGACTCCAACATTATTCTAGAAAGCGATTCACAGAATACGGTACAAAACATCCAAAATGCTGCTTTGAAGTTAAAGCAACTCGGCTTGGCAGATCAACGTGTCGAAGTGACACTCGTGTCCAATGATTACCATCTCAAGCGTATTTTTGAAATCCAGTCTCTGATGGATGAACAGGGCCTGTTGCGTACCCTTAAACAACACTGTGCAAGTTCTGGATTAAATCTGCATATTGACCAAGACATAGATCAGCATTGCAGTGTTATGTATCCGCATCAAGGTTTGTATGCTCAAGCGTTTTTATTGGTAGATGAGTTGACGACGTATCGAGTTTATTTAGAAGGGGTGGTGAACAAGGCGTTTGACAGGCCGTTAGGTGATGTCAGGTGCTTACCCGAAAAGTTGGCTCTACATGCTTTGTCATTACTGGAAGCGTTAAATCTGCCAGTGGAAATACAGGATAAGTTACAGACCATGAAAGAGGTTGTTCTCACAACAACCTCAGAATTCGACTGTCACGCAATAGAATCTCAGTTGACGTATTTCCACCAAACGTTGACGTGGCTAAACAGGCAGCTTGATCCAGAAAATCAGTCAAACTATAGCGTTAACGAACCCTCATGCTAATGCGAGTTTTCACAGCAGCGAGCGCAATGAGGCAGTAACAAAGTAGCTCCATGCTTTCCTCTGACACGTTCTTAACTTCTCGAATGTAGTGCTCGCCCATGACTGAGTGCCAGAAATGTCCCATGCCGTACAGGCGAGAAAATACGATCAGTAAAACAACGCCGCCAATCAAGAAATTCATGTGACGAGCATTTAAAATCGTCGCCATTTCGTTGATAGTGTTTTTACCTGCTCGATAAGCATAAATACACGCAACAACAGTGACGGCTAATGCTGGAAGCACCCATGCACCGTGGAAAATCATGTCAAACCAGACATCCATCTCGCGTATCGCTAATACAGTGAAAAAGCCACTAATTAAGGCAGCAGCATGAGTTATGTCTTTTCGCTCTCGCATCATGCTGTAAAAGGCCCAGACTGAAATTACCAACATCATCAGTTGTAATGACTCTGTAATGGACGCTTCACCAAATCCGGCGTTTAGGTAGCTGAAATCAGCGCGAATCGATAAGTTAACCAAAATGCTGATTGCTACGATAATGAGCGCATTGAGTGCTGATTTATAAATGATTTTTTTGGATTGAAGCGAAATTGATTCAGAGGTGGCTGCTTGTTCCTCGTACAGTGAGGGAGTTTTTTGCTTCATAGTGACATCCAGTGTAGAACGGTATAAATGTGATGTGCGACACATTTTATTCCTCACTTGCACTGTTTTGTCAGGACAATGTCATAAATAAAACACTGTTCATTAGTTGCATATTGTTACAGATTGAATGGATTGGTAAAGGAGTTATTAGCTGAATTGTCCCGAGACCGCTCGAATTAGGTGCTTCAAGTGGCTGGGGTGATTAATCGCGGTAGGTGTACGTATTAGCTATCTGAAGATTTCTGGTGTTGGCGATAGTATTCCCACTGCTCGATTCGGCTGTCCGAAGAAAGGACACAGTAGGTAACACGTTTTTCATTTTCGCTCACGGTTTCTAGTTTCCCGCCTTGCTGTGCACAGTATACGGAAGCCGGATTGGCAATAGAGGTGTAGCCTTTCACTTCATATTCATCAGGTTCACTAGCGCAGCCAGCGAGTGCTATTGCTGCTGCCGAGGTCAAAACCCAAGTCGCTTTTTTCATTCTTGTTCTCCAATCGAATCAATCAGTCGCATATCGAGTATAGAAGAGTAGATAAAAAACATTGCCTTAAGTTTGTTAAAAGATCGAAGGTGTCTAAAATTAAAAATGTACTCATAGTACTTATCTATGAAATAAGCATTGAAGCAAAAGTACCAGTTATTCGAAATGTGTGCATTGAGCTGTTAAAGATAAGGATATAAAGATGTCGGAACAGAAGCATCGTTTAGTGACACGGAGTGATTTTGACGGACTAGTATGTGCCGTTCTTTTGAAGCAACTTGAACTTATCGACGACATAAAGTTTGTTCATCCAAAAGACATGCAAGATGGCATCATAGAGATAACACCGCAAGATATTGTCACCAACCTCCCATACGTCGCACAAGCTCATCTTGTGTTTGACCACCATCTATCTGAAATGATTCGAAATCCAGGTGAGAGGCCTAATCATATTATTGACCCGAATGCGCCTTCAGCAGCACGTGTGGTTTGGGAGCATTATGGGGGAGAAAAAACCTTCCCAACTGATTGGATTGGCATGATGGAAGCAGTTGATAAAGGAGATTCAGCTCAGTTTTCGCGAGACGAAGTTTTGGACTCTACAGGCTGGAACTTGCTCAACTTTCTTATGGATGCCAGAACAGGCTTAGGGCGTTTCAAAGACTTTAGGATCTCCAACTATAACCTGATGATGGACTTGATTGAGTACTGTACATCACACTCGATAGAAGAAATATTAGATCACCCTGATGTCAGGGAGCGTATCGAACTTTACAAAGAGCATGAAAATCTGTTCAAAGAGCAGATACAACGCTGTGCGACTGTCTACGATAACCTGGTGTTTCTTGACCTTACGGGAGAGGAGGTCATTTATGCTGGTAATCGATTTATGATTTACGCTTTGTACCCTCAATGCAATATTTCAATACATAAGATGTGGGGGTTTCAAAAACAAAACACCGTGTTTGCGACAGGAAAATCGATATTTGATCGAAGCTCAAAAACTAACGTAGGTGAGCTGATGCTGAAATACGGTGGAGGCGGGCATAAAGCTGCTGGAACCTGCCAGATTGATAATGATAACGCGGAAAGCGTAGAGCGGGAACTCATCGAGGCCATTACTGCAGATGGCTAATAATTAGTGAAAGATTAAAAAAGAGCCCCTAATTGTTAGGGGCTCTTTTTATAGGTTAAAGTGGCATTACTCGGTTGCGCCCGAGTTGTTTTGCTTCATAGAGAAGCTTATCCGCTCGCTCAATGATCGAGTTAGGCATTTCACCCGGTTGCAATTCGGCTACACCAAATGAAGCGGTGATATTACCCACTTGCTTGCCAGAGCGTCTGTCTTTAATCGACAGTTTTTCTACTGAACGACGTAGACTCTCTGCAAATTGACGGGCGATTCTCAATTGCTTGTTGGGCATAATCAATGCGAACTCTTCACCGCCGAAGCGGTAGGCATGGATACCATCACGGCTACTAATCTGAAGGCGCTTAGCGATGCCTTTAATCACAGCATCCCCAAATAGATGGCCATAAGTGTCGTTGTAGCTCTTGAAGTGATCGATATCGGCCAGAATCAGGCAAATTTTCTGTTCCGAGCGGCACAGCGTGTCCAAATCATTATCGAATGAACGACGGTTGTACAGGCTAGTTAGCCCATCAAACAAGGCGTCTTGTTGTACTTCAGCAAGTTGTGTTTTGAGTCGCTGAATTTCTTCGGTTGCTGTTTCGAGCTGGTTATTTAGAAAATTAGTCGAGTGACGAATCTCTTTAGACTCGGCAACGAGTTGACGAATGACTTTCATCACTTCGTCGATGGACATTGCTTCATCATCGACTCTTTCGAGATTTTCGAAGCTTTTGTCGATCACTTGAGAAAAGTGTGAAGTATCCGCGAGCGTATCTGTCATTGAAGAGGCAACCTGACCTACGAGCACTTCAATATTGGCGCGCAACTCTTTCATGTCAGTTTCAGCTCTACTAGCAACATAGTTGTTGTAGAGCTGTTCGCCTGCTGCTGGTGGACACACGCCGTAATTCTCCAGAATGGTCTCGAGCTCACGGTTCATTTGAGGAATGGCATTTTCCACATAGGTATACCATAACGCATAATTAGCTGGCGTTGCGGCTACGTGGTTTTGCATCATAAGTGGGACAGCTTTCTTTAAGTTAGCGGTCGATTTTTTAAAATCGTCTTCTGTCATCTGATTATAAGAATTCTACGTTAACTACCGATTACGTTAAGATTAGCGGATTTAGTCCTGAGATGCTTGAGTTAATGTCAATAAAATTTGAATATTTAATAGATTTGATGAACTTACCGCAACAAAGTTCATCATACTAAAGTCTAGAACGCTTAACTTTTGGTATTACACCGCGACTTCAATTCGTTCTTTTGTGCTTCCTGATTCGAGCATGGCGGCACCTCTCAGCATAGCCTTAATTAAGTCACCTGCATTAAACTTCTCAAGAGCCTCATGTGCGCCAACCTGACGAGCTCTGTCGACACAAATTTCACTCGATAATGAAGTGTGAAGAATGATGTAGGTATTACTGAGTTGCTGTTCACTCTGGGTTTCAAACGCCAACTCATAACCGTCCAATCCAGGCATTTCAATATCGCTAACAAGAAGTTGAATTGGCTTGCCTCGTTCCGCTTCTTCTCGCATCAGTTCAAGTGCTTCAATGCCATTGTTTCGGATCTGATAAGAAATATTAATACTATCGAGTGCATCGGCGAGTTGTTTTCTTGCAATAGAGGAGTCATCAACGAGTAAAATACTCAGTGCTTTGAGCCGCTCTCGTTCGATATCGGTCAACATCGGAATCTTAGTAGATTCATATTGAGGGTAAATTTTCGACAAAAGGAGCTCTACATCGAGCATCTGTACAATCTGTTCTTCGAATCGCGTGATACCCGTAACGAAAACATTGCTACCTGCTGATTGAGGGGAAGGCTCAATAGAGCGCCAGTCACATTCGATGATTTTCTCAATCGAACGCACCATGAAGGCAACAACGGTTCTCAGACAATCGGTGACGATTAGATAGCAAGAATCGTATTCTTCTGGCTGGATCGGCCTAAAACCTATAGCGGCAGGCATATTAATCACAGGGATAGTTTTATCTCGGATGGTGACTGTGCCAATTACATGGTGATGTGAGTAAGGAATTTGAGTTGTCGGTTGATAAGGGACAATCTCACGAACCTTTAGTGTACCAATCGCAAATAGTTGTTCACTGCGAGTTAGCGTGAACATCAACATGCCTTGAGACTGATTTGCTTTACTGATTGTTTTTGCCATGACGGACGTTTCTCAAATTTGATACTTTACAATATGAGATGGTAACGCATCTACGGTTCGAATCAATTAAGATAGGTCAATTAAGTCAGATTCTTTGATAGTTTGTGTGGATATTTAGTTAATAGGATGGTGATTCTGTGCTATTTGGTTACAATGTGCGCCCTCAGATAGGCCCAATACATTGAGATTTTGACATGGCAAATACAGCGGCAGCTTTACACATCTTGGTAAAGCATAAGGAACAGGCTGAAGACATCATCAAGCAGTTGAAGAAAGGTGCAAAGTTTCAGACTCTGGCAAAAAAATACTCCACATGTCCATCTGGTAAAAAGGGTGGTGATTTAGGTGAGTTTCGCAAAGGTCAGATGGTTCCTCAATTCGATAAAGTCTGCTTTAGTGGAGAAACGCTAGTGCCACACTTGGTGAAAACCAAATTTGGTTGGCATGTAGTAAAGGTGCTATATCGAACTTAGCATAACTTTTATTCCCCTCAAAAACTAAGTAAATAATCATGTAACCTCCAGATTATTAAGGGGGTTTCATGGTGAAAGCTCTAACTGTTTAAGCTTTACAAATCTGTTTATTGGCTCATGTGCACCATACGGTGTTACTGTCAGTTTCGCCAGAAACAAACCCATTGATTGGATTTGTTTCTAGTTTAGCTACGTCAGCAATTGCAGGATGCTTAATAATACCGTAACCATTATCTTATTCATGTACGTAAGGAATATACTCAATATCAATGTCTGGAAGGTTGTCTTTATCCAGATGATCTTTATCAGTGATTGAACTATCGGTTGAGCTAGTGTTTACCCATACACAGACAGTAGGTCGAGTAATACTAGTGATTTCTTCATCATTGCTATCCTTTAGAAGCGGAAACCGAAGCTAAGGCTAGCTTGTGTAGGATCTGCGTATACAACGTTACCGTGTATACCGTGTTCGTAGTCGTACCTTAGAAACTCAAGGTTGAAATACACTTCATCCTTAACAATAACTGAAGTACCCAGACCGTAGTATGGAATTACGCTATTTGCTGATTGTGTGTAACCGTTAGATAAAACATCACCGGTTGAGTACATCATGCCAATAGGTAAGAATGGTTCTACTGATAAATACTCATTTACTTGGAAAGCCGTTTTTAGGCGAATACCACCTGTGTAATTAAATAGGTCTGCATTGTAACCGACACCATTGATGTTCTCGCTAGAGCTTGCGTGGTAGAATGCAGCGACGAAATCAACGTTCTTATGAAGACCAGTACCACCTTTGATGTTAAGGCCATTACCATCGGCTGTACCAGCGTCAATATTTGTGTAGCCAAACTCAATAAAAGACTTAGTTTCGTCAGCAGTAGTGCCAAAAGAGAGTGAAAGAATAGATACTGCTAGAGCTGATTTTAGTTTAGACATAACTTCTTACTTAAAAAGCTTCCCTCTGAATAAATCTAACGATCTCCATGCGCCAGACATACAATAAAACGGTGTTCAATATAGTCACTGTGATCATATAGAGCAATTACTCAATCGATAAAAAACCATTAAAAAGTATTGCAAAATGTGTGGATATAGTTGGAGATGAATATAACCGTCAATACCATCATTTATTGATATGTTTTCAGTTTTCATTCAGGAATCATTGGTTCTTTCTAAAGGGGGCGGCGGAGGCTCGCGCTCGGTGTATTGAATGGCAAAGTAAGATTAGAGAGTTGTCCGATGCGTAATATAGGAGTAGCTTCTAAACTGTGGTCTAAAATTAGGTATAATAGGACTCAGGTTATTACCGCACTTAAAAAAACACCCCGCGCTGGCGGGGTGTTTTGGACCTAGTGAATTATAGTTCGGTCCACGCTTGGTCCCAGTAAAGCCCTGTACCCGGCGCGTAGGCCCATGCTTCTCCTGCACACCATCCTGTGTATGGATGAGGTTTACACTCGTAGCTGTTTCCTGCGTTAGTTACACGGTCACCAGCCTCATATGCAGTACCTTCAACATATTGAGGGTATTCTCCCGGGTTACCACCATCATCTTTGGCTTTGACAAGAATTGAGAGACTTGCAGTGTCAGAGTCAGTTCCATCAGAAACAGTCACTGAAACTAGAACATTGGTATCTTGCGTAAACTCAGGGGCAATAAAGCTTGCACTGTTGCCATTCTCATTAAGCGTAACGTCAGAGGAAGACCAGCTATAGGTCAAGTTGTCACCGTCTGCATCAGAGCTACCTGATGCATCTAAAACAACATTGTCGCCAGCTTCCGCTTGAGTAGGACCACTGATATCAGCGACAGGTGGTGTGTTTTCTGGCTCGCTGCCAAATTCGGCTTTGACGTTAACTGTGTCATATGAGGTTGCATTTTCATCATCCTTCACAGTTAGTTTAAAGCTATAGGTGTCATTTGCGCCTGTATCCGGAATAGAAACAGTTGCAACAGCTTTGTCTGCATCGCCGATGTTAAGATCATTGCCGGCAATCTGCTCCCATTTGTAGGAAACGATGCTGCCATCATTGTCACGCGAGCCTGAACCATCAAGCTGAACAACTTGAGCAGTGTTGACGACGATGTCATCACCCGCGTCGGCGACTGGCGGTTGGTTGCCTGGCTCTCCACCTTCCAGTAGTCCACGTTGCATGGCATTGAGGATATCGCCGTTGTCTCCATCGATCTCCCATGAGAATAAGCCCGCAAATCCTTGAGAGCGCACATAAGCCGCTTTTGCTTCAACAGAACGAGCATCATCATAGGTGATCACTTCACCAGTAGACTCTTTATAGAGGTAAGGAGCTTTTGCTGGCTCGTCGTAGAATTGTTCAACACCAGATTTATCTAGGTAGTCCGTGACGATGTCTTTGTAGTCGATCACGCCAGCTTCCCAACTGCCCACAATTGGGCCGTTGCCAACGCCAGTAATAGGATTGGATGTATCCGTCATACTATCTCGAGTGACACCGCTCCAGCCGCGACCATACATTGCAGCACCTAATACGAGCTTGCTTGGAGATACACCTTGCTTGAGCAGTTCTTTTACGCCGTTATCCGTAGTGTATTCTGGGCCGTCATCAGGTGTTAATGTTCCTTCACACTGAGCTGCTGTGATGTGCGAACCACAGTATAGAGCAGCTTGATGACCAAGGTTGTTATCCCACGCCCCGTAGAAGTCATAAGTCATGACAAAGAGGTAATCCATGTACTGAGTTGCATCTGGGTAGTTTACGTCTTCGATTTTATCCCACCCCGCTCCAATAGCTGAAGTCAGTTCATACGTTCTCCCAGTTTCAGCAGACAGAGTATCAAGCATTTGGCGTAGTTCTTTCATCAAATCAACGTACGCTTGGCCATCTTTTTCTGGGTCACCTAAGTCTGGGTTTGCTCCTGTACCACCAGGGTATTCCCAGTCAATGTCAACGCCGTCATAGAACTTCCAAGTAAGAAGGAATTCTTTGACAGATGCGACGAAGGTATCGCGATTCTTTTTGTCGGTGAATCCGAAGAAGGGGTCGGACAGCGTCCAACCACCGATAGACGGGAGAATTTTCAGATCAGGATAGCGTTGTTTTAATGCCATCATCTGACCGTATGTTCCTTTAATCGAGGAATCGGCAGTGCCTGGTAGGCTAGAGCCAAAAGCGCCCCATTGATCATGAACGACGACTTCGTAGTCTTGAGAATCGCCACAAGCTAGTTGAAGTGCTCTTTGCGAGTTTTGATCGGTTAATGATTCATTTGGACCACAGATAGGTACAAACCCGTAGATGATGTGTGTTAGATTGTCGGCTGGAATGTTATCAACCGTGAATTTGCGATCATACTGGCTCCATTCGACAAAATAGGTACCCACAACTGTGCCGTCTGGTTGTGGAGGGAAAGATTGGTTATTGCTGTCGACATTCATAACCAGCGGTGCCATGCCTTTGCCGTTAGTATCCGTCACCGAAATTTGGTGCACGGGAGAAGTCGAACACTCCCCGTCAGCATCACATATGTTGACAGTCATATCATATTGGCCTGCTTCATCTATCTGTACTTGCGTATCTCCAGAAAAAGCAGATCCTGTAGGACCATTAATTGGGGCAGAAAAGATCACTTCATTGTTAAGTCTGACTTGCCACTCGGTTGCTGGCGTTCCACCGTTGTACCAAACATCCCACTCAACAGGAAAGGTAACTTGTTCATGCCTCACCACGGTTTTCTTGTATGACTGTTGGCCAGCTTCTCCGTTAATCTCAACAAATGATTGGCTTTTTACACTGGTCATATTCCAGTCCAACGCTGCTGAAGCGGGAGCTGCATGTACATTCATGCTGGCCGTACCTAGACTGAGTGCAATCACTACAGATAGAGGTTTCAGTATGCCTCTCTTACCAAACTGACGACTTTTATTTTTATCCATTGTTCTTTTCCTTTAATTCAACCCTATGTTCAAGCCTGAAAATAATTTCAATGGGAACTTATTTAGCAGACTAATTTAATCTAGAAGGGCTTTAAAAAAGGTTAAAAAGGCAATTTTTC
The DNA here is from genome assembly GCF_000740665.1 of Vibrio sp. B183. Classification (NCBI taxonomy): domain Bacteria; kingdom Pseudomonadati; phylum Pseudomonadota; class Gammaproteobacteria; order Vibrionales; family Vibrionaceae; genus Vibrio; species Vibrio sp. B183. Next base: position 127,638 of record NZ_JPQB01000005.1, on the reverse strand, counting down.
AATATGGAACTAATGGTGGCAATTAATATTATTTCATAATTGGTTATTGGACTTTCCCTAAACTAGGTGGCAGTCCGAAATAGAATTAAAGCTCTATTATTCTCGCTAATATTGTTAAAAATGGATGGTGGAGTTTTGACGGCTTTGGCGGAGTGGTTATATAGTTTAATGGACGTCAAAGAAATAGGCTTGTTTAACTTTAAACTTATTAATAGCTTAGTGGTGTTGCTAAATGACGGTATTAAACTGCTTGTAGTTTGATTTGTTCGACGGTTCTTGGCCAGTCATTAACTGTAAATCATCATAAAATAACATGGCATAGTGGAAGTTTTATTTAATTTGAGTAGGTGTACATCATGACGTGTTCGTCCTTCTTGTGGATTAAGCAAGTTTGAAGTGTGAGCCAGCGAGAACGATTTATGTTTCTCGCTGATTTGAATAGTTGAGTAACTCGAAGCCTATGGAACGATATTGAAGGGGTCAATAAGCTCGATTAAAACCGCCGTCCAGCACGATGTTTTGACCTGTCATGTGGTTAGAGATGGGCCCGAGCAGCGCTAAAATACCATCAATGACATCTGTTACCGATGCGTATTTTCTAAGTGGGATATTAGACACTTCGTTCTCCATCAGTTCTTCAAACGATAGATTCTGGTCGAGAGCTTTTTGCTCCATTTTCTGCGTATAGCTTTGAGTCATTACGCCACCGAGGGAGAGGGTATTGACGGATATACCTTGCTCGGCCAGTGACAGCGCCATGGTTTTCGCTTGTCCGACCCAAGCGCTGCGTAAGCAATTGTTTATTGAGTAGTGTGGAAGTGCGGCTTTGGAGCTGATTCCTGAAACGAAAACGATGGAAGCTTTTTCCTTCAGCTTATCTTGCTCGACAATCTGACGAAGCAAACGCAGGGGCAAAATAAAGTAGTTATTGAAATACTCTTGCCACTTTTCATCGTCAGGAAACACTTCTTTGGAAGGTGGAATTCTTGGGATAAAGAACACCACACCATCAAACTTATCAGAGCCTTTGATTGCTAAAGCACATTCATCAATGGAGTCGGGACTGAAGAAATCTAATGCACACGTATGTACGGGATGCTGAAATGCAGGGCTAGAGACAATATCATCTAGTTTAGTTATATTTCTTGCAGCCAAAAAAAGTGAATGCTCTTGAGCGAGCTCGAGAGCTAAGCTAGATGCGATTCCGCCTGTCGCACAAGTGATAAGATAATTTTTCATATAAGATGTTCTTCGTACTAGCAGGTTTGTTTTCAGGAGATGTTGATAAACAGTATTCTTTTTATTGCTTACTGAGAACCCGACACAATAATATCGTTCGGTATTTTACGGAAAGCAATCTTATTTGTATGTTCTCACCTATAGAAAAAGCCAGCCACTTAGGTGACTGGCTTCTAAATTGAGTAATGCCTAAAACTACAAATACGCTTTCAGCTTTTCAACAAGCAACTTAATATCAGACTCAGAAACGTCTTTATGAGTCACAAAGCGTATTGGGTTTCCTGGCGAAACGGTAATGCCATCTTCGCTCAATTTATTTGCAATAGCGTGGATATCAACATTGTCGTCCAGCTTAGCAAATACAATATTAGTCTGAACGAATTCAGGGTTGACGTGGAAACCTGGAAGTTGACTCAGTTCTGTGGCCAGCAGTTTTGCATTGGCATGGTCAACTTTCAGCTGTTCGACTTGTTCGGTCAACGCCAGTTTGCCTGCAGCGGCAAGAATGCCAGCCTGACGCATACCACCGCCGACCATTTTGCGTAATCGGCGAGCCTTAGCGATATAAGCTTTGCTGCCAAGAAGTAATGAACCGATAGGTGCGGAAAGGCCTTTTGACAGGCAGATTGTCATCGAGTCAAAGTGCTTGGCGATTTCTCGAATATCAACATTGAGTGCAACAGCTGCATTGTATGCACGAGCTCCGTCTAGATGTAGTGACAGGCCGTGTTGATCAACAAACTCTCGGGCTTGTGCGAGATAAGACAGTGGAAGCACTTTACCATTGATGGTGTTCTCTAAGCTTAATAGTTTAGTTCGAGCAAAATGGCTATCATCTGGTTTGATTGCTGCTCTTAGTTTGTCGAAATCAAGGGTACCATCTGGGTTATTTTCGATGGGTTGCGGTTGAATAGATCCTAACACGGCGGCACCGCCAGCTTCGTATTTGTAGTTGTGGGCCTGCTGGCCACACAGGTATTCGTCACCACGGTCGCAATGTGACATCAAACCAAGCAAATTTGCCTGTGTGCCTGATGTGGTAAAAAGCGCTGCTTCAAACCCGTGGCGCTCTGCAACCCACGCTTCTAATTCATTAACGGTCGGGTCGTCACCGTATACGTCATCACCGACTAACGCGTCAGCCATGGCTTGTCTCATTGCTTGGGTGGGTTTGGTGACGGTATCCGAACGGAAATCCATGTGCTCTCTCCTATATGTATCCACACAGTTTTGCTTTACTTAAACATGCGATCGTTTTGGCATCGGTGATTTCGCCTTCGATAATCTTTTGTTCGATTTCGCTAACAGGCAGAGACAACACCTCAATGACTTCATCATCGTCGCAATTAAATCTTGTTACCTCGGACAGGCTTTTTGCGACAAACAGATATTGAATCTCGTCGCAAAACCCAGCTAAAGGTGTGACTTGCCCTAGAGATATCATGGTTTTTGCGCTGTAACCAGTCTCTTCTGCTAATTCTCTTACTGCACAGAGCTCAACAGGTTCGTTAGGTTCAATCGTGCCAGCCGGTAATTCAAGTAGCCATTTTTTGAGAGAAGGGCGGTACTGATTGATCACAATAATATTGCCATTATCTTCTATCGGTAATATGACGGCAGCGCCAGGGTGAGAAATCGTGGTGTGAGTAATGGTTTTACCATTAGGTAGTGTGGTTTGCTCTTCCTGAAGGGAGATACCCTTCCAAGTGTGTAGAATATTCAAAGGTGTGTCCATAGTATTCTTAACGTGACTCATTAATTGAGATGCGGCCTTACATTACAGCCTACAAATAGTGAATAAAAGGTTAATAAGGGGCGTGACTCAAATATGAGACATTCTCCCAGTGACTTGTCTCCCAAAATTGCAAACTTTGATTTCAACAAGTTACGTGAAACTGGCTTCTGTTATAAAGATGGGTCAAAACTAAAAAAATGCACTTGTAACAAAATAATAACAAATGTATAAAAGTATACATATATTCAGTTCTGGTCGAAGTCAGAGGAGCGCAGAATGATTAGCCCTACCAGAGTCTCCCACTCGCAAAAAGCGTTGCTCTCTGAACGAATTAACAAACTTGCTCATGCCTTATCCGATAGTGTCTACGAGCGTGAAGATACCATCAAAATGTGTTTGCTCGCCGCATTGGCGGGTGAAAGTGTTTTCCTCTTAGGCCCTCCGGGCATCGCAAAAAGCCTCATTGCGAAACGCCTTATCCAAGCATTCGACAATTCCTCCTATTTTGAATACTTGATGACTCGCTTTTCAACACCTGAAGAGGTGTTCGGACCTCTGAGCATTCAAGAGCTTAAGGATAATGGACGCTATTTACGCCTGACAGAAGGCTATTTGCCAACGGCTCAAGTTGTCTTTTTGGATGAGATTTGGAAGGCTGGCCCTGCGATTCTCAACACCCTATTGACTGTGGTGAATGAAAAGACCTTCAAAAATGGTAGCGATGTAGAACGCGTTCCTATGCGTCTGCTGGTATCCGCATCTAATGAACTGCCGGATGAAGACAGTGGTCTGGAAGCGCTATATGACCGTATGTTAGTCCGCATCTTTGTTAATCGCATTCAGAACAAACAAAACTTCAAATCAATGCTGACAGTAGGTACGCCGCAGGAAGCTCAAATTCCTGAAGGTTTGGCGATTACAGATGAAGAATATCATTTGTGGCAATCTGAGCTTGAAAAACTTGAACTGAGCGACGAAGTCTTTGAAAAACTTTATGAGCTCAAAGAAATGCTAGAGCAATCAGCAACTGAAGGAATGGGCGTTGATGTCTCTGATACCGATATGTATGTCTCAGACCGCCGTTGGAAAAAGGCCGTTAAGTTACTCAAAGCAAGTGCCTATTTTAATGGTCGCGATAGCGTCAATCCACTCGATCTCTTGCTGTTGCAAGACTGCTTATGGAATAGCCCAGAGTCAAGAGAAGTGGTGCAGCGAGTCGTGAAAGAGTTTGCTCTTAAACAGGCTTTTGACCAACAAGAAGTGGAGCAACAGATCAGCTTATGCCGTGAGGAGTTAGCGGAAGTTCAGGAAGAGTTAGAGTCTGAATTTGGCATTATGTTGTCTATGGAATCGACCACGGGCTTGTTAAAGAAACAAGTCCATAGCTATGACATCTCAGATGCGAAAAGCTACAAAGTGGGTAGCGCCTTTGATCTAGTCAAACTGGTGCTATTACAAAGCAATATGTCAGTGTCTGAATCTGAGAAAGGGGACAGCCGCTGGGTTTACGTTCCGAAGAATGAACTGGAGCGCGTGATTAAAGAAGGCCATGGAGATGTGTACGGGTATGTGAATCAGAACACCAATATGTGCCGTTTACGTTTTGATATTGATGCTGGTAACAATCTCGTCATTAAAGACATCGCTAATCGTGCGGTATTGGTTTCTGTTGTTACGCAGAAAGGTCTCGACGACGGTCTGTATCAAAGTTGGCTGACTAAGTCAGAGCAGGCCTTGGCTCAGCTTGAACACGCAGAGCATCATCTTCTTAAAGTACGTTCTAACTTTCATGGTGCTCTACCGCATAGTTTCATTGACCAAGACTTACCTCGCGCGATGGAAGCCAGTCTCCAGCACATTCAGCAAGTACTGGAATCGACCAAAACAGAATGCGAACGCACGGTTTTCCGTTTTAGAAACCTAAATCAATTCTTCTCTTAAAGGAGCGATGAATGTTAGGAGCTGACGGTTTAAACCTAGCGTTAATGATTGCAGACTCAGGGATCATAGATTCTGCGGTCAACGACCTAATGGCTCGTTCTCAAGTCATGGCGATCACTGAAAACAGAGGGATGAAAACGAAAGTTAAAAACCATCTGCTTAAGTGGCGAGGTAGCGTAAAAAAACGCATTACCAAAGTCTGTGAAACAGAGCGATTCCAGCAAGAGCTCGCGCTTTATCAAGAAGTCATTCATTGGGATGAAGCAACATTCTTTGAACAGATCCCCGATATTATCAAGAAGCTTGAATGGCACTCAGCCTTTTATCTACAAGCCCGTCGTCTTATGGAAAAGAACAAAGGGTTGAACAACCCGATGTTCCCACATTACTTCTGTGATCAGTGGTATCAAAGTCTCTCTGAGGCGATTCGTCAGGCTCAGGTAACAGAGCTAGAAGCAAGCAAAGAAAAAGCTTTGAAAGATCTCTATCAGCGAATGGAAACCATGAAAAACATGGATAAGGTCACTGAAGAAGGAGATGAGAACAGCGTTGGCCGCTTATGGGATATGGCAGCGGCTAAGCTGAGTAAAACAGATTTATCCGTGATGAAGCGCCATGCTGAGTTTCTGAAAAAGAATCAAGGGCTGCAGGAAATCGCGGAAAACCTGGGCCGCATGGCGGGTCAGGTTGATGACCCAGATTTAAATCGTGCGCCAGCTGAAGAGCTACAAATGGTCGAGGAAAAGTCAGACGAAGCGACGGACGACATTGTTGGTATTCATGAAAGCGATGACCTCAACAAGTTGCTACCTAACGAAACCATGTTTTTGGCTTACCCTGAATTAGAAGTCGTGTTCTATAAGCATTTAGTCGATAAACGTTTAATGAATTATCGTATGCAGGGTAAATCTCGTACGCTGCGCAAGGTTAAGGCGCACAGGCCAGACAACAAACAGGTCGATGTTGAAAAGGGGCCTTTTATTGTTTGTGTGGATGCTTCAGGTTCGATGAGCGGCTTCCCTGAACAATGCGCGAAAGCAATGGCGTATGCGCTAATGCAGATTGCACTGGCGGAAGATCGCGACTGCTTTGTTATTTTGTTCTCTACGGAACAAATCACCTATGAGCTGACGAGACAAGATGGTTTGCGTGAAGCGAGTGACTTTCTCACATACAGTTTTCATGGCGGAACAGACTTAGAGCCTGTGCTAATGAAGTCTATCGACTTAATGGGTGGCGATAGATACAAAAATGCCGATATGGTAGTGATTTCTGACTTTATCGCGCCCAAGCAATCGGATGAAATGCTGGCGAAAGTCGCTAAGCTTAAAAAGCTTAAGAACCGTTTTCACGCTATTAGCTTATCCAAATATGGTAATCCCGAACTGATGTCTATGTTTGATCACAGCTGGGCTTATCATCCTAATCTGGTCGGTCGGATAATGAAAAAATGGTAGCTTCTAGTTGGGCTTAACCGAATCAGACTAAAATAAAGAAGGAGCAGTTCATGCTCCTTCTTTGCGTTGGTTAGACTGCTAAAGGCATTTCATTGGAAGGATCGTGCTTGTGATATACACGAATCAGCCCGAGCAACGCCAGCAGTGACATGAGCAACATTAATGCACCCACTGGCATCTGGTCATGCGATGGGATGAGTGAGGCGGCTAGGGTGGCTAAGCCTGCACCTAAATTCTGCATACCGCCCAGAATGGCCCCTCCGGTTCCCGCATGGTATGGAAAAGGTGATAAAGCACCCGTGGTTGCGGCAGGGAATAGAACGCCAGCTCCCAAAAAGTAGATAGTCGCCCCGCCAACCAACGTCATCGCGGAGGTTTGTCCCAGTAGTCCGGGCACCAGTACAATGAGTGAGCCAAGTACGATGGCTAGCAAACCAAATATCATCGAAACTCTCTCGCCTCTTTTGGATGCAATGACGCTAGATAGCCCAGCGCCGACTAGGTAACCGGGAATAGGCAAGACAAATAACATACTGACCGTCGTTGCTGGTAGCTTTAACACGCCACCAAGTAGAACGCCTGCGGCGGCTTCAAAGATGGCCACACCAGAGAATGTGGCCACTAGGCACATTAAATAACCCTGAAACCTTTTGTTGGAGAGCACAAAACCATAGCTACTTAGTGCAGACTCATTGCGTCGACTCGCTTTAGGCAAGGTTTCTTCGAATTGGGTCATCATGGTGATCACCACTGCGATGCTAAACAATGCCAAGAACATGTAGCTAGAGCGCCAGCCTAAGGTTTCGGTCAGATATCCCCCAAGAACAGGGGCTAATAGTGGAGAAAAAATCACGCACATACTGATCAAGCTGTTCACTTGATGAAGCTCTCTGCCCGAAAAGACATCTCGTGTTAGGGTTCTCGACATAGCGCCACCGCTGCCAATTCCCAGTCCCTGAATAAAGCTGCCAGCAAGAAACCACTCGAATTGTTGTGCAAACAGAGCAACGATTGCACCGACAATATAGATCAGCAAACCAGCAATAATAATCGGTTTCCGGCCTAAACGATCGGATAGCGGGCCATAGAAAAATTGAGAAAAACCGTATGGTATTAGATAACACGCCATGACTGCCTGAAGTGCAGCGGGTGACACAAGAAACTCATCTGCCATATGACCGATAGACGGCACATACATGGTTTGAGTCATCTGACCTACCGCGGTCAGTATTGCAATTAAAAATGTCAGTTTGATAACTTGAGATGATGCGGACATTTTCAGACATACCTAAATTTAAAGCGCACGAAACCACAGGTGCTGCGTAATGCAACCCTAACTAAATAAAGAAAAACGGATGAATTAGGCGCAGAATATTAGAAGGAGATTGGTTTGCGTGCAATTGAAAAGTGTGATCTTAAGCAAGATTATTTTCTATGATTTGGATTAGATAAACTAATCCAAATTTGAGAGGCTACTGAACGAATAATTATTCTAGAGGCAGTTGGTTGAGGCACTTTCTACACAAGCAAGATTCATTGGACGGGAGAGAAGATGTATCTCGCTTTTCGAGAGAAAAACACCAGCAGGTGTTTTTACCCGCGCTGATGTCGCATTGGGCTGGCTCACCACAGGAAGGGCAGGTATGGCTTGTGGTGCTTCCTTGAAGCGCATCCATAACGGTGTCTCTTTCATCATCTGAAAGGTGACGCCAGTTGACGATTTCATCAATGGTTCGATGGCAACCGCTACATATTCCACCATTATTTTTGCATGCAGCGATACAGGGGGTTTTCAAAATGGTCATCCGAGCAAAGAAATTTCGCTGCAGACTATACCGGACTCTGCGTGTAACAACAAAAAATCAGTTGTTTTTGATAATGATTCCCACTAGTATTTGTTGCAAATGATAATTAATATCAAAAAGTAGTTTTGTTGATGATTTCTTCGCTTGCAGCTTCAGTCTTTATCGTAGGGCTAGGAATTAAAATTCGTATCTCCCGCCTACAGATCGGGATCTGGTTGCTGTTTACGCTTGTACTGGAACAGTTTGTCACTAATATGGCACTGCACGTTCTAGTTTCTATGTTTATCGCTTCTCCCTTCCTTATCAAAATGGAGAACAAAGCTCTTGCGCGCCAGATTTACGTTCTGTGTGTTCTCGTTCCCAGTTTAACGCTGATCCCTCGAATCATTTAAATTTTGGCGGCTGATACAGCAGAGAAGTGTCTTGCTTCATAAATATATTACTGGCGATCAAGCTGCCAACACACACCATTCCAAGCGCAAACCATCCCAATAAAGTGGGCTGCTCATTGAACACAGGGATAGCAAGTAATGTTGCTATCGCGGGCGTTGCAGCACCAAACGCAGCAGTACGCTCAGCGCCCAATACTGAAATCGCATGTAAATAGGTAAATGCAGCAACCAGACCCGCACCAATGCCTTGTAGGGTGATATGACCCGCGAGCTCTTTCCATGGCCAATCGGCCAAACTGGTCACGATTAAATGACTCTTGAGCATACCACTGGCGATAAGGGTGATTAATCCGAGTGTGGAGAGTAACGAAATAACTCCCGCGGCAACTAAAGGGTTCAGATTAGAAACTCGCGCGCAAATAGTAAACGTTGCCCACATCATGCTCCCCAACAGGAACAGAACGTATCCGGTCAATAAGCCATTGCCAGAGTGTCCAAAGCCTTGAAAGAGAAAAGCGGCGATGCCACCGAGCACTAGCATAAGTCCCAAAATACGGTGAGAGCTTAACGGTTGTCGAAATAGCACTACCGCGATGCCTGACACGAAAAGTGGCAGTGTGCCCGGTATTAACGCGCTGCCGTCGGAAACTGGCGCCAGCTGCATGCCTGTCCCGGCAACCAACAAATAAGGCAAACCACAGCCAACAAACATCCCTAGCATGTAGCGCTTCGGTACTTTTTGAATGAGTTTTATTGATTTAAGTACCAAAGGGAGCAGCACGATACAAGGGATGAGAAATCGAGCTAACGCGATATCTGCTGTCGTGAGCTCCGAATGTGCGCCACCACGAAGTGAAAGAAAAAAGCCAGACCAGAGCAGCAGTGTGGCAGCCATTGCCAAGTAACCTGAGATCATAACGTTGTTAGTATATTAATTTGGTGTTAGTAATTATGAGTCGTTTCTTAAGACCAAATATGGCAAAGTTAACTAATAACAATATGAGTATTAGCTGAATCAGCTAACTTATGAATGAAAATTGCTATTTAGAGGCGTGAACCATGGATAGGATCGATCAACACATCTTGATGTTGTTACAAAAGGATGCCCGTCAGTCGACAGCAGATATTGCCGACAAAGTCGGTTTGTCACCTTCCCCTTGTGCTCGAAGGATTAAACGGCTTGAAGAAGAGGGAGTGATCGCCAGTTACCGTGCAAGCTTAAGTAAAGATAAGGTTGGGGTTGGGATGACGGTATTTGTCGAGGTCAGCCTAAGTAACCACCAAGCCTCTTCTATCGATGACTTCGAGCAAGCTGTTCGGGATATGGAGGAAGTGGTGAGTTGCCACGTTGTGTCTGGTGCTTATGATTACCTCTTGGAAGTTGTCAGTCATGATCTGGCTGGGTACGAAGCCTTTACACGTAAAATCCAGCGCTTAGAAAATGTTAAGGATATCCATACACACTTGGCAATTCGACAGGTCAAAGAAGCTCGACAACTGCCCATATTCAACTAATTAGCGAGACGCGCGCTGATAAGTGCTCTGATTGTTATTGTCCACACGATCTGGTTGGGAAAACAGTGAAACACGGTCGCGTCCCAGGCTTTTTGATTGGTAAAGTGCAATGTCAGCGCGTTTGACCCAGTCTTCGATAGTTTCAAAGGGTTGGAACTCCGCCACTCCTGAACTGAGGGTCACTTTGGCTTCTTGTGGATAGTCGCTCTCTTTGACGGCGCGGTTGATTGCTTCCATTGAAGATTCAACGGCATATTGATCGGCTTGAGGGAACAACAAAAGAAACTCATCGCCCCCTAAACGAAACAACATGGTTGAGTGTTCGGTTTCGGCATCAATAATTTCTACCACCTGCGTAATGACTTGGTCACCGACATCGTGCCCATAGAGGTCATTAATCGTTTTAAATTTGTCGATATCAATAAGCGCAATTGACGAGGTTGTATAGAGCTGGCGAATGTTCTCTAGTGAGCTCTGTAATTGGTGTCGGTTGTAAGCGCCGGTCATCGGATCCCTCACTAACAAGTAGCGAAGGTCGGTTTGTAGCTGCCTGACCGCTTTCACAACTACATGGACAATGACCGCGGTCGCGAGTAATGAAAATGCATAGCGGGATGTTTCTGATAACTCCTGATGAGGCAATACAGCGATGGTGCAACCTAGACACATCACGATATTCGCGATGGTGGCAGTGCGAGCTGGCAGAAGAAATACAATGCTAATGATGATGGGGAACACCCAGTAAGTGGCCAATGTGCCAAAGATGTTCACTGCCATAATGATTGAGGTAACGAGAAGAGCCAAAGGGATAAAATGCCCGAAGAGGCCGACCTTGTTATAGATAATGGCAGCAATTTCAAGAAGCAAGGTAATCTCAAACGCTAGCAATACAGCGCCGAGCATGGTTTCACCAATGAGAAGATTTTTGATTCCGAGTGGAACGAAGAAAATGAGCGTAATAGCGGCGATGAATTTCAGAACTTGTTTCTGTTGTCTGATGTCGAGGATAGCATCACTCTGTCGGGTCTGAAGCGTCTCGTTTTTCACCATGCAACACCTTTGGCTGTCCTTTACGCCTTTATAAAAAGTAAGCCTAAAGTGTTGCTAAATCAATTCTGGTGCGGGTGGTTATTCTGGCTTAGTAATACTTCCTAGCTCAAGTACAGGTGCTACATCGATATCCTCAGCATTCATCATTGAGGAGATACGTTGCACCGAAGAAAGAAGCAGTGATTGTTCCCATTCTTCCAGTCGCTGAAACTTATTGATGAAGTTTTGCTGCAAAGGCATTGGCGCTTGGTCGAGGACTGCCAGCCCTTTTTCAGTAAGGTGTGCGTGAACCTTTCGCTTATCTTGAACGCTGCGTACACGCTTGACAAGCTCTTGGCGCTCTAAGCGATCCAATATTGTCGTTGCTGTCGCTTGACTCATATTCGTATGGTTAGAAAGCTCTCGAATCGTCACTTCTCCAAGCTCTCTTATTGAGCGCATAAGAATCAGTTGTGGGCCTGTTAACCCAGACTCTTTACTTAGTCTTTTCGAGTGCAGATCAATGGCGCGGATAATCTGTCGAATAGAGATAAGAACTTCTTCGTGCTTTTCCAATGTTAATCCTTAATGAGCGAAGCGTTTGGAGGCGAGAAAATACATGAAAATTCCCGCGAAATGAAGCCTGAAAACTCATAAATATCATACTTATTTCTCATATTAGTGAGGGAATGAATAGTTATGAGATTTGAGAAGAAATTTTTTTGTGTAAATGTGATGTTCTCAAATGTTTAGAAGTCAAAATGAATATGGGGTGAGAGATAGTTGATTGTTGTGTGAATAGTAGGCTCTTGAATTCGTATTCGTCCAAAAAGTGGTCAAATAATAGTGATTTACTGGAATGATCTGTATCTAGGCGTACAATGGTGTTTAGTCGATCAAGTCTTGATATAGATTAAATTGTTTTTATCACTAACGATTTTTCTATCTGAAGACTTGATTAGGGAAGAATATTCATCAAGAGAGGAAAGATGACTAAAGGTATAGACAAGTACAGTATCGATAGTACCGATTACACCATCGGACAAGATAATGTACAGAAGTGGGGGTTTGATGTTCATAACCCCGTATTTGGTGTGAGTGCCGGATTCATCGGATTATTCCTGTTCGCTGTGTTGGTGATGGATGCGCAGTCTGCAAAATCGTTGCTGGATGGTCTGAAGTTTCAAATCATCGGAAGCTTTGATTGGCTATTTATCTGGTCTGGAAACATTTTTGTTGTTTTTTGTCTTGCGCTAATTGTAAGCCCATTGGGCAAAATACGTCTTGGTGGTCAAGATGCGACGGCTGATTACTCATTCATCTCTTGGCTATCGATGCTTTTTGCTGCGGGCATGGGTATCGGTCTGATGTTCTGGAGTGTTGCTGAGCCAGTTGCTTACTACACAGGCTGGTTTGAAACACCGTTAGGTGTTGAAGCCAACACCCCCGAAGCTGCGAAACTGGCGATGGGCGCAACAATGTACCACTGGGGTCTTCACCCTTGGGCTATTTACGGTGTTGTTGCTCTGTCTTTGGCGTTCTTTGCTTATAACAAAGGTTTGCCGCTTTCTATCCGTTCTATTTTCTATCCAATTCTTGGTGACCGTGCTTGGGGTTGGGCTGGCCATATTGTTGATATCTTAGCGGTATTAGCGACGTTGTTTGGTCTTGCTACTTCCCTTGGCTTGGGCGCACAGCAGGCAGCGAGCGGCATCCATCATGTATTTGGCCTAGATGCAGGTATGGGTCTACAGATCGTTGTGATTACGGTTGTAACTTTACTGGCTGTGGTATCAGTAGTTCGTGGTATTGATGGTGGTGTAAAGGTTATCAGTAACATCAACATGATCGTAGCATTCTTGCTACTGATTCTGGTTGCTCTGATTGGTTATGCGGTGGCGTTTGGCAATATTGGCACAACACTAATGGCTTACGTCGAGAATATCATTCCGCTAAGTAACCCTCATGGACGTCAGGATGAAGCTTGGTTCCAAGGCTGGACAGTATTCTACTGGGCGTGGTGGATCTCATGGTCGCCATTCGTAGGTATGTTCATCGCACGCGTATCTAAAGGTCGTACAGTACGTGAGTTTATGACAGCAGTTCTGTTAGTTCCAACAGCAGTAACGCTGCTTTGGATGTCAGTATTCGGCGGTATTGCGATTGACCAAGTGGTTAACAACATTGGTGAGCTAGGTGCAAATGGTCTGACGGATGTTTCGCTAGCAATGTTCCAGATGTTTGACGTACTGCCTTTCGGTACTGTTCTTTCAATCATCGCGGTGATTCTGGTTTTAGTTTTCTTTATTACGTCATCTGACTCGGGCTCGTTGGTTATCGATAGCATTACTGCCGGTGGTAAAGTCGATGCACCTGTACTTCAGCGTGTATTCTGGGCCTTTATGGAAGGTGCAATTGCAGTTGCTCTTTTATGGGTTGGCGGTACTGAAGCGGTTCAGGCGCTACAGGCGGGTGCCATTTCAACTGCGTTACCATTCACCTTTGTATTGTTGATGATGTGTGTCAGCCTGCTGATGGGCATGCGCACTGAAAAATACGATCGCTAATTGAAATGATGAAATTGAAAAAGGGACGATTTATCGTCCCTTTTTTTGTATCGAATGCTGACTCACAACCAAATCTGATTGAGTTTCATTGTGCGCTCGTAATGATGCGCAATTTGCGCCTGAAGTAGCTCTGCGGTTGCCACGGCGTCTGTTAAGGCATGGTGGGGAGTATAGGGAGGCAACCCGTAACGCGAACGACTGGCGCCAAGTCTGACTGAATCAGGCTTCTTACCTAATACCTTATTGAGAATACCACCGCGCAGGCGTTGTTGATAAAGCGTTTCAATATGCATGGTATCGACGACAGGAAACTCAATCCCTTCATTAATTCGATCCTTGAGTGCTCGATCAAAAAACTCTCGCTCAATTCGCTGATAATGCACCACCATGACTTTGCCTGCCATCTGCTGCAAAACTTGATCATATACTTCCGATAAGTCCGGCGCGTCAAGAATATCACTGTGGGTGATACCATGAATGATGACGGATTCTTCTGCCAATTGCTGACGAGGGCGTACCGTCCAGTGATGAGCTTGATTAATAAAGATTCTATTGAGATTAAACGGCACCGTCCCAATGGTGATGATGTCATCCTGCTCCGAATCTAAACCAGTGGTTTCAAAGTCCATCGCTAGAAAGGTCACATCTTCCAGATTGGTCTCGGCACTTGGAACTCCAGCGCTGTAGTAACGCTTGAGTGAGTCATTTCGGCTAGTCTGTTGTTTCGCCTGAAACTTCTTTTCCCAATCAATCGCTGGTGCACGCATCATATTTTTGAACATCGTTCACCTACTTAAAGTTGTTGCTGGCTTGGTAACGGAATTTAAGGAAATTCTGTGCGTTACTCAGGATTTGGAAAGCATCTTTCAAGTTGCGTCGTTCGAAATCAGATAAATTCTCCGGTTCGATATTGTTATCAGGCTCGATCTGATTCTCTACATCGAGTGCTTGGTGACGAATTCGCACCATGGAAATAAACTCAAGCGCGTCTCGTAAGTCGCGTGCTTTGCCTTTAGGTAAAATGCCGGCTTCGTGAATATCATCTAAGCGTTCAAAGGAGTTGGTAGAACGAGATCCTACCGCTAATGCGTGGACGCGAATTAAGTCGGCAAGTGGTGCAGTGCCGCGACGCTTGAGGTTAATAGAGTTTTTATGTTGGCCATCTTTCTCCATCACAAAATCTTTGAAGAAACCGAGTGGTGGAGTTCGATTCATGGCGTTACGAGCCAGGCAGGCTAGGAAGCGATTATTTTTGCGTGAACGTCTGACAATAAACCCATTGAGTTGTTCTGCCCATTTCAGGCGTCCATATACACCCACTAAGTCAAAGAAGATGGAGGCATTTAATAGGGCCTTCGGGTTCGGGTCGTCAATCCAGTCGGCAAAACACTCTTCCCATTCGCTTCGGGTCATTCGCCATTCTGGATTGGTGGCCATGATATCACCTGTACAATAGGTGTAACCGCATTCGTTTAATCCATCACAGATTTTCTTTGCCAGCGCTGAGAAATATTCGTCGTGCTCTTCCTTAACATAGGAATTATCGAGAATGATGGCGTTATCCTGATCGGTGACCAGAATTTGCTCGTCTCGGCCCATAGAGCCTAAAGCGAGAAAGCAGTATGGGATAGGGGGGTCGCCCAGCTCTTCTTCGGCCAGTTCAATAATTCGTTGTTTAAAGCTCTTACCAATCACCGACATTGCACTGCCGACCATGTGAGAATTCGCATCTTCGTTGACCAATCGTACGAAGCTGTCTTTTACCTGCTCAGATAGTGACGCAAGCTCTTCGATCGATTGCTGCTGGAAGATGCTGCTAACTAGGAGTAAAGAGTTTTGAGATTCGTAGCGGACGATATCTGTGGCTTCGATGATGCCAATAGGCTTCTTGTCTTTTAAAACAGGCAGGTGATGCACGTTGTAACGCAGCATGGTAAGCATCGCTTCATAAACGTACGCATTATGGTCAAGGGAAATGACCTCAGTTGTCATCACGCTGGACACTTCATCGTTAGCATCCAGACCTTCAGCCAACACTCGGGTGCACAGATCTCGGTCGGTGATGATGCCGACAAGTGGTGAGTTATCTTCTTCGTTGTCTTCAAGAATATCGGGGTCGATGATCAATAGTGAAGAGACATTTTCTTCAGCCATTTTGATCGCTGCATTCTGAATGGTTTCTGTCTTTTCCAAAAATGGAGCGTCACCGGTGAGGAGCGTGCGTACTTTGGATGTGGTCAGATCATTTTGCTCATTGGTGCTTGAAACGGCTTGGCGAAGTCGGGCGGTATCTTCAACTTCAACAAAATCTGCAAAGGTTTCGTGATTGTCATAGAGCTCCTGGAAAACTGCTTCAGGAATGCAGTACAACAATGTATCTTTGGTCGCTTTGGCTGGAAAGCGTACTTTGTTATTGGTGAGCAGGCCCATTTGCCCGAACAGCGCACCTCCATCCAGTCGGTTGTAGAGTTCACCTTTGCGCCGATAAACTTCAACAACACCACTGCGAACCATGTACAAATCGTGGATTTCGTCGCCAAAGTGGATGACTGGCGTATCCTCACGAAAATAAGAAATTTCAACATGCTTGGTAACGAAGTTGAGCACTTCATCTTCGAGCTCATCAAAAGGTGGGTGCTGAGAGAGGAAATTCTTTATTTCCAGTAATTCTGCTTCCATGAAGACATCCGAAGTAACAGTGTAGTCTTTCAATGTTACATGATCTGAGGATGTACTTCATGGTGGGTTGTTGAAAAGGTTAAGAAAAACAACAGCCGTTTGTGAGCTTTACTTGGTCAGGTCTTCTATGATCGGACAATCGCTATTTTCATCACCGGGGCAGGCATTAACCCAACCTTTTAGTTGTTTCTCTATTTCACGTAGCTCTCTAATTTTTAATTCAACTTCTTTGAGCTTTTCCTGAGCTTTGGCTTTCACTTCGCGGCTTTTGCGTTTTGGGTTATGAGCTAACTCCACAAACTCTTTGCATTCTGCTAATGAGAACCCGGCATTTTTTGCTCGGGAAACCAGATTAAGCTCCTGAACGTGCTGCTCGCCATATTCGCGATAACCCGCATCACTGCGAGTTGGGGGAGTAATGACGCCTTTTTCTTCATACAAACGAATGGATTTACTGGATAATCCGGTGAGCTTTGCCACGGAGCCTATATTCATGGTGTACCTCTGCCACAGATAGCGTTGCGTGCGCTGAAACATCTCTATTCAGTTGTACTACTTTATGATCCTTACGCCAAACTTTTTAGCGTCAGAAACGGAAAAAGCTCACTCCGACGGGAGTGAGCAAAAACTGGCATGCGTATTCTACGCCAGGAATAGGACAGTTTTTCTAAGAGTTACAGGTAGTAACGAGCACCGATAACCCATTTGTCATCAGAGTTGTAGCCTGTTTCGTCTTTCAGGTCGAATTGGTACGCCGTGTAACCAATGAACTTAGGTGTGAAGTTGTACTCAGCTTGTAGCGCCATTTCTTCACGTGCTGTCACCGTTGAACCACCTTTAGTTTCTTTACCTTCAACTTGTTCGTAGTTCACGATTAGGTTAAGGCTGTTTTCGAATGCGTAAGATGCCAGTGCTTCGTATGCATCACTTTCTACAAGCAGAGCTGAGCCGTTGTAGTTCATGTATTCATTTGAACCGTAGACACCCGCTAGGTATAGGCCGTTGCCGTAAGTACCGTACTTAAGAGACACTAGGTGAGATTCTGCTGTTTCTTTTGTTGAAGTACCTGTTGTGAAGTCACCAGTGTTAAATGTGTAACCTAAGCCGAAATCAGCGATAGCGTAGGTCAAAGCAATCTGACCACGGTCATCGTATACAGTCGTAACGTTAGGAGTCACTTCTGTATTCACTTCGTCTTTAGAACCCTGCCAGCCTAGACCGAACGACAGGCTACCCATTTCACCGAAATCAAAACCGTTGCGGTAGCTCACCATCTTGTCAGCACGTCCAGTACCAAGGATTCCGTGATCGTCGTAGATAAATTCGTTAGCGAACGCGATTGGCATATCAGCTACACCAGCGACGTCGTAGTACGGCGCCCACTGAGTACCTACAACACCGCGACCTAGTTCTTCATGAGTGATACCCACATAACCAAGACGAGTAGTAAATGTCTGATCGCCACCATCTAGGTAGTTAAGCGCCCATTCACCTTTTGCGTCTGCTGTGAAGCCATGGCCGATGTCCTGAGTAGCGTTAAAGTTGATACGTGGAGAGTTTGTGCCTACGTCAGTGTGACCTTGCTCTGAGCCGTTAACGTTTACAGAAACGTGACCGCCAATAGCGAAAGTGGTGCCATCGTTGTTGTATAGCTCAACAGCGTAAGAAGTGGCAGATAGGGAAGCGATTGCAACAGCTAAAATCGTTTTTTTCATAATAAAGTCCATATTATTTAGCCAGTTAGTTGGCTTGATGTTTGCTCGTGAATACACGATGCGAAAGACTCTACTGTGAAAGTTCCTTGGTTCTTCAAAAAATAAAATAAAAAGTTAGAGGGAAAGAAAACCCTTAAATAACAATGAATTGATACCGTTATATTTTTTTATATTTGTATTTTTTATAGATACATTTTGTTACTCATGGGTGGGGCTTATTGGTCGTAATTTGGTGATATCGAGTGGAAATTGCTCAGTGATAAATTCGACGATTCAATCATGAAAACGATACCTAATAGCCATAAGCTGTTTACTTAGTAAATAAGTCATCACAAAGCGCAACAATATGAAGATACGACTTATCCATTAGTATCTAAGACTTAACCTCTGCTGTTGGGAAGCCAAACATCTTCTTGGAGGCATTGGTAGTTGGCGAGTTGTCTATGTTCTTATTCATCTCGAATGGATTGTTAAGGCTGTTTAGCCAATTCGACAATTTGGGGGGGATTGTGCTTCTGTGTCCAACGGATAGCTTCATCAATCTTCAGTGCAGGGCTGTAGAAAAAGCCTTGAATATAGTCGCAGCCATAATGTCTAAGCATGTTCAATACTCGCTCATCTTCAACACCCTCAGCAACGACGGTATAGCCTAAACCATGTGCCAGCGCTATGGCATTAGAGACAATAGAGCCATTCCGCTGATTGGTTTCCAATTGATATAGGAATGAACGGTCAATCTTGATTTGATCAACAGGCAAATCACGTAACAGTGACAGAGAAGAGTAACCAGTACCAAAATCATCTAAGCTGATTTTAAATCCAAGACTTTTCAGGCTTTCTAGCAATTTTTCTGGGCTTCTCAATCGATTAATCGCCGTGCTTTCTGTGATTTCTAAGATGAGTGTTTCGGTAATATCAGGATAAATCTGAATCAGCTTTTCCAGCTGACGCTTGAGGTTGTTCCCCATTAAGTCTTTGGCTGATAGATTGACGTGAACAGGGCAGTCAATTCCATTCTTTTTGAGCTTTTCAATGTCCGCTGAGACTTGATCAAGCACCCAACTGGTAATAGATGTGATTTTGTTGCTTTGTTCGGCAACGGGAATGAATTCTACAGGGCTGACTAGCGTGCCATCTGGCTTTAGCCAGCGTATCAAGGCTTCATAACCGCAGACAAACGCATTCGTTCCACATAGGATTGGCTGATAATAAACGCAAAACTCATCGTGTAGCAGCGCGGCGTCTATTTCTCTCGCAATACGTAACTTACGTTTTGCCCCCTGACTCATTTTGTCGTCGTAGCATGCCACTAAATGGCCTGATTTTTTAGCCCAATACATCGCTACGTCTGCGGCATGGATGACTTGTTCTGCATCGTCTCCGTGCCGTGGAAATTCACTCAACCCTATGACGGCACCTGTACTAAGTTCAAATCCATCAATGGCGAATGGTTTGCGCAGTTCGACGTCAATCTCCTTCGCCAGTGCTTTTGCGCTGGCTTCATTACTATCAAGGCATATGATGACAAATTCATCGCCACCAATACGAGCAATAAAGTCTTCTTTTTTAAGCAACGAGGAAATTCGTTGGCCAATCTGAATGAGTAACTGGTCCCCACAAAAATGACCCATACCGTCGTTAACTTGCTTGAAGTTGACGATATCAAGCAGCATCAGATCAAAGGGCTTGTCTGATTCGATAAGTAGTTCGATGGTCTCAATACAGTGCTTCCGGTTTGGTAGGGCGGTTAACGAATCATGCAGTGCATTGTGTTTTTCCTCATCAGCAAGTAAGTGAAGTTGCTCAATACTTTGCAAGCTATAAGTGGTGACCATGTACACGAATACGCTGCCGCTAAACAGAATAATACATAAGCTAAACAAGACGGGTGTGACGTCTGGATTGGCGAAAATTGACCCTAAAACAAAGGTATAGCCGACAACAAACCCGATGATAAGGTAACTTAGTACCTGCCAGCCTACGTGTTTTATCTTTCGACAAATTTTGTTAGCTGGAATGTATCCCGCTAATAAAATGATGATGCCTGATATAACCAGAAAAATTGCTAACGCCGACACGATTTAAACCATAGAAACACAGTTTGCTTATTTCATAACGTTCATTTGTTAGAGTTTAGTGTAGGTCTGGATCGCATATTTATAAAACTGACAATAAGTTCATTGCTCGAATTAAATCGCAGATTGCGTTAGATCAACAAAAAATCGTTTTGATTGAGGTTGTGATTAAAATAAAATTGAATCATTAAAAAAATATTGAATAATGTAAAGCACACAACAAAAAGCATTTTGCTTTCAAAATTCGGTCTGAAACAGGATATACACTCCATGTCTAACTCGTTTGTGCTGGTTATCAACTCTGGTAGTTCTTCTCTTAAATTCGCGGTTATCGATTCCGTCACTGGTGAGGCTGTCATAACTGGATTAGGGGAATGCTTTGGCCTCTCCGAAGCAGTCATCGGCTGGAAATATAAGGGTGAGAAAACAGAGGAGGCCATCACTGCTCCAGACAACCACCATCAACACGCGATTAACCGAATTGTTGGCCTGATGGAGTTATTAGGTTTTACTCAGGATCTGGTTGCTGTGGGACATCGAATCGTGCACGGTGGCGAAAAGTTCACTTCAACAGTTCGTATCGACGACGAAGTCTTGGCTGAAATTGAAACCTTGTCTGACCTGGCACCGCTCCACAACCCAGCAGGCGCAAAGGGAATCAGAGCTTCAATGCAAGCGTTCCCAAGCCTTCCTCAGTTTGCTGTCTTTGACACAGCGTTTCACCAAACAATGCCTCAAAAGGCGTTTACTGGTGCGATTTCAAACGAACTGTACAAGGAATACGGCATCCGCCGATATGGTTTCCACGGCACCAGTCATTACTTCGTCAGTCGTGAAGCGGCTAAAATGTTAGGTAAACCTGTTGAGCAATCCAGCTTTATCTCTGTGCATTTAGGTAATGGTGCATCTGTTTGTGCAATCAGTAATGGACAATCTGTCGATACATCGATGGGCTTTACGCCACTGGCAGGCTTGATGATGGGTACACGCTCTGGTGACCTAGATCCAGGTATTATCGAGTTTTTGATGAAGAAGGGCTGGAGTCAGGAAAAAGTCTTCGAAACGTTGAATAAGAAGTCTGGTTTCCTTGGTGTGTCTGGCTTAACTTCTGACGCTCGCGGCATTTTGGAAGCAATGGAAAATGGCCATGAAGGTGCCAAACTGGCTTTTGAAGTTTTCACTTATCGCGTCGCTAAGTACATCGGCTCATATCTTATTCCTCTTGAATCGTTAGATGCGATCATCTTTACTGGCGGCATCGGTGAAAACTCGTTGCCTATCCGTCGAGAAATCCTCAATAATCTCAAGCTACTTGGTTTTATCGAAGACGAAAAAGGGAATGAAGAAGCACGTTTTGGCAGTGCCGGTATAATCGCTAAGTCTGACATACTCGACGCCGTGGCTATGGTTATTCCTACCAATGAAGAATTTGTGATTGCACAGCAGTCGGTTGAGTTACTGTAATAACTCATAAAATCATATAGTTAAAAGCGAGCTTGGTGCTCGCTTTTTTGATCTTATATGTTGGATAGGCTGTCGTTAAGTACGCACATGGCGAAACAACCATTAATAACTACATTGAGCCCGACGATTCACTTGCGTCGTCACCCTCAGTCATAGAGACCAGTATGCTTCATTCCTTGCCAGGGATACCGCTCGTTAGCTAACGGCAGCATAGCTTTTCTTGTTGAAGCTAGGATAGGGATCCATTCAATTCGCCGATTTCAACTTACTGAATAATTTTCAGTCCATTCGGGTAATAAAGGTTTGCTCGTCTTCCACAAAAGCGACAAAGCCGCCGTGATAGATAAATACCCGACCACGTCCCTCAACCAGACAAGCAAGCTGTGGGTTTAAATCTTCTTCGTTATTCTGGCTTTGAAACGTGCCGGTATCAGTGACTACGCCGCTGAGTTTTGGCAAATATCCATAGGCGCGCTTAGCTTGATCAATCAGGCTCAATTCACTGGAGATAGAGAAGCAAGAAGGGATCGTACCGGCATCTTCGATAAATATAGGTTTGAGTTCTTCAAAAGCGGTAATCACCAGCCAGTTGATGCCGTTTACATGGTGGATAAACATAGAGTTTCTCGATAATTTTGATGCGGAGATTGTATCACTATCAGGGGAGAACGTAGAGATTTAGTCACTTCGTTGACGCTATTTTCAGGTTAGAAATCTCGTTTGGCTTAGGGGGGCTTTAGCGCAGCGTGAAGTAACAGACCAGTGATTATTTAATCTTTAACGTTCAGTTCCGAAAGTGGCGTTCGTTATGACAAGTGCGTTGTTAACATTTGTCTGAATCATTAAGTACGGAACTATATAGGAGTATCAGACATGTTCAAGAGTATGCATCGAGCGGAAGGCCCACTGGTTATATGTAATGTATGGGATGCCGCTAGTGCAACGATCGCAGAGAATATTGGTTTTTCAGCTCTTGGTACTTCAAGTGCAGCGATTGCAAAAAGCCTCGGAAAGGAAGACGGAGAAAACATCCAGTACGAAGATTTGTTGTTCATTGTAAAAGCTATTGTGAGTTCGACTAATTTGCCAGTGACCGTTGATATTGAGTCGGGGTTTGGAGACACGCCTAAAGCCATCGCAAAGAACATTATTGAACTGGTGAAAGTTGGTGTAGTTGGCATAAACATCGAAGACAGTGTCATGGTAGAAGGTGAAAGGTGTCTTTGCGATGGTGCGTTGTTTGCGGACATGTTGAAACAGGTGAGAGAACTGCTCAGCGACTCGTGCATAGACGTTTTCATTAATGTTAGAAGTGATGCATTTTTGCTAAACGTTAAGGAGCCTCTCGAAGTGAGCCTCGAGAGAATCAGCAGCTATCAACAAGCCGGTGCTGATGGGATCTTTTTACCATGTATTAGAAACGTTGATGATATTGAAGCCGTCGTGGCGAGTACATCATTACCGATAAATGTCATGTGTGTTCCGGAATTACCTAGTTTCACAGAACTGAAAACGATTGGTGTAAAGCGTATTAGTATGGGAAATTTCGTATACGAAGCAATGCTTGAGGCGTTGTCCTCCAACTTGATGTCAATTCAACAAGATCAATCTTTTCAAGCCTTGTTTTTATTAGATAAATAGGGCTAAAGCAGCTATATAACAAGCCTTTGTGGTTCAGAAAAACACAATGAGAATCTATCAACAGACGGTGTTTCTTCTGTATGTTCCGTCATCAATTGGTTCTCTTTACATCACCTTTGATGTGAAACGGTTAACAGTGTTATGTAGTTTGGTTATCTCTAGAAAGTCGTTGGCTATATACCATGCTAAGTCACCAACGCAATGGCTGGGAGTTGGTTAGTGGATGCCGGTCAAGAATATGGAGTCGTATTAAAGCTTTAGCGCCAAATCTCTTTAAAATAAGGTGATACTCATGTTGCGTAATCTAGGGCGCTGCATGAAAAATGAGAAACAAAAGCTGGTTAATACGGCGTTAGGAAAAGAGATGAAAACTTATATTTTAACCGCTAGTTGCCCGAGTAGAGCAGGGACCGTCGATGTAGTTACACGATTTTTACTAGAATTTGAATGTTACATCAAAGAGTTAAACTCATTTGACGACACTCTAAACGAACGTTTCTTCATTCGCGCAGTGTTCAGTGTACAAAACGGCCAAGAGCTAAACCGAGCATCCTTTGAGGCGGCATTTTCAGCGCGTGCTTCAGAGTTTGATATGGACTGGGAATTAACACCTTCCGATTATCGACCAAAAGTCGTGATTATGGTTTCTAAGTATGATCACTGCCTAAATGATCTGCTTTACCGCTACCGCACGGGTAACCTTAAAGTCGACATCAAGGCGGTGATTTCCAATCACCCGGACCTACAATCTCTGGTCGAGTGGCATGATATTCCATACCACCATTTTCCTATTTCGGCGGAGACCAAGCCTCAACAGGAAGCATTAGTACAATCAGTGTTGGACGAAACAGACTGTGAACTGCTGGTACTTGCACGTTACATGCAGGTTCTTTCGCACGATATGTGCAGCCGCTGGTCTGGCAGAGCAATCAATATTCATCACTCGCTATTGCCTGGCTTCAAAGGGGCTAAACCTTATCATCAGGCATACAACAAGGGCGTTAAACTGGTTGGTGCAACTGCGCACTATGTAAGTGATGATCTTGATGAAGGGCCAATTATCACTCAAGGGTTAGAGACGGTTGATCATACTTATTACCCAGAAGATTTGGCGCGAAAAGGGTTGGATGTTGAATCACTCACACTAGGCCGAGCTATTCAATATCACGTTGAGAAACGCGTGTTCATGTATAACGACAAAACGATTGTATTTGAGCGTTCGTAGTGCATATTCATAATCGTAGCCCTTCTGATGAATACATCAGAAGGGCTGCATGCTGTTCATCGGGTACTTTTGAGCTTACTTTGGTCATAGCGCGCCTTATTTAAATCGCACATTCTTTCTCACACTAACAA
Organism: Vibrio sp. B183; assembly: GCF_000740665.1. NCBI lineage: Bacteria > Pseudomonadati > Pseudomonadota > Gammaproteobacteria > Vibrionales > Vibrionaceae > Vibrio > Vibrio sp. B183. The sequence continues at coordinate 103,028 of NZ_JPQB01000005.1, read as the reverse complement.
AAATAAGAAAACCGATGGTTAAAAGTCAGGATTTAATCACAAGAGAATTAAACCTTAAATTGCTCTGAGAGAGTTGAGTCCCAATCGGATTATTGTTAGATTGTCTCAATGAAAATTAATTCAACGTCTACATCATTCTTCTTCTGGTGGCGCTCTAATTAGAGCGGCTCAGGATTCTTACATTCTTAAGCTGCTGGTAGGTAGCTAAGACTGTAATCTCTTTTATATCTCCAGTAGCGATCTGTTTTCACTAAGGGGATATTCTCATGAACACAAAAAATCACTGTACTGATAAACGAGAAATCATTTTAACTGGCGATAGAGCCACAGGCCCTTTGCATCTGGGTCATTATGTTGGTTCTTTAAAGCAGCGTGTAGCTCTACAGGAAACTCATGACCAAACGATCCTTGTTGCTGATATGCAAGGACTTACCGATAACGCTCAGAACCCCGAAAAAGTTTCGTCTAACATTCTAAATGTCGTTGCAGACTATCTGGCTGTTGGTATCGACCCTTCTAAAACAACTATCTGTCTTCAATCTCAGTTGCCCGCTCTTGCTGAGCTGACTATGTATTACAGTAATCTTGTCTCTATCAGTCGCTTAGAACGTAATCCGACAGTGAAAAATGAAATCCAAAACAAAGGGTTCGAACGATCAATTCCAGCTGGATTTCTAACCTACCCAATCTCACAAGCTGCTGATATAACGGGATTTAATGCATCTTTAGTCCCTGTTGGTGATGACCAGTTGCCAATGCTTGAACAAACTAACGAAATAGTGAGAAAGATTAACTCTCTGGCAGGGCTAACTGTTTTGAATGAGTGTCGGCCTTTGTTAAGTAACGCACCACGTTTACCGAGTACAGATGGCAAAAATAAGATGTCTAAGACGATGGGGAATACCATTAATCTTGGTTCTACTGAAAAAGAAATCAAAACCGCAGTAAATTCAATGTACACGGATCCTAACCATCTAAGAGTTGAAGACCCAGGCAAAATTGAAGGTAATGTTGTATTTACCTATCTTGATGCTTTTCATCCAGATGAGAATTATGTCAACCAATTAAAAGAGCATTATAGACGTGGTGGCCTTGGTGACGGTCAAACAAAAAAAGTACTAGAGGAATGCTTACAAGATTTGCTACGACCGATAAGAGAGAGGAGAGCCGATTATTTAAACGACAAGGAGCAACTAATTGATATATTGAAGAAAGGAAGTCAAATCTCTAGAAGCAAAACGGAAAAAGTACTCTTTGATATTAAAGGTGTCTTTGGGCTAAATATTTTCTGAAGTGTATTTAATTGCTTTGTCGTCAACTTAACGACTCACAATTACCGGCAACCTACGAGTTAATAGCGAGCCTGATGGCTCGCTATTAAGCTTAACGATTTTGTTCACGGTAAAACTTAATCGTAATACGTTGATTAGGCTTGCCTGAAACCTTAACCGGATAGCTACCCCATTCATGGGTATTGATATGGCTGATGGTCATATCCGGTTTATCGCAATGTTGGTTAGTAATGTTTTCGCCCGTAACGTCGGCGCCTTTAATTTCAATGTTGGCTTGTGTGCTATGGAATAACACCAACTTTTCGTCCCAGTTTTCTATCGACAAATTCAGGTAGGCAAGTCCTTGTTCATTTAGCGTCAGTGTTTTTGCAAACGGTTTTGAAACGCGCAGGCTTTGCTGAGCTGCCTCATCGGGGGTGTTGGCCGTTTCTACAGGTTCAGCTGGGGTTTCGCATAGAGTGAGATATTCTCTCGCAAAATGTTTGTTTCGAGCAGAGTTCATATCCGCATAGGATTGTGCGACGGGAAGTATTACTGTGGCCAACAAGCCAATCTTGGTAATTGTTTTCAGGTTCATTTTGGATGCTCTTGGGTATGTTGAGTGGGTGAACAAGCGCCGTCAGAACTGGTGTTAGCTTGCTTATCATTCGAGACGCAAAATGGAGAATTGAATGGGTGGCGTGTCCAATCATCTTCAACGGATAGAGAATGCAGAAATGCAATGAGCGCAGCCTTCTCGCTGCGAGTTAGGCTAAATCCGTTGATTAAGAAGCTTTTATTGGGATGGTGGAAGCCATCTCCCTGATTGGATCCATAGGTTGTTTCTCTGCCGCCTCTTGCATAGTTATCAATCACAGACGCTAAAGATTGCACGCTACCATCATGCGCCCAAGGGCTTGTATTCGCGACATTAATTAACGAGGGAACCCGAAACTTGCCGTCATCTTGATGATCGTTGGTGTGACGGCGCAACCCCGGCTCTGTAGCAGGGTAATGTGGGGGTTCTCCTTGTCGGCTGATTCCGTAAAGGCCAGTATTCTGGTATTGGCTAATTGTGGCCTCAGGTTGATTGAGTAAAGCTCCGCCATGACAGCGTGAACACTGTAATCGTACGCTATTAAACAATCGAAAGCCTTCCTGTTCCTCGCTTGTCAGAGCTTGTTCTTCTCCGCCAAGATACCGATGAAATCTCGTATTCCGACTTTCAATCAGTGTGAGGTAATGTTTAAGCGCATGAACGACACGCTCTAAGGTAATGTCATTGTCTTCATAGGCTTGTTCAAACAATTCAGAGTAGGAAGCGCTTTTCTTTAATCGAGAAAGAAGCAAGTCAGGCGTCAGCCCCATTTCCAATGGATCAATTGAAAACATAGGGGTTGTGATGGCCATTTCAACTTTGGTCCGGCTAGGATTGGTAAGGGAAAACACGGTTTGCTGAGAAATGTTCAACAAAGAGGGAGTGTTTAACGTGTCGGGTTCGCCATGAATATTTATCGTTTGTGTAAACGTGTTGCTCCAGCCATGAGTTGGGGAATGGCAAAGCGCACAACTTCGATTGCCCTTAAGTGATAACTGGGTATCGAAGAACAGGTGACGGCCAAGCTCTTGAATAGCACTAATGCTCTCCGCAAGGGCTGATGTTGTCAGCAGCCCCAGTAATAATGGCAATAAAGCCTTGATAAATAAGTTCATGGAAGAGGGCTTAGAAGGAGTAAGCCACCTGCAAGCAGGTGGCTTTCATCGCTTAGTCTAACTTTCTCCACTGTTGATCAACCCAGCCTGGGTCAATCGCAACACCAGGTAAGAACTGTTCGTCATTACAGTTTGCTGCCCAGTCTCCGTAACATTCGTAGATGCCTTCTCCATCAAACTTGACGACATCACCTGCCACGTAGCTGCCGAAGCCTTCAGGGTAATGGTAGTCATATTCGATCTCGCCTTGTTCTTCAACTACAGAGAACTCGTAGGTGGCTTGCTCATGCGAGCCATCAACTTGGCTGTGGATACGAACGCTGTAGTCTCCTAACACACTGATTTCGAAAGAGGCTGGGTTTTCAGTTGTGCCCTCAATGATTTGCTCAGGTTTTTCACCGCCTACAGTTCTTAGTATCGCAGTGTAGGAGTAAACGTCCTGTTTACCATTAATTACTTCTATTTCAACGGGAATAGACAGTGTTTCTCCAGGTGTCAGCTCATATTCAGCTTCTTTGTTCGACCATTCGATGGACGTATCTTGATCGACTTTTTCAATCAAGTGCGACCAATTTTCACTGGTATAGTAGATGTTATTCTCTGATGGATCATCACTAAGGATGATTTCATCATCGTCGTTTAATACACCGACTTGAACGTATTGTGAGATTGTAGCGTTGTTGTTGATAGACTCAGCTAAGTCAATCTTCCAATGTTCGTTATTCTCGTTCTCCGCAGTGATATCTTGCAGGACTTCGAAGTCCTCATAGCCCTTATACATCAAGCGAGCTTTGACTTGATCGCCGGGAGAGACTTCGATAGTTTCAGTCGCAAAGTCTTCATTTTTCACCCACGGTGATTCATCTGGACCTGGTTCGTGATCACCGACGATAACGTTGGCACAGCTATAAAACGCTTCTGCGCTATCCCAAACATCTTGTGGTGGCGGGCCTAATTCATCATGCGGTTTGTGGGTAGGATGGGGGCGCTGCCAAACTTGATAGATAATGTGTTTGCCCGACTTCCCTTCTGGCCACTTCACTTTATAAGTTATGTAGTCATCCGCTTCTTTACCTTCACCATCAATGACAGTAAGACGCTCTAAATCTCCCCAGGTTAGTTTGTCTGTGTCTGGGTTAAAACCGTTGCGAGTAAGAAACAGGTCCCAATACCAAGTTTTGTGTTTGGCTGTATGCTTATAGGTGACTTCAAATTCGCCGTTAGTATCCAGCTCAATTGTTGTGGAGTAGCGATTAGCACTTGGAATATCAAGTACTGCATATTCACCGCCTTTAGAAGCTGAACAAAGTTCTTCATTGTTAATGACGGCTTGATGATCGCCAGCTGCGTTGCCTTGGTTAATCTCGTTCTTTTGATTCTTAACCGTGTCACTACATAGCGTAGGGTCACTTGTTGTCCCTTCATAACAGCTATAGGCATAGTCTTGGGGTGAGACCATATATCCGTGTGCTGCAACTGGGGTAACATAAACACTGCTCAGTGCTGCAGTGAGTAAACTCAGCTGCAATACTGCCTTTTTCTTATTTAATTGCATTAGATGCGTCCTCATTATTCTTAATGAACTAGAACTGAGCTAATAGACTGATTTTTAGATGCTTATCTATTTTAACTTAAAAAATTTAAATATTTATTTAAAGTAATTAAACCTTAGATTGGTAATTAACGTAATTTAAATGTACACGCCATTTAAATTAATGTGTTGGCTAATTATATATTTTTGTAATGATTTATGGGCTGGCTTTAATTTATACATGATTGAGATATATGATAAATCTATTAGTTATTGTTATCCTATTTTTTATTCTACTGGTTATGTAAATCAAGATGGTTTTGAAAATTGATTTGAAGAATGATTTTGCTTCGTAAAGATGAGGGTAAAGCTTCAACTCTTTTGTGACTTCCTTAAGGTCAATGATGACGTTATTGATAGTGGCTTTCGATTGTCTGCAAAGGTGGGCTGATACTTTCATTACGGAACGATATATTATTATTTTGACGTTATTGACGTAAGTAATTTAATAATTGCAACGATGGTTATTTTATAGATTGCGGTTGGTTATGTTAAAGGTGATTGATTTTCAAATTTATTGGTTTTAATTTGGGGCTTGTGATAAATAAAAGTGTGCTATTTAAAAGAGCAATTATGGAAAAGCTGTTGCTAAAGAAAATTTATGTTTTTAGATTTTAATATCCACATGGAGGAGTGTTGCTATAAAAATTTTATATTTCTTCTTGTATTTAATCTGTAGCCCAAACAATAAGCTTTGAATAAAGATCTAATTTTTATTCCGTTAGTACTAACTGGATGCCTTCAACTTGATTTTATGAGTCGCATAGAGTATGCATATGAATGCTTTTACTACACACTATTTACAGACACAGTCCTGAACAACGGTTGATATTTCAACTTTACCTGGACGTTGAAAGGTGGGCCAGTGAACTTTGATACTCATGGAGACGGTAACGGAAACTCCATAAGCTATGAGAAAGGCCGAGGCGTTCCAGAAGATGAAGGAGAGCTGGTGGCTGCCTTTACCGGTAATCACGGCTGGTTTTTCCGTAATCGTGATTTTACGAACCAGTGGTGATTATGGGCAGATGAAACGTGTACTTTAATTAAGTAACAGCCTCTGTGGTGGAATATTCCACAGAGGCTGTATCATCCCGTCTATTGATTCGCATAAAGAAAAGGTTATGAACGTTAAAACTATCTACCCTGTTATTGCATTGCTACTTGGTTCTGTTTTCATACCAGCTGGAGCCACCAACGACGATAGCACTGAGCAGGAGCAGGTTACTCGTGAGCTGGAAGCAATGCTCAACGCTGCTAAACAGTATCAGTTAGATACCGGGAGAGCGCTTGAAATCACGCCAGATACGAATGTCGAATACGGTTATTTGGCGATTGACAATTTAATTGAAGACCCCGGTATAGAAGGTTGGAATGGGCCGTACTTACCATACAGCAATGATTGGTTTGGGTTTGAGCAGTACGTCAGCCATCCCGAATACATTGCTGCTCAATTACTGGCTAAAGAAGATACTGAATGGAACAAAGGGAGTACGCCTGAAGGTTGTAATGAAAACTCGACATCATGCAAAATCGCTGCGTGTATCTGGAGTGTGCCTGAGGAAGTGGCGAAAGGCATCAACGAAGAGGTTGACGGTATTCAGAGCCTAAAAGACGTCGACTCGACAGGTGTTATCAGATACAACGGCGGAAGTCTGGTTTGGATTGTATGCATGACAGGTGACGATTATAAGCTACCATAGCCTTCAAGTTACATAAGTTATCTGTCTATTTGCTCCTGACATTGGCGATGAAGCGCAAACTTCAGTTTGAGCTTCATCACTGTATAATCTATCGAAATAACAAAGAGAGATTCTCTACCTATACTTAGATAAAATTATAAAGAGACGCTTAAACTCAATGATGATAAAGCCGTTAATTATTTCCGTTTTGGTTTTAATTTGTGCAAGTGCAAAGGTCCATGCTGCATATAATATGCACTTCTTCCTTCCAGATTTCCCACCTTATACGACCATAGACGAGCAGGGTAAACCAACGGGTATTGGGATAGATAAAGTTCTACCTATTTTATCGTCAATCGGTGTTGAGTACACCGTGACCGTGTCATCAAACCATGGCAGAGCTCTGTCTGAACTGAGAAAACAGCGTTCAGATGGCTTCTTTATGGCATCACAGAATGAAGAACGTGATAAGTATGCGGTGTTTTCAGAGCCAGTAATGAGCAATCGTTGGGTTTGGATTGTTCGTAGTGAAGATGTCGAAAAGTTTGCCCCCCATGATTCTGCTTTTAGGAGCCAAGCGAAAGTCACCAGTCTACTGAATACAAATACTGCTTATTGGTTAAAAAACCAGGGTTATCAAATGGTCCCTCCAGCGACCCATATCTACGGTTTGATTGAAAAGTTGGACATTAAAGTGGTGGATGCCATCTTAGTCGCTGAAGTCGTGTTCCTTCATAATTTCAGTAATTTGAGCGGTTATGGAGTTATCCTTGAAGAGGAAAAAGAGTTCGGTCTGTATATCTCTAAACGCTTTCTCGAAGAACACCCAGAATTTATGGAACGCCTAAATCAAGCAATTAGACGATTACGCTGATCTCTTGATGAGTAACTACAATCTTCAACCAAAAGAGTCACATACACTGTTTAAACAAGGAGTTGGAATACTCTAGCTAACGTGAACAAAACGATCTTTCTGGTTTTCAAATCGAGCGAAGTCGCAATTCATAATGAGACTATTATCACGTAACTAAGATGTTAGAGTGTCTGGACGTCTTACTTTTGTTACATTTCGAAATTATTCTTAATATTAATTCATAAAAAAGATACATAGCCATCTTGAATGTTTTTGTGTGGCGCCGCATGACAGCGCCTCGAAGAATAATATTAATAAAGATATCAATATTAATTGGAGCAATATAGGGTGTTTGAAAAATGAGTGCGATGGCATTGTTGGATAGTATTAATGTACCTCGTAAGCATTTGTTTTCAATGTTATTGCTTTGCCTATTTAATGTAATATTGATTTTGGTTCTTATCGGTTGCGCCAATCTTCACTTAGATTCCTCTACTAAACAAGCAGCCAGAGAAATTGAAACACACTTCGATAGAATTAAAGATGACTTTAATTACTTAGCGAAAGACAACAAGCTGGCTGATAGCTGTGACGTGCTGTTAGTTGAGATGCGACAGTCTGTGTTTGAAACACATATGGCGAAGGAGGTCGCGGTCTTTAGGAAAGGAGGGCAGTTTTTCTGTGCGACTAATAAAGGAAAAGTATCATTTAATCTTTACCCTCATATCTATCAAGAGCTTAAATCCTTACCGCTTCATCAAACAGTGGCCTATTTTAAAGCAGCGATAAACCGTCTTAACTCAATCGGCCTATTGTTCTTAGATGATCAGCAGCGTGGTGTCAGTATTTTGATTCCTCCTGGCTATCTTTTCGAGTTAATTGAGCAGAAGTTTGCTCCTCAAGGAATTGATTTTGATCTTTGGATAAGTGGTCAACTTGTAGACAATAAGTCTTCGATGAACTCATCGAATTCAGAGGTTTTCAGGTTTAGTGAGTATCAGGGGGAGCGTTTCCCTTTTGCTATAAAATCCCAAGCCGGTCATGTGTACTACCTGTCTTACATCTTCGATAAATATTGGGTGTTTCTGTTAGTTTCTAGCGTTGTTATCGTGTCTTATTCCTTCTCTAGCAAACGACGCATTGCTAAAAACAGTTTGGAGTTTTCGCTTGTAGATGCACTGAATCGAGGGTACTTCGAATGTTATTATCAACCTATCATTGACGCGAGTAGCCATAGGGCTATTGGATGTGAAGCATTACTGCGTTGGAATGACCCTAAGCGAGGGTTTGTATCTCCCGGTATATTTATCCCCTTGGCTGAAAAGTTAAATCTGATCAATCGCTTGACCTATTATGTGTTTAATCAGGTTGTTGATTTTATAGCTAAAAATGAAAGCGTTTTGATTGGAAAATACGTTAGCATTAACATAAGCCGTAAAACACTAATCGCGCCGAGGTTACTCCGTATTGTTAAGCAATTCCAAAAAGCTCACCCTCATATCCTCAAAAAGCTTGTCTTTGAGATCACAGAGAATGGTGAATATACCGATGAAGAGTTGGAAATAGCAAAAAAACATATTCAAGAGCTGTGTCGAACGGGAATTAGAATAGCGGTTGATGACTTTGGAACAGGTTACTCTGGTTTAAACTTTGTTAGTCAGCTTCCTTTTGAAATCATGAAGATAGATCGAGTGTTCGTTAAGAACCTTGATAAGCAGCAGAGTACGAAGCCTGTTCTGGAATCGATGGTCAATCTTGCAAGGAGCCGTAATATGACGGTTATTGTTGAGGGAGTAGAGACTGACATTCAGTTGCAGATTCTCTTAGACATGGGCTTCGTCTATATACAGGGATTTCTATTTGCCCGCCCGATGCCAGAACAAGAAGTCATCGAATATCTTAAGCATATCAATAAGATAAATGCTATCAATACACAATGCAGAGAAACACCTGCTTTGGAGAGTTAACAGGTAACCATAGGGGGCAACTGCAGTGCCTAGTGTGACTTGGTACTTTAACATTCATCTTTATTCTCAAAATGAGAATAAGCTAGGTAACTTTTATAAGTTGTTGTAAATAAGATAAAAAATATCAGGTATTATTTTTGCTGCGTCTCTTTCTAGTGCGATTCGTTCTAGATAAGGGGCCAGACTTTATGAAACTTCAAAGTATCATTTTCCTTGCTACTACCTCTATCCCATTTTTCTCGGGAGCTTTAACAACCAGTGACTTAACATTTGAGTCCGGATCAGATGCTTCCAATTATTCCGCGAAAGGAAAGCCAAACAACACATATTCTGTTGCTGATTCTCTCCCGAGTGATGTTCTTCAGAATGTTTATTCAATGCTTCCTGAGGGCACTGTGGTAAACAGTGATTTTATTGCGCCTGAGCGTTATTCCAGTATAGATATCGATGATCAGTTGAATGGTGCAGCTTATGCGACAGCAACCGTTACCTTTCTAAATGAAGGGGCTGGGTATCGAAATAGTCTAGGGTATTTTGTTTTCGACACTGATAACCCTCCGACTTCTAAAGATGAAATTGACGCTCATGTGATCATATTTCCAAATACCTCAAAGCCACGAGAAGGTGAGATGCAGGAAGGTGATTCGATTGATTTGAGCGTTCAACTGACCGAAGGACAAACCTTGGCTTTTTTCATCATTCCCAATGGCTGGGGGTGGAGCGGTTCCTACAATAATATTTCTAGCCTAGGTAACTGGGGTACACCATTTTATAGTTACCCGTCGTTGAACCCAGAAAGCACGTCAGAATATCGTAGGCACAACGTGGCATTTATTGATACCGCTAACGAGTTTCTAGTGCTAGGTTTTGAGGATATTCGCCGGCCTCAAGGTGATAACGATTTTAATGATCTGATTTTCACTGTAAGTATCTCCCCATTTTCGGCTGTGGACGGAGTGAATACTGATGGCTCAACGGATTCAAAATATGAAACGTTGACTCAAAACAATGACCCAGACATCACCGTGACTTCGGTTTACCCAAGTTCAGACAGCTACGCGACAATAGCGTTTGAAGACCGGTGGCCATTGATGGGAGATTACGATTTTAATGATGTAGTTTTGCAGTATAGGGTTACAGAAACCCTAAATGGGGTCAGAGAGCTAAAGGGTATCACGATAGATTATACCCTTCAGGCTATGGGAGCCGGATATTCGAACGGATTTGCAGTTCAATTGCCAAATGTCGATCCCTCTAATGTATCTTCTGCAACCGTGACACGTAACGGTGTAGAGGTTGAGCATACTGTACTTGAATCAGACAACGGCGAAACGGTGCTAATAGTCGCGGAAAGTGTCAAAGACGATCTGCAGGATTTAGGGGTGTTTTCAGGAGGCTGTAAGTTTTATAGGACCGAAAGTGCATGTTTGGAACAGCAAACAGCTGGTGTGCTTGGATACCAATTGAACGTTGAATTGACGACTCCAATCTCTCGGGAGCTTATTGGCTATCCTCCTTATGACTCATTCATATTTGCAGCAGAAAATACCTACCACGGCGACTTCTTTACTTCTTTTCCAGGGATGCAGTGGCAGACCCATTTCAAACAGTTTCCAGGCACCAGTAACATGGATAGTAGCTTGTTAAACCAGCATGATGACCATTCTGGTGGAGGGCTATGCTTCTTAACTGAAAACAATATGCCTTGGGTGATTAACATTCGGGATGATTGGCAGCACCCAGTCGAATACATGGACATAAGTAAAGCGTATACGAGCTTCCCGACTTGGGTAGAAAGTAATGGAGACACAGATGGAGAATGGTACAAGTCTCCGAAAACTGATCGTGTCATTTCAGCGCAATAGGAGAGGATTATGAAGCATTCAAATCGTATTACTTTAAGTTTACTGGTTTCGCTTTCCCTTGTTGCCTGTGGTGGTGGGGGAGGTGGCGACGCAGGTTCTGCTGGAGGAGGTGCATCTGCAACGACTCCAGCTGCAGCGAGTACTCAAATAGATAACACCGCCGACATCGTTGCCTCAAGAGATTTCTCATTCGATGTAGGGCAGATCATCACGTTTACCGTGGACTATAGCGGATCCAGTGATGGGGCGGTTCATCTCTATTCAGAAGCAGCCTTTACCAGCGATAGTGGTGAGGTCATTGCAGATCCGACATCCCGCATCACAACCATTTATCCAGACAGAACCTCAACAGTTACATTGGAAGTCAATAGTAACTGGCAACAGATATATGCTCGTTGGGTTCCGATGGTGAGTAACGAAACCGAACTGAGCTGGGTTGTATCACTTGATCAGGCGAGTAACAGCTACCAAATATCCTTTTAATACGGGGCTGGTTAAATCTAGTTTGATCAACTTAGCAAAAGCGAGACTTCTAATATGTGTGTTGATTTATCAGAAAATTGGGTGAAATCCTTATCAATGCGCAGATATTTCTCATCGAGTGAAGAAAAGGTTGTAATTGTTTTTAAAGAGTCGATAACTTCTGAGCTGTGGTTGTGAAGATATTGCTTAAAGCTGTCGAGTTGTACTTTATGGATGTTCTCGACTTTAGTAACTGCTTTTAGGATAGATTCTTCTGTAATATTTGTAGTTTCTATGTGGTTCATAGATTTGTTGCTTCCGTAGTGTGATCGCAGAAAGCTAACATCTTCATTATTTGTGAGATATGACCTAGATCAGTAGACAGTCGATTAATGACCATCGTGTAGAAATCATAAAGGAGCCATTTAGGCTCCTTTGTGTTTAGTAAGCGACACCAATACGTTGGTTGGCGTGTTTAGCAGACTCAAGTTCATCAATCATGGCAACGGCGTAGTCAGCGACTGAGATACGACTGTTACCTTCACTATCGGTCAACAACATGTCACCACCTACACGGTAAGGTGCTTGTTTCTCGCCAGGGAAGATATCTGCAGCGGGACTAACGAAGGTCCAGTTGACGTCACTTTCTAGAGAGCGAAATACCTCTAACGCTTCTCCCATAGCTACAGCTTCAGGCTTATACTCATCAGGGAACTCAGGAACAGTAATAAGCTTAATACCCGGTGCCACTTCCAAAGAGCCTGCCCCCCCTACCCAAAGTAGTCGAGAAGCAGTAGATTGAGGCAACTGAGTCAACAGCATTTCTGCGGTTTTAGCGACGATGTCATGATTGCCTGCCGCTCGGCCGCCAATCGCTGAGATCACTACTTCTGCACCATCAATTGCGGCGGTGATATCAGAATTTTGGTCCAGTAAATCAAACTGTCGTGCTTCAACATTCTCTGTTTCGAAGCTAGCGGGGTTTCTTACTAAAGCGATAACCTCATGCCCGCGCGCTTTTGCTTCATTTACGATGTGGCTACCAATCCAACCTGATGCACCTAACACTGCAATTTTCATCTTCATATCTCCTGTTTGTGATTCAGTATTTCGTAACAACAAATGCAGTCTAATGGATAGCTATCTAGCGATAAATGAGCGTATGTGATACACATTGTATCAATCTGGTTTACTAATGGTGACGTGTTATGGATCGCTTAATCGCAATAAGAAGTTTTGTTGAAGTCGCGAATGCTAGGAGCTTTACCAAGGCAGCAGAATCGCTAGATATTAGTCGACTGCAGGTGTCTCGACATGTACAGGAGGTTGAACACTGGCTACAGCAGCGTTTATTGCATCGTACGACGAGAAAAGTCAGTTTAACTCACGCTGGTGAGCAGGCGTTTGTTCGATGTCAGCGCATTTTAGATGAGGCTGCTGCGCTAGAATTAGACTCAATGAGTGGCAAAGATGCTTTAGTGGGAATAATTAGGGTGGCTGCACCAATTGGATTTGCACAGAACCTGCTAATCGATAGAGTCCAAAATTTTGTGTCACTCCACCCACAAGTTGTCATCGATATATTGGCTTCGGATCAAAACTCAGAGCTGGTGGATGAGAGAGTGGACGTTGCATTACGCTTCACTGATAAACCAGCGGATAACCTAATTGCTCGAAGGTTAATGGCAATTGATACAGCTATATGTGCATCGCGCGATTATCTATCCGAATTTGGAGAACCTAAACACGCCGAGGAGTTAGTAGACCACAACTGTTTGACACATTTAAACGTCAAAAATTGGTTGTTCGTTAAGGACAATCAAACGGTGGATGTTGAGGTATCGGGCAATATTAGAGCGAATGATTTGAGTACTTTAGTGAGAGTCGCTGTTAATGGAAAGGGAGTAATTCGGTTACCGTGTGACTTAGCGAATCCACTGATAGAGAAAGGGGAGTTGATCTCCATTCTAAATGACTATCACTATCCAAGTTATGCCCTATGGGCTGTGTATTTATCTCGCAGCTATCAGCAACCCATTGTCAGACAGTTTATCGACTATCTGGTTGAATGTTGGCAAGAGGACATAAAACGAAAATAAAAAGCCCGGCGAAAATGCCGGGCTGTGGTTTGTTAGAAATTGAAATTTCTTACTGCTCAACCGCTTCAGTCTGAGACTGCTTCTGCTGAACTTTGTAGACTTTACCTGCATTGAATCGTTCTAGGTAATCAGCTAGATCGCGCTTCACTTCTGGAACCAGAATGTACAGACCAATAATGTTCACTAGTGCCATCGCGAAGATCATCGCATCAGAGAAGTCGATAACAGGGCCAAGGTTCATTGCTGCACCAATCACTACAAAGATACAGAATTTAACTTTGAAGATAAGCTCCGCTGTTTTGCTCTCACCGAATAGGTAAGTCCAAGCTTTAAGACCGTAGTAAGACCAAGAGATCATTGTAGAGAAAGCAAACAGAACAACGGCAATAGCAAGAATGTATGGGAACCAGCTGATCGCACTACCGAATGCCGCTGAAGTCAGTTCAACACCTGCCAGGCCTGTGTCTGTATCTAGGTAACCTGTGATGATGATAACTAGTGCTGTCATGGTACAAATTACAACGGTATCGATGAACGGTTCTAGCAGAGACACGAAACCTTCTGACATTGGTTCTTTTGTTTTAACTGCTGAGTGAGCAATAGCCGCAGAACCCACACCCGCTTCGTTCGAGAATGCAGCACGTTTGAAACCTTGGATAAGTACACCGATTACGCCACCAGCAATACCTTCACCAGTGAATGCTCCGTTAAAGATAGCGCCAAATGCGTCATCAATGCGGTCGAAGTTCATTAGGATGATGATAAGTGCCGCACCGACATAAATGGTCGCCATGAAAGGAACCACTTTCTCTGTCACTTTAGCGATAGACTTGATACCACCGATGATAACAATACCAACGATGACAGCTAGGATAAGACCAAACAACCAGCCTTTATCAGCAAAGAACGAAGCGTCGCCACCTGTTACACCTACTACCTGCTTGAACGCTTGGTTAGCTTGGAACATGTTACCGCCACCAAGAGAGCCACCGATCGCAAATACAGAGAACAGAACTGCTAGGGTACGGCCAAATGCAGCGTTACCGCGTTTAGCTAGACCTTTGCTTAGGTAGTACATAGGACCACCAGAAACAGAACCGTCTGGGTTGGTGTTACGATATTTCACACCAAGAGCACATTCCACAAACTTACTAGACATACCAAGTAGGCCAGCAAGGATCATCCAGAATGTTGCACCTGCGCCACCGATAGAAACTGCGACCGCCACACCGGCGATGTTACCAAGACCAACAGTACCAGATAGCGCCGTAGTCAGTGCTTGGAAGTGAGACACTTCGCCATCTTCTTTGGCTTTTGGATCTGAGAACTTACCGGAGACTAATTGAACTGCGTGTTTGAACCCACGGAAGTTGATAAAGCCAAGGTAAAAGGTAAAGAAGCTTGCTGCAACAACCAACCAAAGAACGATCCAAGGCACCTGCACGTCTGTAAAAGGGAAAGGAATGGTCGAGAAGATCATACCTACAAATGGGTTGACGATAGGTGCAACGACTTCGTTGATTTTGTCATCCAAGTTGGATGCCGCAGCGCTACCCGCAAAAAGACTTGCCAAAACGGCAAGCGATATACGCTTTGTCATGCTTTTCCTGCCTATGCATTATGGTTTATATGAATATTATTTATATAGATGTTGTGTTTGTTACATATGCGTAACAAATGGGTATTATTCATTTTATAAATAGGTCCGCAACATCTTTGGCGGAAAACTTGATCCAGCAAACAATTCTGATATTCGCTAACTCTAGACAGGTAAATTGAACTTCTTCACTGCTTTTTCTCTGAAAAGTGAAATTATTGATGATAATTCGGTTTTTAATATAGTTGTTAATACTGTATTCGCGGCTGAAATATAAAACTGTGTGATTAAAGTTTGAACAGCAGACAAATTTGCGTTAAGGCTCATAAGAAGTGATTTGTGATGATTTATATTCTTTAGATGAATATTGATTCACGGTGTTTAACTCGCCACTTGTGAGTATTCACGAACCTAATTCACAATGTGGTAATCAAAATTACTGTATCTCTCGTATAGGTTCTTAACACACGAGAGGAGAATAAGGTATGGAACTTCAAATTGAATCATTGGAAGGCGGCATTTACTTGGCTTATTCGATTGATGAAGGCGATAGATTGCTTTTGCGCGATACCAATCAAAATCCGCTGAAATTTTTCAGTTTATCTCAAGCAAAAGAACACTTTAAGGACCAGCATTACCACAGTGCGTCATTGGTTCATCAAAGTGCTTACGATGAAATGTGCGGAGAGGATATAGGTTCCAGTCACTCTCTTAAAACTGACCTAATGTGGTTCTAGAGAGGCTTTGCAAGTGGCGGGCAGCGAGTAAAATGTGCCCGCTCTAGAGCTTATAGAACGCTGTCACTTTCTTGTCATACTCTGAGAGTATTTTTCCGACGGAATATCACCTTTAGCATGTTTTTTAGAATGATGTACGAGTGTTGTAGCCAGAAGTAGAAGAAAATGACAAGAAAGTTGAGTGAGCTAGATGATGTGATCATCAAGAACCTTCAGGATAATGGATTTATCAAAAGCGAAGCTGAAGCGTATTTAAAGCGCAATGTGTATAAGTTGGAAAAGCACGAAGTGGATACGATTAAGAATTATGCGGAACATTTTGGTCTCAATGCAAAAGAGCGAATCATTGAAGATATTCTTGAGCTTCGCAGAGAGGCACTTATGCTAAAGCTCATATCGCAACCAGCTGCAATATAAGCCTAGATATCCAAAGCTTTTTAAGCCTCAGAGATCATACTCGCTCCGAGGCTTGATTACATAACTAGGGGAGATCAAAGATTAGAGCAGTAACTGGTGCATCTCCTGAGTTTTCGAAAGAAACCGATGTCGTTGCCTCAACTTTTGCTCCATCACCTGAGTGCAGTACGGTACTGTCGACGGTCAATTGTCCTTCTACTTGGTGTATGTAGAGATTTCTGCCTTGTGCAATCTCATAAGTAATGCGCTGACCAGCAGCCAAAATCAACTGTTGAAGAGAGGCATCTTGCTTTATATGCAGAGTGCCATTGCGACCATCGGGTGTTGCGATAGGCGTTAACCCTTTCGATTTACCAAAGTCCTTCTGTTGATAGCCAGGTTCATTACCAAACGTGTTTGGTTGAATCCAAATCTGTAGAAATCGCAGAGTATCAGAGTCGGATGCATTGTATTCGCTGTGATAAATTCCACGGCCAGCGGACATTAGTTGGAACTCTCCAGCCGGCAAGGTTTGAATATTACCTTCGCTATCTTTATGTTCGATGGCGCCTTCCAAAACATAGCTGATGATCTCCATGTCTCTGTGACCGTGTGTAGCAAACCCAGCACTTGGCTGAACAATGTCATCATTAATCACTCGTAAAGCAGAAAACCCCATGTGCTTTGGATCATAGTAATCTCCAAAGGAAAACGTATGTTTACTGTCAAGCCAGCCAAAACTAGCACCGCCACGATCCTCTGAGTGTCTAACTGTAATCATAATATTGCCCTCCAGTGTTCGATATTAAGCGAATTTCTTTGCGATAAATTGATCAACTGCTGCTTTGCCTGAACCTGATAATGCCAGTGATACACTCGCAGCCATAAGGGCTAGGCCAAACTCATAGCCGTTGTTAGACATGAAAAGTCCGTTCTCAAAGTGAACTGAGAAAATGGCGACAAGCATAGTAAATGCAAGAGCAATGGAAGCTGGACGTGTAAGAAGGCCAAGCAAAATGAAAAGACCACCAAAGAACTCAGCACTACCTGCTAAGAATGCCATTAGAATACCAGGCCCTAGACCGATAGATGCCATCCACTGACCAGTCCCTTCCAGCCCGTAACCACCAAACCAGCCAAACAGTTTTTGTGCTCCATGCGCCATAAAAATGATCCCAACTGGAATACGTAGCGCCAGAGCGCTGTAACCTGCTTTTGATTCTGTCAGTGTTTTCAGTAGAGCTTTCATAGTGTCATCCTCAAATTTTTCAAATTCATTGGTAGAGGGTTTATATCTTTCCCTCATTGGTTAAAACTGAGTTTAGGCGCTGATGAGGTGAGAAAAAATCGGAGAAAATTAACATACTCGTTCGAAATATTTGAATAACCGCGTTTTGGGAAAAGAGAGGCCAAGTTCTTAGGGGCTTTGGCAAGATTGGGTTGGCTACCGCAATGGTAAAGGTAATAGATGTTCTGGCTGCCTTGTTGCTACTTAGCCTGTTTCCAATGAGTGATGCTCTGCAATATCGTTCAATACTGTCTCTCTCCTAGTCATTATCTTGGTGAAAAAGAGGAGATAACGAGATGGAAAATTTGATATTGGCGATGGTAGTGTTTGCATTCGTTGGGGCTGTGACACCGGGCCCAGTGAATTTATTGGCGACAACCACTGCGGTAAATGACGGGTTAAGGGCGGCGTCAAAGCACGTTCTGGGCGCATCGATAGCGTATGCTGCCGTCGTGTTTGGTTCTGGGCAGATGATACAAACGCTGGCTTCAACGTTACCGAAGCTTGAGTTTTGGATGCAGTTAATAGGCAGTAGCTTCTTGTTTTATCTTGCTTACCAAATCTTTGCAGCGCCGGTACAAGGTGTCACTGTGCAGCAAGGGCAAAGTTCAGGCTGGGTGACCGGAAGTTTGACTCAAATACTTAATCCTAAGGCATGGTTGGTAGCGATGTCCGGCGTAAGTCTTTACGTAATAGGACAGGAAAATGAACAATATTCCTTGTGGCTCTTTACTCTGGTTTCATTATTAATCTGTGTGATCGGGGTTGGCATATGGGCGGTGATTGGCCGTGTTTTAGCAAATCGACTTGCAAATCCAAGATCTCACCGCCAATTTAATAGATTCATGGCAATGATGTTATGCGTGTCTGTCGTGATGATTTGGCTCTGAATGGAATGGTGAGTGAATGAAGAAAGATAAAAGTGCGAGCTTCAAGCAGAGTACGGTTCTTCCATGGATCGAGTTGCGTGTCGCCAATCAGTCGACGGCATGTTATGACGCTCACTCCCATGATGAATTTTCATTTGGCATTATCAATCAGGGCCGTGCAGATTACCGAAATCGACGCAATACACATCAGATTGGGCAGGGGGATATCGTTACTATTAACCCTGCAGATATTCATTCGTGTAACCCACACCAAGGTACTTGGTCCTATAATATGTTGTTTGTTGACGCACTGGAGATGGGAAAAATCCAGCAAGAAATGAGTTCGAATCAACAATATGACTACTTAGATTTTGAGAGTGATTTAGAGCGTCATCCGGAATTTCAGCAACGGTATTTAGCACTTTTTTCCGCGCTTCAGAGCGAAGAAAATGTGTTGTTAGCGAAATCTTGTTTGTATGATTTTATTGAGCTTACTTCTCGACAGAGAGTTAAACCGATGGCAAAGACCGGCTTGTCAAGTCTTGCGGTGGTGCGCGAGAAGTTAATGGATGAACTGAGTAACTCTCATTCCCTAGAAGCGTTAGCAGAGGAAGTGGGAATGAGCCAGTATCAGCTTCTACGTGCTTTCAAGGACCACTATGGGTTACCGCCATACGCTTATCTTATGGACGAAAAGATAAAGCGTGCGAAAGTGATGCTCAAGTCTGGAGAAGATATTGTTGATGTTGCCAACAATCTAGGCTTCTCAGATCAAGCGCATTTTCAGCGACATTTCAAAAAGAAACTTGCTGTGACACCTAAGTTTTATCAGTCTCACTTTGTGGAGTGAATCCAGTCCGATGTTGGAAAACAATCTCACCATTCGAGCCTATACCCGTCAACGTAGAGGTCACGCTCATGAACATCATCAACTTGTACTTCCTATTTTGGGCACCATCATTATTGAGCTGGAAGGCTATCAAGGAAAAGTGTCGGTCGGTGAGTGCGTGGTGATACAAGCCAACACTTTTCACCATTTTCGCGCTAATGAGGCTGCGCGTTTCATTGTTGCTGATTTAAACACTTTGCCAGAGAATTTATTGAATATGGAGACTCTGGTTTTTCCGATTTCTTCACCACTTCAGTCCTACCTAACATTTGTTGAATCTCAGCTTCAGCATCGGGTAACCCCTACCATCGAAGAGCCAATGGTCGACATGTTTATGAAGCTATTGGCGGAACAACAGGCCGGGCAGCAACTTGATCATAGGGTTAGAGCCGTGCTGCATCATATTGAGGAAGACCTAGCCAGAGAGATTACGGTAGATAACTTAGCTAAGGTTGCCTGTTTGAGCCCGACGCAGTTTAAAAAGATTTTTAAACAATCCACTGGATTAAGTGTTCTGCAATACGTGACCAAGCAAAGAATGGAAAAAGCCAAGGCACTACTTACGCATACAGATATCCCAGTTCAGTTAATAGCGGAGAGAGTCGGGTACGCTGACCTGTCAGCCTTTAGCCGACGTTTTTCATTATCATTTGGGCTGTCTCCCCGAGAGCTACGTGGTTGATGAAATTGAGTCTATAAAATCAAGTAAAGTGTCTTTTCTGCAAAGTCTTATGCTCTTTGCTTGTTTAAGCTGTGCTTATCAAAATGATAAATACAAAGAGTACAGCTATGAGTCAGACGCTAAAAACACACAATGAACATCTTGGAGTTCTGGTCATCCTGTTTGCTTCTTTATTGTGGGGGACGACTGGTACCGCAGCTACGTATGCGCCTGATATAAGCCCGTTGGCTATTGGTGCTTTTTCTATGGGTGTGGGTGGACTTCTCCTGGCTCTGTTTGCTTGCAACACGATCAGAAAAGATCGGCGCATATTGAAATCCAATAAAGCTATTTTGCTGACCGGAGCACTTGCTTTGGCCGTTTACCCTCTCGCGTTTTATAGCTCTATGAGAATGGCCGGTGTGGCGATTGGGACGGTAGTCTCTATCGCGAGTGCGCCATTCTTCGTTGCATTTCTGGAGTGCCTGTTTGGCAAAGAGAAAACAATCGATACCCGCTGGGTTATAAGCCTCATCGTGGGCGCAACTGGTATCCTTTTACTGACTCTATCAGAGACATCAACTTCCACACAAACTGATATTCAACACATGAAATTCATAGGAATAGCGCTCGGATTGCTTGCGGGTTTCACCTATGCCACTTACGCGTGGGCAGCCAAAATGCTCATCACTGAAGGCATACATTCCAAATCTGCGATGGGGAGTATTTTCGGGCTGGGTTCACTATTGTTGTTACCTTCATTGTTTTTTACTGGTGGTAATTTGTTTGCGACACCAATAAATACATCCGTCGCTTTGTACATGGCGTTTGTTCCAATGTTTCTTGGCTATGTCTGCTTTGGTTATGGGTTAAAAACGGTGTCTGCCAGCAAAGCGAGTTTGTTGACGCTGTTTGAGCCTGCTGTAGCAGCAGTATTTGCCGTAGTCGTAGTCGGAGAGCATATTGGCGTGTCAGGGTGGGGAGGAATTGGGCTGATAATGGTTTGCTTGTTACTTCAATCCTA
The DNA here is from genome assembly GCF_000740665.1 of Vibrio sp. B183. NCBI lineage: Bacteria > Pseudomonadati > Pseudomonadota > Gammaproteobacteria > Vibrionales > Vibrionaceae > Vibrio > Vibrio sp. B183. The sequence goes on along the minus strand of NZ_JPQB01000005.1, from coordinate 82,064 downwards.
TCAGCCCAAAAATAGAGAGAGTTTGTTAGCTACGCAAAGCCAGTGAAACTTTGGAAGTCGGCTGGCGCCCTAAGGCGTCGCTGATTTCCCATCCAGCCTGAGCGAGACGGTTTAGATCTACGCCTGTTTCAATCCCTAAACCTTGGCAAAGGTAAACCACATCTTCTGTCGCTACGTTACCAGAAGCGCCTGCGGCATAAGGGCATCCCCCTAAACCTGCTACGCTGCTATCTACAACACGAACGCCCATTTGAAGAGCTTGGTATATATTGGCAAGCGCTTGTCCCCAAGTGTCATGGAAATGAACAGCGACCTGTTGTGAAGGCACTCGCTCAAAAACCGCGTCGAGCATGTTCGCAACTCGCAACGGCGTACCCGTACCAATCGTGTCTCCAAGAGACACTTCATAGCAACCAAGATCAAGCAGTGCTTGAGCAACCTTGGCGACCTGACTGGGTTCGGTTGGGCCGTCATAAGGGCAATCGACGATACAGGATAAGTAACCTCTAACCGGAATGCCTTTGTCTTTTGCTTGAGCCACTACTGGGCGAAATCGTTCAAGGCTTTCTTCTATAGAACAGTTGATATTCTTTTGGCAAAAGCCTTCTGAAGAGGATGTGAATACCGCAACTTCGTTAGCATTGGCGTCGAGTGCCTGCTCAAACCCTCTTATGTTGGGTGTTAAAGCGGCGTATGTAACATTCGAGGAGCGAGTAATTTTGGACATGACTTCTAACGAGTCCGCCATTTGTGGCACCCACTTTGGTGATACGAATGATCCGGCTTCGATGTGGGTGAGCCCACAGGAAGAGAGTTGGTTGATCAGCGCGACTTTTGCCTCGGTTGAAACGGCTTGCTCATTTTGCAAACCGTCACGAGGACCCACTTCAACTATCTTGACTGACTCTGGTAGTAACGAGGTCGTCGTCATTCACGGCCTCCCATTGCCCAATTTGGTGGTCGCTTATCAAAGAAAGCTCTAAGACCTTCTTGCCCTTGCTCAGATACCCTGACTTTTGCGATTAATTGACTGGTGTATTCAATTAAAGCATCGTCAAGCGCCTGAGAGTCACACTCTCGAATCAGAGCTTTGGTTTGCGTAAGCGCAGCAGGGCTATTAAGCTGCAACTGATTTACCATTTCAGTGACGGCTTTCTCCAGTTCGCTGGCTTCGACGGCTTCGTGAATCAAACCAATCTCAAGCGCTTTGTTAGCGTCAAAACGTTCAGCAGTCAGCATGTAACGCCTAGACTGGCGAGCACCAATCGCGCGGTTCACATAGGGCCCGATGGTCGCTGGAACCAGTCCTAGCTTTACTTCGCTGAGACAGAACAAGGCGCTATGATCAGCAATCGCGACATCACAGCAGCAAATGAGCCCCAGAGCTCCACCAAACGCGCAGCCATGAACAACAGCGAGAGTAGGGTGAGGGAAGTTATCCAAGCAGCGCATCAACTGAGCAAGTCTTGACGCATCTTCCTGATTTTCCTGTTCGTTTTTATCTGCCATTGACTGCATCCAGCCAAGATCAGCGCCTGCGGAGAAATGTTTTCCGTTACCACGTAACACTAAGCATCTAACGTCCGACCGCTGAGCCAGTGAGTTAATCGATTCTATCAACTGTTCGATAACCTGCGCGTTGAACGCATTGTGCTTGTCTGGCCGGTTAAGTGATAGACTTGCAACGCCGAATGTATCGACGCTGCAAGTGAGATAGTCGGTATCTTTCAGAGTGGTCATGTCAGGCTCCTACATTCTAAAGATACCGAAATGGCTATCTGGCATCGGAGCATGTTCAGTCGCGGTAAGCGCTTGGGCGAGAACATGTCGGGTTTCTTTCGGATCGATGATGCCATCATCCCAGAGACGCGCACTGGCGTAGTATGGATGACCTTGCTCCTCATACTGATCAACGATGGTTTGCCTAAACTGGCCTTCTTCCATTTCTGACCAAGGCTCGCCTTGGCGTTTCAGGACTTCACGTTTCACTTGGGTTAGCACGCCAGCTGCTTGTTCACCGCCCATTACTGAGATACGAGCGTTAGGCCACATCCACATCATCGTTGGCTCGTAGGCTCGACCGCACATACCGTAGTTGCCCGCTCCGTATGAGCCGCCAATGATGATGGTGAATTTAGGCACATCAGCACAAGCCACTGCCATGACGAGTTTGGCGCCATGTTTGGCGATGCCACCTTCCTCAACTTTTTTGCCAACCATGAATCCAGTAATGTTCTGTAGGAACAGCAATGGAATTTTTCGCTTAGCACACAGCTCGATAAAGTGGGCGCCTTTCTGCGCTGACTCCGCGAACAAGATACCGTTGTTCGCGACGATGCCAATGAGTTTGCCTTCGATTCGAGCAAAGCCACATACAAGCGTTGTGCCAAATAGAGCCTTAAATTCATCGAAATCGGAATCATCGACAATGCGTGCAATCACTTCTCTCACATCGAAAGACAAGCGCAGATCGGCATTGACAATGCCGTAGATATCTTCAGCGGGTAGACGTGGTGGCAACACCTTTTCTGTCTGGGGTATCACAGGTTCTTGGTTGCTGCTTGCAAGTGCTTCTCGCGCCATATGGAAAGCTTGTTGCTCATTTTCTGCGTAGTAGTCTGCAACCCCAGATTTACGGCAATGAACATCTGCGCCGCCAAGTTCTTCGTCCGTCACGATTTCACCTGTGGCCGCCTTAACGAGAGGAGGCCCGGCAAGGAAAATGGTACCTTGTTTTTTCACGATGACAGAGACATCTGCCATCGCCGGAATATAAGCGCCACCTGCGGTACAAGGCCCAAGAACAACCGCTATTTGAGGTATGCCCTTGGCGGACATGCGTGCTTGATTAAAGAAAATACGCCCGAAATGGTCTTTGTCTGGGAACACCTCAGCTTGGTGAGGTAAGTTCGCACCACCGGAATCGACTAGATAAACACAGGGCAAGTGGCAGCGTTCAGCGATTTCTTGTGCTCTGAGGTGTTTTTTTACTGTCAGTGGGTAGTAGGTACCGCCTTTGACTGATGGGTCGTTGGCCAGCACCATACAGGTAACCCCTTTGATCTTGCCGATACCTGCAACGACACCTGCACAAGGGATTGATTCTTCATAAACATTCCATGCTGCGAACTGACCGACTTCCAAAAAGTCTGATCCTTGATCGAGCAGAAGATCAATACGTTCGCGTACCGGAAGTTTGCCTTTCTTTCGCTGTCTTTCGACAGCCCTAGCGCCACCACCTTGTTTGATGGATTCAACATCTGCGTTCAATTTTTCGACCAGTCCACTCATCGCTTGCTGATTTTTAGTGAACAGGGGAGAGTCGGTTTTGATTTTAGTTTTTATGATTGCCATAACATCCTCATTAGCGTGACTCTTCAAACAGTTCACGCCCGATAAGCATCCTGCGAATTTCGGAAGTACCTGCGCCAATTTCATAGAGTTTGGCGTCTCTTAATAAGCGACCGGCAGGGAATTCATTGATATATCCATTACCGCCTAGCAGCTGGATGGCATCGAGTGCAAGCTGTGTTGCTAATTCGGCACTGTAAAGAATCGCGCCAGCGGCATCTTTTCTTGTTGTTTCACCGCGGTCACAGGCAGCGGCAACGGTATAGACATAAGCGCGTGCTGCGTTGGCACGGGTGTACATATCCGCCACCTTGGCTTGAACTAACTGGAACTCACCGATGGACTGACCAAATTGCTTACGGTCATGAACGTAAGGCACAACAAGGTCTAAGCAAGCCTGCATGATACCTAGTGGGCCAGCAGCCAGTACCACGCGCTCGTAATCTAAGCCACTCATTAAGACTTTGACGCCTTGGTTTACTTCACCAAGTACGTTTTCAACGGGAACTTTGCAGTTGGTGAAAACCAGCTCACAGGTGTTCGAGCCTCGCATACCGAGTTTGTCGAGCTTTTGAGCGTGACTGAATCCTTCAAAATCACGTTCGATGATGAAAGCGGTGATGCCTCGTGAAGCTGCGCTAGGGTCGGTTTTAGCATAAACGACGAGTACGTCCGCATCTGGGCCGTTGGTGATCCACATTTTGGTGCCATTCAGCACATAATGATCACCGCTTAATTCGGCTTTGAGCTGCATACTGACTACGTCTGAGCCTGCATTAGGTTCGCTCATTGCCAGCGCACCAATGTAGGAGCCATCGATTAATTTAGGTAGGTATTTTTCTCTTTGAACAGCATTTCCGTTGCGGAAAATCTGATTCACACACAGGTTAGAATGAGCACCGTAACTAAGTGCTACAGAAGCAGACGCACGGCTTATCTCTTCCATGGCTACCACGTGTGCTAAATAGCCCATTGCAGCGCCACCATATTGTTCATCTATGGTCACGCCAAGCAAGCCCATTTCACCCATTAGCGACCATAAGTGGTTCGGGAATTGGTTTTCCTCGTCCACTTTGGCCGCAATAGGTGCAATGTGCTCACGGGCAAAAGCATTCACGTGTTCCCGCAACATGTTCACAGACTCATCGAGCCCAAAGTTGAGGGGGGTGTACTGAGATATCATATCGCCTCCGATTCAGCGGTTATTGCTGGTTACGATCCCTGGCAGATTAATGATGTCTCGTGAGGCGCTTAGCTGGCTTTTGAACGCTGTAACGCTTCTTCACATCGCTGACGAGCAGTATTCAAATCGTCAAGAACAATGGTGATGTCCTCACGTTGACGTTTGAGCACTGCTTCCTTCTCATCAATGATCTTGAGCATCTTAATCAACTGGGTATCTATTTGATTAGTATCGTAAAGCTCTAACAAGTCACGAATCTCGGCCAATGAAAAACCGAGTCGCTTCCCTCGTAAAATCAACTTAAGACGAACCCTGTCTCTACGCTGATAAATCCGCATACTGCCTTTGCGATCAGGTTGAATTAGGCCCATATCTTCGTAAAAGCGGATACTTCTTGTTGTGATATCAAACTCTTTAGCGAGCTCGCTGATTTTGTATGTTTCCACCAGATGAAACTCCCCAACTGCTAGGTGATAGACAATCACACTTTCCACTACGACGGTAAAAAAGATTTTACAGGTTGTGAATGTGTTTCTTTACGTTAACGTAAATGTTAGTGCTATGCTTACGTAAACGTCAAGAAAATAACCGTGCAAAAAACAAATGGCTTTGAAAAGTGAAAGCGGCGTCGTGAATTAAGCTGCTTTGTAGTCGCTGAGGTAGTAAAGCCGTTACTCAACAATCTTGTGAGGAGCAGGCAATGCAAGAGAAAGAGATTTGGATAGTTGCAGCGAAGAGAACGCCAATGGGGCGTTTTCAGGGCATGCTTTCTGAATATTCTTCACCCAAGCTAGGGGCGGTCGCGATAAAGGCGGCAATGGAAGAGCAATCTTTATCGCCAGAGTTGGTCGATGAAGTGTATATGGGGTGTGTGTTGCCCGCAGGTTGTGGGCAAGCGCCAGCAAGACAAGCGGCTCTAGGGGCTGATTTACCGAAAGCGGTAGGTTGTACGACCATCAATAAAGTTTGCGGCTCCGGTATGAAAGCGGTGATGCTGGCAAACGATCTTATTCGGGCGGGTAGTGCCAATTGCATTGTTGCAGGGGGTATGGAGAGCATGACTAATGCGCCGTATCTGCTCAAGGAGTCACGCTCTGGGATGCGTATGGGCCATAAATCGACCTACGATCATATGTTCTTAGATGGTCTGCAGGACGCGTATGAAGGTGAACTCATGGGCGTCTTCGGTCAGCAAATTGCCGATAAGCTTGAATTTACCCGAGAGCAAATGGATGAGTGGGCCACCTTGTCGGTTAACCGAGCGATTGAAGCGCAGCAGCAGGCGTTGTTTGCCGATGAAATCGTCCCTGTTGCTCTCAAGAAAGATCCTCCGCTTGATTATGATGAGCAACCATGCTCAATCAAACCCGAAAAAATTCCTCAGCTAAGGCCTGCATTTGCCAAAGATGGCTCGATTACCGCGGCCAACTCCAGCGCAATATCTGACGGGGCTGCCGCTTTGGTGGTGATGGACGCGCAGACGGCCAAGCAACAGGGTTTGGAACCCCTGGCCATTATCAAAGGTCATGCAATGCATGCCCGTATTCCTGCTGAATTCACATTAGCACCTGTTTACGCGATCGAGCAGCTTCTATCACAGCTAGATTGGGCGGTGGACGAAGTGGATTTATGGGAAATCAATGAAGCTTTTGCTGTGGTGACGCAGATTGCGGTCAAACAGCTCAGCCTCGATAGCGAGAAAGTTAACGTGAAAGGTGGTGCGTGCGCATTGGGCCATCCCATTGGCGCCAGTGGTGCAAGGATTCTTGTCACGCTGATTCATAGCCTTCGTCAGTTGCAGGCTTTGGGCACAGATGGAAATCAGAACAACAAACGTGTGGTGCGAGGTGTTGCATCACTCTGTATTGGTGGCGGTGAAGCAACCGCGATGGGTATTGAGATCCCACTATAAAAGAAAAGGACATCATTATGACTCAGTCAGTTCCCTTATTTATTGGCGGTGAGTTCTGCCAGTCACAGACCAATGAATGGGTTGAGGTGACCAACCCGGCAACCAGTGAAGTCATTGCCAAACTTCCTTGTGCGACTGAACAGGAAATGGAGCAAGCGATTCAAAGTGCTGCTGAAGTGTTTAAATCTTGGAAGGAAGTTGCGGTATCGGAGCGAGCTCGCTTGATGTTGCGTTATCAGCACTTACTTAAAGAGCACCATGATGAGCTAGCGGAGCTTCTTTCAAAAGAGACCGGAAAAATCACCATTGATGCGAAAGGTGATGTTTGGCGCGGTATTGAAGTGGTTGAACAAGCCGCGAATATCGCCAGCAACATGATGGGCGAAACCGTAGAAAACGTTGCAACGGAAATTGATACTTACTCGATGATTCAACCGCTAGGGGTATGCTGTGGTATCACACCGTTTAACTTCCCAGCCATGATTCCCTTGTGGATGTTTCCACTGGCAATCGCCGCAGGGAACACCTTTGTTCTTAAACCTTCTGAGCAAGTACCGCTTACTGCGATGCGTTTGGCTGAGCTATTTGAACAGGCTGGCGCGCCAAAAGGCGTTCTTCAGGTTGTTCATGGCCGTAAGAATCAGGTCGATAAACTGCTCGTTCATCCTTTGATTCGTGCTGTGTCATTCGTAGGCTCTGTGCCAGTTGCTCAGTACATCTATCAGACGGGCACCAACTTCAATAAACGTGTTCAGGCGTTTGCTGGTGCGAAAAACCATATGGTTGTGATGCCAGACGCCAATAAAGCGCAGGTGATCAATAACTTGGTCGGCAGTTCAATTGGCGCGGCCGGCCAACGATGTATGGCTATTTCAGTTGCGGTGTTCGTTGGAAGTTCGAAAGAGTGGGTCGATGATCTAAAAACTGAAATGGCGAAGATGACTCCGGGGGCATGGGATGATGGCAACGCAGCGTACGGGCCATTGATCAGCAAAGAAGCTAAGAATCGTGTAGTGAGTTTGATTGAAGAAGGCAAAGCGCAAGGGGCTGTGTGTGAACTAGACGGTACTCAGTGCCATGTTGAAGGTATGCCGGAAGGTAACTGGCTGGGCCCGACCTTGTTCACAGGTGTAACGACTGATATGTCGGTCTATGAGCAGGAAATCTTTGGCCCTGTTTTAGTTTGCCTGGAAGTCGAGACACTAGAAGAGGCGATTGAACTGATCAATAACAACCCATACGGCAACGGAACATCGATCTTCACTGCAAACGGTGCGGCTGCACGTAAATACCAACACGAAATTCAGGTTGGTCAGGTGGGTATCAATGTCCCGATTCCAGTGCCTTTGCCGTTTTTCTCATTCACTGGATGGCGTGGCAGCTTCTATGGCGACCTGCACGCTTATGGCAAGCAAGCAGTTCGATTCTATACCGAAACCAAAACCGTTACATCGCGCTGGTTTGATGATGATATCCCAACAGGGCCAAACTTAACCATTCAACTGCGATAAGAGGAGGACAAATGGATTTTGAACTTAATGAAGACCAACGTGCATTTGCTGAAACCGCTCAGCAGTTTGCGATGGATGAACTAGCGCCGAAGGCAGCAGAATGGGATGAAAAGCAGCTGTTTCCAAAAGACGTACTTAAAGCTGCGGGTGAGTTAGGTTTTCTCAGCCTGTATACACCAGAAGATCAGGGGGGCTTGCAATTGAGCCGTCTTGATTCCTCAATCATCTTTGAGCAACTGGCGATGGGGTGTACTTCCACCACAGCATTCATGACCATTCACAATATGGTGACTTGGATGATTGCCAATTTTGCCACTGAAGAAGCCAAAGAAGAGTTTTGTCCAAAACTGATTACTGGCGATTGGCTTGGTTCATATTGTTTAACTGAGCCGAACGCGGGCTCCGATGCCGCTTCATTGACAACCTCTGCGAAAAAGCAGGGCGATGAGTACATCATCAATGGCGGTAAAACCTTTATCTCCGGCGCTGGTGATACGGAAGTGTTAGTCGTGATGGCGCGCACGGGCGATAGCTCAGCAAAAGGTATTTCTGCTTTTGTCATTCCTGCGGATGCGGAAGGTATCAGCTACGGGCGTAAAGAGCCCAAAATGGGGTGGAACAGCCAACCGACACGTGCCATCACGTTTGACAACGTTGTGGTACCTGAAAAGTACTTGTTAGGGAAAGAAGGGGAAGGCTTTACTTTCGCAATGAAAGGGCTGGATGGAGGGCGTATTAATATCGCGACTTGTTCAATAGGTACAGCGCAGCAAGCATTGAATGAGGCGATGCAATACGTCAAAGATCGCAAACAGTTTGGCAAAGAACTGGCTCAGTTTCAGGGGCTACAGTTTAGGCTAGCCGACATGGTGACAGAGCTGGTCGCGGCCAGACAAATGGTACGCCTCGCGGCAAGCAAATTGGACAATCAGGACCCAGAAGCCACGGCATATTGTGCGATGGCAAAACGATTTGCAACCGATGTCGGTTTTAAGATTTGTGACCAGGCACTTCAGCTATACGGAGGCTACGGCTATATCAAAGAGTACCCGATGGAGCGTCATTTCCGCGATGTACGTGTTCACCAGATCCTTGAAGGTACCAATGAAATCATGCGATTGATCATCGCGCGTCGAATGCTAGCTGAAGGCTCTCAACTACTCTAATCGAAAGGATGCTCAACGATGAATCATTCAGAAGGAAGTACCATTCAACATACGATTCGCAACCATGTCGCAGTCGTTACTATGAACAACCCTCCAGCGAATACATGGACGGCGCAAAGTCTGGCTCAATTGAAGCAACTCGTCTTAGATCTTAATGAGAACAAAGACGTTTACGCCTTAGTTATTACCGGACAGGGTGAGAAGTTCTTCTCTGCCGGTGCTGACCTTAAATTGTTTGCTGATGGTGACAAATCGGTCGCAGTAGATATGTCGCGCTTGTTTGGTGAGGCATTTGAAACCTTATCTGCATTCCGTGGTGTTTCTATTGCAGCCATTAATGGCTACGCGATGGGGGGCGGCCTGGAAGTGGCATTAGCGTGTGACATTCGAATTGCGGAAGAACAGGCGGTTATGGCTCTTCCAGAAGCCAAAGTTGGTCTATTGCCTTGTGCTGGTGGTACGCAGAACCTGACGGCGCTTGTCGGTGAAGGGTGGGCGAAACGCGTCATATTGTGCGGTGAACAGATTGACGCGGCAAAAGCACTCAACATCAAGCTGGTTGAAGAGGTTGTCAGCAAAGGGAATGCCCTTGATGCGGCAATTAGCCTTGCAGAAATGGTGGCAAATCAATCCCCGTCTTCGGTCACGGCTTGTAAATCATTGATACAAAACACAAGGACGAGCCCACTAGCACACGGTTTGATGAAGGAACGTGAATTGTTTATTCAGTTGTTTGACACTCAAGATCAAGCAGAAGGTGTCAATGCGTTCCTAGAAAAACGTCAACCCGAATGGAAAAATGGCTAGGAGGCACTATGACAGCAACCGTTCATTTTAAAGAGTTGCCATGCCAGGACGGGAATACCAAGATTGGTGTGGCGACTCTTGATAATGCGCCCTCATTGAATGCCTTGACTTATGACATGTTAGCTTTGCTCACAGAGAAACTCGAAAGCTGGCAAGAAGACGACAGTATTGCTTGTGTCTTATTGGAAGGCCAAGGCGAGAAAGCGTTCTGTGCTGGTGGTGATGTACGCACCATGCATGATGTCATGCGAGATAAATCCAGTCAGGAAATCGAAGCGTTTTGTACCACTTTTTTCAAACTTGAGTACGAATGTGACTATCTGATCCACACCTACTGTAAGCCAATTATCGCGTGGGGTGAAGGCATCATCATGGGCGGCGGAATGGGCCTTTATATGGGTTCTAGCCACAAAGTGGTGACGCCATCAACGCGCTTGGCCATGCCCGAAGTGAGTATTGGTCTGTATCCTGATGTCGGGGCCACGTGGTTCCTTAATAGGCTTGAACCTGGGGTGGGGCTATTCCTCGGTTTAACGGGAGTGATGATCAACGGTAGCGATGCGCTTGATGTAAATTTAGCTGACCACATGGTGCTTTCAGAAGAGAAAGAGTCGCTGGTTGAGCGCTTGTTATCTTTACTCTGGGACGAGCAGGAAGACGCTTATGAAGCGGTGACAGACTTGCTCATTGAATTCGGTGACAAAGTTAACGGCCACAAGCCAGACCCGCAAATGCAACCCTTTATGCAGGATATCCAACGCGCGTGCAGCGCTAGTGATGTTGTAGAAGTAAGTAAAAACATTCTGGATCTGGAAGGCCAAAGTAAGTGGCTCGACGTTGCGAAGAGAAATCATGCCTCAGGCAGCCCGATCACATCCCATATTTGTTTCAGGCAGTTGAATCGATACAAAGATCTGTCATTAGCCGATTGTTTTCGTCTTGAATTGAATCTCTCGGTACGTTCTGGGCTGTTAGGGGAATTCCGAGAGGGCGTCAGAGCCAGACTGATTGATAAAGATGGTGAGCCTAAATGGCAGTTCAGCCGTGTCGATAATGTCGATGAAGCCGTGATTGATACCTTGTTTACATCTCTTTGGGATGAAAAGTCGCACCCGTTGGCACAACTGGGCCATTACTAAGCTCTACGAGCAGGGAAAGAAGGAAATAATTCATGAGTACCATAGCGTTTATAGGTTTAGGTAATATGGGCGGTCCGATGGCCGAAAACTTACTTGCTGCAGGTTTGAAAGTGCAGGTGTTCGATTTAATGCCTGAAGCAGTAAAAAAACTGGAGTCCGCGGGTGCCGTTGCTGCTCCCACAGTGGAAGATGCCGTCAAAGGCGCAGATACGGTGGTAACGATGTTACCTGCTGGCGAGCATGTACGAGCGGTATATCTTGGCGACCATAGCGGTGGTGTTGGCTTATTAAATATGGTTGAAGATGGGACTTTTCTTATCGACTCTTCAACTATTGATCCCCAGTCAGCTCGCATTGTTGCGCAGTGTGCGGCAGATAAGGGGCTTGATTTTGTTGATGCCCCCGTCTCTGGCGGTGTGGCAGGAGCAAAAGCAGGTACGTTGACCTTTATTGTCGGAGGTACAGACAGTGCCTTTGAAAAAGCAGAGTCTGTGCTTAAACATATGGGCAAAAACATCTTCCATGCTGGTAAAGCAGGTGATGGACAGATGGGTAAAATCTGCAACAACCTGATGTTGGGTATTCTTATGTCAGGGACGTGCGAAGCACTCAACCTAGGCATTGATAATGGATTGGACCCGAAAGTCCTTTCTAACATCATGCTGCAAAGCTCTGGCCGTAACTGGGCACTGGAATTGTATAACCCTTGCCCAGGTGTGATGGAAACAGCACCTGCTAGCAACGAGTTTAAGCCAGGTTTTATGAGTAAACTGATGCTTAAAGACTTGGGGTTAGGGCTAGATGCTGCTGCGCAGAGTCAATCTTCCGTGCCGATGGGCTCTTTAGCCCGAAATCTGTATGCTTTTCACAACGCAAATGGCAATGAAGAGCTAGACTTTTCAAGTTTGTTCAAGTTTTATCAATCTAAAAAGTAACGGAGTTCGCCGATGGATCTAAAACAGAGCGTAATAGCGATTACTGGTGCAGGGCAAGGCTTAGGCCAGATGATGGCTATCACACTAGCGCAGGCAGGCGCGGAACTAGCCCTACTGGATGTTAACGAAGAAGCCCTGATGGATACCAAAGAACAGTGCAACATGCTCGGGGTCAAAGCACTGACTTACAAAGCTAATGTGACAGACGAGCATGAAGTTGAGCAGGTCTTCAGTGACATTGTCACTGATTTCGGACAGTTAGACGGCCTCATCAACAACGCTGGTATTCTTCGTGATGGTTTACTGGTAAAAGTCAAAGATGGTGAGATGACTAAAATGTCGCTCGAGCAATTCAACTCCGTGATTGACGTGAATCTTACCGGAACGTTTTTGTGTGGACGAGAAGCCGCAGTTCAGATGATCAATTCCAAGCGAAAAGGCGTCATCATCAACATTTCTAGCGTTGCTCGTGCTGGGAATATAGGTCAGACAAATTATGCGGCGTCTAAAGCAGCTGTGGCGACTCTGGCGGCGACTTGGGGTAAAGAGCTGGCAAGATATGGCATTCGAGCGGCCGCTATTGCACCTGGTGTGATTGAGACATCGATGACGGGAGCGATGAAACCAGAAGCGCGTGAGCGTCTGGAAAGAATGGTACCTATTGGTCGGATGGGCGATCCCAAAGAAATTGCGAATACGGCTAAGTTTATCTTTGAGAATGACTACGTGAATGCGCGTGTATTTGAAGTTGACGGCGGGATATTCATGTAAAGCTTAAGCTTTCAAACGTTAAAAAGGCACGTGAGTTACGTGCCTTTCTTGTTTTGGAAATGAGTTATTTCAACTCGAACTTCCCTTTCATAATTGCCCAGTGGCCAGGGAAAGAACAGAAGAAGGTGTAGTCACCACCTGGACTCATTTTTTCTGTACTGAATGTCACTGAAGTGCTTTCACCACCACCAATGATTTTGGTGAACGCGTAAACACGTGCATCATCTGGTTTGACGTAGTTGTTCGCCGCGCCCGCCGACATACCTTCCGTACCTACAGCCTGAACATTCGCTGTATCGGCAATCACCACGTTGTGTCCCATAGAGGTTGCAGCCAGCTTACCTGTATGGTTCAACGTTAGTGTGACTTCTTTACAACTAGAAGGGACGCTAATGCTGTTAGTCGAGAATTGCATCATGTCGTTTGCATCAACAGAAACAGAACATTCTGCGCTTGCTTGAGCTCCGAAGCTGACTGCGCCAAAGACAACAGCAAGAATTCCAACACTACGTTTAATCATATTTATTCCTCACGGTTTGTAGTTGAGAGACATTCTCATATACGTAAGAAATAGAAACTTTGATCACTTTCACTAAGTGCTGGATTTCTTGCGAAAAGCAGTTACATATTCTGATAATTGGGACCACCGCCACCTTCTGGCGGTAGCCAAGTGATATTTTGCGAAGGATCTTTTATATCGCAGGTTTTGCAATGCAAACAATTGGCAGCATTGATCTGTAGCTTGGGCCTATTATCAACCTTAACAATTTCGTACACGCCCGCAGGGCAGTATCGCTGACTAGGCTCATCAAAAAGAGGAAGATGATTTTCAATAGGAATACTTTCACTGGCAATGATCAGATGACAAGGCTGGTCTTCTTCATGTTGTGTGCCGGAAAGGTAAACAGAAGAGGGCTTGTCAAAACTCAGTTTGCCATCGGGTTTAGGGTAATCAATCGCGTTGCATTGGGAAATCTCTTTCATCGACAGGTAATCTGCTTGCGGATCGGAAATCGTCCACGGTGCTTCCTTGTGAAACAGAGATTGCCAGATGTTTTGTTCGAATGTGGCCAAAGCGCCTCCCATAATCGCACCATATTTGTGGATTGAAGAGGCAAAGTTTCGACTCTGTTTTAGCTCGTCAAACAGCCACGATGACTCAAACAGGCTTTGATAATCAGCTACTCTCTGGTTGTCGTCTGCTTGGAGTGCGTCAAACACCGCTTCGGCAGCGAGCATGCCGGATTTCATAGCAGTATGACTGCCTTTGATTTTTCCTGAATTCAGCGTTCCAGCGTCACAGCCAATCAACAGCCCACCCGGAAATTGCTGTTTAGGTAATGAGTCAAAACCGCCTTTAGCAATCGCTCTTGCACCATACGAAATCCGTTCACCGCCTTCGAGGTATTGTCGAATCACAGGGTGGTGCTTAAAACGTTGAAACTCATCGAATGGGCTGAGGTATGGGTTCGAGTAGTTTAAATCAATGATCAACCCGACGACGATTTGGTTATCTTCTAGATGGTAAAGAAAACTACCACCGCTAGAGTCTGTTTCGTTCAGAGGCCAACCTGCGCCATGAAGCACACTACCTGCTTTATGGATCTCGCTGTCCGGAGGGAGTTGCCAGATTTCTTTTAATCCAAGGGCGTAGTGTTGCGGTTGTCGACCCTCATTGAGGTTGAACTTGCTAATGAGCTGTTTGCCCAAGTGACCGCGTGCACCTTCAGCAAACACAGTGTATTTGGCTTTCAGTTCTATCCCAGCTTCAAAGGTTGGCTTTTGTTCTCCTGATTTATTCAGACCCATATCGGATGTGTTGATGCCCGTTACGGTACCTGATTCATCATAATTCAAGCTAGCGGCCGCAAAACCTGGATAGACCTCAATCTCGAGTTCTTCGGCTTTCTGACCAAGCCAGCGACACAAGTTCGCCAGACTGATGACGTGATTGTCGGAACTGTTGTGCATTAGCTTGGGAGTAACAAATGCAGGCATCTTGATGTGATTGCTTTCGGTCGTCATATACATGAACTCATCGCGGGTGACGGGATTATTGATTGGCGCACCAAGTTCTTTCCAGTCTGGGAAAAGTTCATCCAATGCTTTGGTTTCAAAAATCGCACCTGAAAGTATATGTGCACCGACTTCAGCCCCTTTTTCAACAACACAGATTGATAGAGGTACTTCGTTGATTTTGCTGAGTTGGGCGAGTTTGATTGCGGTCGACAACCCCGCAGGCCCGGCCCCGACGACGACGACATCAAACTCCATACATTCTCTTTCCATGGTGTAAACCTACCTTGCCAATTAATTCTTATAGATAAATATAGTGCAGTTGACGTAAACGTAAACTTTACTAAGCTGAGTATAGGCAAAAAATCCGACATGAAACATGTTTAGTGAGATCTTAAGCCGTTAAGTAAAAAGATTGGGCTAATCATAAAACTATGATTTATCAACTTGTTATCGTTCTGAAAAATGCTTTTAGCACCAAGGAGGAGATGTGAAAGTACTAGTAGCCATAAAGCGAGTGATTGATCCTTATGTCAAAGTGAGGGTGAAGAGTGATGGCAGTGGTGTTGAAACCAACAACGTCAAAATGTCGATGAATCCATTCTGTGAAATTGCCGTGGAAGAAGCGGTTCGTCTAAAAGAATCCGGTGTCGCAGAAGAGGTGATCGTAGTCTCGATTGGCGATGCAGCAAGCCAGGAAAACTTGAGAGGCGCGCTTGCGTTAGGTGCTGACCGAGCCATTCATGTGGAAGCAGATGGTTCACCAGAACCACTGGTAGTGGCGAAGTTGCTGAAAGCACTAATGGAGCAAGAGCAACCGGGTATTGTTCTTCTAGGCAAACAATCAATTGATACAGATAATAACCAGGTTGCGCAAATGCTTGGCGCGTTAACTGGTCGCCCGCAGGGGACATTTGCCTCGGAAGTAATTGTTGAGGGTGAACAAGTTAGTGTGACAAGAGAAGTCGATGGCGGTTTGGAAACAGTGAAACTTACATTACCTGCCATTATCAGCACAGATCTACGTCTTAATGAGCCGCGTTATGCTTCGTTACCTAATATCATGAAAGCAAAGAAAAAGCCGCTGGATGTTATATCCGCCGATGACTTAGGGATCGCGTTAGTACGTAGTCATGAAATCATCGAAATCATGGCGCCAGCAGAGCGCTCTGCTGGAGAAATGGTGACCAGCGTGAGTGAACTGGTCGACAAGCTTAAGAATGAAGCCAAGGTGCTGTGAGGGAATGAGTATGAATGCGAAAACGTTAGTTATTGTCGAGCACGATAATCAGACCTTGATTACAGACACGCTGAAAACCTTGTCGGCTGCTGCTTCTTTAGGTAATGAAGTCAGTGCACTCGTAGTGGGTTGCGGATGCCAAGCTGTTGTTGATCAGGTTGCTAAAGTCGAGATTGTCAAAGAGGTGTTGGTAGCCGATTCAGAAATCTACCAAAACCAACTGGCTGAAAACTGTGCAGAGTTATTGCAACAGGTTGGGGCGGACTTTTCTCATGTGTTTGCTCCTGCAACGACGTTCGGCAAAAACCTTATGCCAAGAGTTGCGGCATTGCTTGACGTGGGACAATTGTCAGATGTGATTGAAATTGTATCTGACGATACGGTAATCAGACCTGTTTATGCGGGCAATGCACTGGCTAAAGTTAAGTCATCAGACCGAATTAAAGTGATCACAGTTCGCAGTTCTGCATTTGATTCAGCAAAAATGGACGATAGCTCATCAGCTGAAATCAAGCCGGTTGATATCAACATAGGCAACGATCTGTCGGAGCTGGTGGAGCGTCAGAAAACCGAAAGTGCTCGTCCTGATTTACCGGTGGCAAGAGTCGTTGTTTCTGGTGGGCGAGGGCTTGGTAGTAAAGAAAACTTTGTTATGGTTGAGCAACTTGCTGACAAGTTAGGTGGTGCTATTGGCGCATCACGTGCTGCTGTAGATGCAGGCTTTGTTTCTAATGATCTTCAGGTCGGTCAGACAGGCAAAATCGTCGCACCTGAGCTTTATATTGCAGTCGGGATTTCAGGGGCGATTCAGCACTTGGCAGGGATGAAAGATTCTAAGGTGATTGTGGCTATCAATAGTGACCCAGAGGCTCCGATCTTTCAGATTGCTGACTACGGATTGGTCGGTGACTTATTTGAAATCCTACCAGAGCTAACGAATTCAATCTAAAGCCAAAACAGAACGTCCGCTAATTTAGCGGGCGTTTTTATGAGTAAATTGTCAATAAGTCTCCTAAACTAAATCTACTAGGTGCATAGTGGGGGAGGCTCTATGGGCATACACTTAGATATAACCACGTTGTCTATCATCTGTGTATTATTGTCTTTGTGCTATTGCATAGGATTGTTGTTGATTCAACAACTACAACCCAGCGTCAGTGGCATCAGTACGATAGCTTCTGCGTTACTACTTCTCTCGGTTAGTTTCTTGCTCCTTAGTTTCGGTAATCAAATCACACACTGGGTCTCTAAGATACTCGCTAACTCCTTAATGGCGTTTAGCTATATTATTTTGCTATTGGGAGTATGCCAGTTTAGAAGGTTCCCCCGGATCATAGCCAATATAGGCTTCTACAGCTTTCCGATACTGATAGTCGGGCTAACCTATTTCACGTTCTTTATGCCGTCCACTAATGCGCGCGTAATTCTGATGACTGTCTATGTGTCGAGCTTGTGTTTCATTGCTATCCTCGCTAATCAAAAGGGCAAAAGTACGGACATTACGCCTTCTAAGTTTTTGCTTTCTTTGGGGTTGGCGACGCAGGGAGGATATAACTTATTCCGCTTTATCTGGTCGCTATTTGAGGAACGGATTGACGACTTCATGATTTCAGGGATGGCTCATCAATTGGCGTTTGTCAGTACACTCCTTATGATCATCTTTATTGGATTTTCAGTGACATGGATGCTAACAGGGCGACTGGTCGCGACTATCTATGATACTTCGATCAAAGACGAGTTGACTCAGCTCTACAATCGTCGTGCACTAGAAGAATTACTGCCAAAAGAAATAGCCAGATCGAGTCGACATAAGCAGCCTTTATCTGTGTTGCTGCTTGATATTGATCACTTTAAAAAAGTCAATGACACCTATGGTCACCAAGCAGGAGATCGCGTGCTTCGAACGACAGGGAAGCTATTGATTCTTCAAACACGAAAAGATGACTTAAGTTTTCGTTATGGTGGTGAAGAATTTCTGGTTTTGCTCCCTAACACTGATGTTGAGAAAGCGGTCATCGTGGCAGAGAAATTAAGAGAAGCGATCAAAAGAGCAAGGATGCTGCCTACCAATGTGGACTCTTGTACAGCGAGCTTTGGAGTGACTCAATTTAATGGGGAGGATGATTGGCAAACCGCTATAGAGCGCGCGGATCAGGCACTCTATAGCGCTAAGGAAAATGGCCGCAACCAAGTTACGGCGAGAACTTAATCAAGTTTCATTTCCAAGTGTTCCACCAGAAGCTTGGTAAAGCGAGCAGCTTCACCACCAGTACACGCTCTATGGTCAAAGGTTACTGACAGTGGCATTGCTTTTACTGCGACGGCTTCGTTGTTTCGCATCACCACTTTCTCGATGATGCGACCGGCGCCGACAATCGCGACCTGAGGTGGAGAAACTACCGGAGTAGCATAGATACCTGCGATGGCCCCGAAGTTAGACAGTGTGATCGTTGCATGTTGCAATTGTTCACGGCCAATCTTTCTATCACGAATGCCCGTCACGGTCTCATTTAGCCAAGAACGGATGTCTTCTGTTTTCACTTCGTTTGCGTTACGCAAGACAGGGACATACAAGCCATGGCTACTGTCAACAGCGATACCGATGTTCACGGCACTGTGCACACAGCGTGTCATAGTTTCTGCATCAAACCAGGCGTTGAGCGCAGGTTCTTTTTCACAAGCATGAACGACCGCCTGAATCAGGCGACCTGAAATGTCTTCGCCTTTGTTCCAGTTTTCAAGTAAAGCTTCTTCAGTAATGGTGACAGAAGCGACATTGTGGTGTGACTCTGCCATGGTTCCTACCATAGTTCGGCGAGCACCCTTAAGCACTTCTGTTCCAGGTTGTTGTTTACCCGCTTCTTCGTAGATATCCGCATCAGTGATCATGCCATCGTGACCACTGCCTTTAACATGCAGTAAGTCTACGCCCAGCTTTTTCGCCAATAAACGTGCAGAAGGCATTGCGGTAAGCGGTGAGTCTTCACCAGTATTGTGAGAGGCACCAATCCAGAAGTCGTCTACATCAACTTGATGGGTTTTACTGGACACGTTGCCAACAACAGTAGCAGCATCCTTTTGTTTTGATTCGACTTTATTCGTAGCACCTTCTTCTTCAATTTCTAGAAGCAAGCTACCAATATTGATAACGTCGCCTTCTTCTCCATGACGACTGACTATTTTACCACTGTATGGTGCAGGTACTTCTACCACGGCTTTCGCAGTCTCAACGGTCAAAATAATCTGATCGACTTTAACCATATCACCGACGTTTACATGCCACTGTACAATTTCCGATTCCGCAAGCCCTTCACCAAGATCTGGCAGTAAAAATGATCTCATTTCCATCCCTCCACGAGTTCTTTAGCTGCGATAACAATGTCTTCTTCCTGAATCATAAAATAGTCTTCATTTCTGTAATAAGGCATGACCGTATCCATACCAGTGACACGCTTTGGTGGCGCTTTTAAGGTACACATCGCATGCTCAGCAGTTCTAGCGATGATTTCCGCACCAACACCACAGGTTTTACTTGCCTCATGAACGACGAGCAAGCGACCTGTTTTGTCGAGCGACTTCAAGATGGTGTCCATGTCGATAGGCTTGATGCTAGCAAGATCAATCACTTCCGCTTCAATACCCTGTTCTGACAAGGTTTGCGCTGCCTGCAGTGACTCGACCACGCATGCGCCCCATGTGACAAGCGTCAGGTCTCGACCTTTTCGAAGGGTGAAACAGCTGTCTAGTGGCAGTGCTTCGCCATTATCTACTACGTTAGATTTGACGGTGCGGTAGATACGCTTAGGTTCAAAGAACATAACAGGATCGTTGCTACGAATAGCCGCGAGCAATAAGCCGTAAGCTCGTTGAGGTGACGATGGAATCACGACTCTGAAACCGGGAATGTGAGCGAACAGTGCTTCGACACTTTCCGAATGATGCTCAGGAGCGTGGATACCACCGCCAAATGGCGCTCGAAAAACGGCAGGGCAGGTGAGTCGGCCACGTGTACGATTTCGCATACGTGCCGCATGACACATCAGATGCTCCATAGCAGGAAAAACGAAGCCTTGGAATTGAAACTCTGCCACAGGTCTCAAGCCCTGGGTTGCCATGCCAACGCTGACACCGCCAATTAATGCTTCTGCTAGCGGTGTATCGATCACTCGTTTCAGGCCGAATTTTTCTTTCAGGCCTACAGTTGCACGAAACACACCGCCGTTATCGCCGACGTCTTCACCTAGGACAACTACTTTAGCGTCTTTGCTCATTTCATGATGCAAGGCGAGGTTGACTGCCTCAACCAGTGTAATCTCAGACATGTTTGCCTCCCTGCATTCGCATCGCTTTGTTGATCAGTTCATCCCTTTGTTTATTGAGTTCTGTAACAGGAGATTCATACAGGTAATCAAAGGCAGATTCTGGAGCTTGAGGTGGAAGGTTAAGGTAGCGTTCAACGGCTTTTTCGACTTCGACTCTAGCTTGTTCTAGTAGAGCTTGCTCTTCTTCTTCGGACCAGTGGCCCTGTTGAATCAAGTAGTTTTTGAGGCGGAGAATGGGCTCAAATTGCCAGGCCTGATTGAGCTCATCTGTGCTGCGATAGCGACTAGCGTCATCCGCAGTGGTGTGGTCACTGAGTCGATAACTTACTGCTTCAATCAAGGTCGCGCCTTTCCCTTTTCTTGCTCTGTCTAACGCTGTTGCAACCGCGTCGAACATGGCAACAACGTCATTGCCGTCAACCGTGATACCAGGTATGCCAGCGCCTTTTGCTTTCTCCGAAAGAAAATCAGCAGCACATTGTAGTGCACGTGGTACTGAAATCGCCCACTGGTTATTATTGACGACAAACACTAACGGAATATTCCAAGCACCTGCACAGTTGATGGACTCAAGGAAATCACCTTTAGACGTTGCACCGTCACCACAAGTAACAAGTGCTGCATTGTGGTTACCATCAATTTTCAATGCCGCCGCCACGCCGACAGCGTGTGTACATTGAGTCGCAATGGGTACACAGAAAGGTAAGTCCCTGCATGTTAGATGGCTATCTTCTGGGCAGAAGTCACTACCGCGCTCGTCGCCACCCCAGTATTGGAGGTTTTTCTCCATGCCAATACCGCGAACCCACATAGCGGGCATATCGCGATAATAGGGGACGAAGACGTCTTGCACACGCAATGCGTGACCTATGGCAATACCAAAGGCCTCTGCACCCAAGTGTGAAGGGTAGGTTCCTAGCTTTCCGGTTCTTTGTAAGGCGACAGCTTTATTGTCGTAGGTGCGTGCGACAACCATGTCGCAATAGAACTTTTTCAGTGTCGCAGCATCAGCCCACTCTGGGAGTGGTTTAACGACTTGTCCATGGTGATCGATAAATCGACTCATGGGTAAGGCCTGAACGTTCATCTCAAGCTCCTTGTTGCGCTGCATTCTTTGGCAGCAATTAATTAACATCCTCCGGGCAAAACCATTTTTATGCCGATCTGAGTTTTTTCTCATTTTGAAACACTATTCTAGAGAATAAGTCAGATGCATTCTTTCACACTGATATATCTACTTAATCCAGTGATGAATCTTGGTGATGCCAGTTAATTTAAGTGTAACCAAAGTGTTAAATAACGCCTGATTTGAGTCATTTTTCGAGAGTAAACTAATTCTTACAAACGTTAAAAAACAGATGAAAGTGCTGGTTTTTTTGAGCCGGGATGTCGAAAACTGAAAATATTCACTATCGAATTAGGGAATTTTACAAGAATATTATCCGGAATTTTTTGCAAAAATTGTCGAAAAACCTTCTTTTAAGCAGTAAAAGCAGAGCCAAAGTTGGTTAGTGAGGTACCAATTTGGGCTTTGACATGTCTGTCTAATCATATTGTTAACTGCTGGCTGGTTGTCGGCGCTATATCGAGTGGATATAGGTGTGGCAGAAGGAATTTTGCGGTCAATATCACAGGTCAAACCAGTGCTCGTTACCACTTAGTGGGTAAGGTTGAGGTTTGTTTTAGGCTTATAAATTAGGTAGTTAGTGATTTAAGTCGACTTTTACCTTTCTCAACCTGCGGATAAACCGTTGAGGGCTCATCGAAAAGTTCATTTTTTGAGCTTACACTTATATCACTAAATGCATATAAATAGTACGTCAGCTGGCAAGACTCTTCTGAATAAACAGAGGCGGAGATGGATTTTCCGCAAAGAGGTTCGGTTATGAAGATTGCCACTAAAATAGTGTTGGCTTCGACTTTGTTATGCAGTATTGCCGTTGTCGCGACAGGAACTTTCGTTGGGTGGAGAGCATCTGAGCTATCAGAACAAGCACTCTACCAGCGAGCAATTAGTCAACTTACTTCCATTCGGGAAAACAAAAAAAGTGAGATAGAGAACTACTTTCAGCATATTCGCGGTCAGATTGTTACCACTGCAAACTCAATTGGAGTTAGAGATGCCATGGTGGCTTTTAAAGACACTTTCGAGCGTTATCCGGTAGAGTCCGTCAGTTCAAGCGATCTATCGAGCCTTTCCAATTATTATACCTCCAATTTTGGCACTACCTACCGAACAGCGAATGGCGGTAACTCCGCTAATGAACTGCAAAAGTTAAACATGTTGTCGCCAAGGGCCAAGGCACTGCAGGCACGTTACATCGGTGTTAACCCGAATCCGTTGGGTGAGAAACATCAGATGATGGCTGACTCGCTAGGTACTGAATACGACAAAGTGCACAGTAAGTATCATCCAAGCATTAAAGGCTTTCTGGAAGAGTTTGGCTATTACGATATTTTCTTAGTCGACCCCAGCGGAAACGTTGTTTACTCGGTTTTCAAAGAACTGGATTATGCGACCAACTTGAACTCTGGTCCTTACGCCGGGAGTGGTATTGCCAAGGCGTTTAAAAATGCACTGAATAAAGGCGCATCTCAGTATCATCTTGAAGACTTTGCTCCTTATTTCCCTTCCTATGAAGCAGCCGCTTCTTTTATCGCCACACCAGTAAAAGTCGACAACCAAACCATTGGCGTTCTTATCTTCCAGATGCCCGTGGATAAGATCAATAGCATTATGACTTTCGGAGAAAACTGGAGTTATGCGGGGTTGGGTAATTCTGGTGAAACTTATCTTGTGGGCCCAGACAGCTTGTTACGTAGTGAATCGCGTTTTCTCCTCGAAGAGCCAGAACTCTATTTCGAAGAGCTTAAAGCATCTGGTGTCTCGAAAAACATTATGGATCAGATACAAGGTAAGTCTTCGGCTATTGGTCGACAGATGGTAGATACGGCAAGTGTAAAAGCTGCTTTTCGCGGTCAGAGCGGTTCTGAAGTGGTTGATGATTACCGTGGTATAGAAGTGCTATCGGTTTATTCACCTCTGGATGCAGCAGGGTTACAGTGGGCAATTGTGACCGAGATAGACAAAGCAGAGGCATTAGCTGATCTCGACGCGCTGGTGCAATCTAAATTCACGACCGTTCTTACCAGTATTGTTGTGGGGGTAACCGCTGCTGTACTTGTCTCTTATTTCCTTGGTAGCAGTATTTCGAAGCCAATCCGCGTGGCAAGCGAGAAAATCCAGAGAATCAGTCGCGACAATGATCTGACAGAAAGGTTAGATGTAGAGGGTAAAGATGAAATGACAGATTTAGCCGTTTCACTTAACTCCTTGTTTACGCATTTGCAGGACATTATTAGGAAATTCGCCGAAGCTACAGAGAACCTGAACAATAATACGCAAAGTATGGCAGGTAACATGAATAGTACCCGTGATGCTGTGCAAGATCAGAACCACCGTACGGAATCTGTTGCTACCGCCGTCAACGAGATGAGTGCTTCGATTGCCGAGGTAGCTCAGTTTGCAAGTCGAGCAGCGGAGTTTGTGAAAAATGCCAACGATACTGGTAGTGAAGGTGTTGGGATCGGTCGTAACCTTGGTAGTGAAATTTCACGTCTTAACGAAGAAATGAAAACTGCCGTCGATGCGATTGGGCGTCTGCATCATGAAAGCAATTCAATTGCTGAAGTCTTGGATGTAATTCAAGGTATCGCAGAACAAACCAACCTACTTGCGCTCAATGCAGCCATTGAGGCGGCGCGAGCGGGTGAACAAGGGCGCGGTTTTGCGGTTGTGGCTGATGAGGTTCGCTCCCTTGCAGGTCGAACTCAGTCGTCAACAGAAGAAATTCGCGAAAAGATCGAATCCTTGCAACGAGAAACCAACGAAGTATCAAAGAGTATTGAAAATGCAAATAATACGGTATCGCAAGGCGTGGATACGTGTGATCAGAACGCGGGTATGCTTGAGCAGATAGTTACCATGCTCAACGATCTGAATGAAATGAATGTGCAGATTGCAGCAGCAACCGAAGAGCAAAAAGCGGTAACTGACGAAATTAGTGGCAGTATTACTTCGATTGCGGACGCATCTTCTGCAGTGTCTAGTCAGGTCAGTGATGTAGATCATGTGCTGCAAGGTCTATCTTCTCAAGCCGAGCAGCTTAATGCGGAAGTATCGCAGTTTAAGTATTAAGACTACACAAATGGCCGACTCACTGAGAGTCGGCTTTTTTACTTCTTACTCTGTTTATTTTGATACATAGCTTTGTCTGACTGAGCGATAAGATCTCCAAGGCAGGGTGAGCCAAAACAGTCTTCGATATGAGAGCCAATACTTAAACTGGTTAAACTCAGCGATTCTTTGTCTTTGGTCTGGGCTAGGTACTCAGCCGAAACCCGAGCCGCGAGTTGTTTTAGCTCTCTTCGTGTATTGAGCAGCGAAAGTACAACGAATTCATCTCCGCCTAAGCGAGCGATAACGTCACTTTGTCTACACGCTTCTCTTAAAGTTTGAGCTAGTATGAGTATGCATTGGTCTCCTGACTCATGACCACCTTTATCATTGACCTGCTTTAAGTTGTCAATATCGATGTAGAGCATTCCGATAGCTTGCTGATATCTCGGCGCATCTTTTATTTTCTGCTCTCCGAGCAAAGTTAACCCTCGCCGGTTAAATGTGTTAGTTAAATCATCTTTTAAGGCGAGTTCTTCAGCTTCTTGGAGCCGGCAAGCGGTATCTAAATCTAATGTGACCAATCGAGCGAGCTGGCACAACACTCTAATTAGGGTTTTGTCATACGAAGTTGCATTGGTATCGATAACGCAAATGGAACCAAAAGGCTTACCATTTGGCCAAAAAATAGGTATTCCGCAATAAGAACGAACGGCACCCTCTGCGACAGGGGGCGCAGCAGACCAAACTTCATGGGTTGCTGCACTTGGTACGTATAGATCTTGTCGTGTTTCGACCATATGGCGACAGAAGCTTTTCATGTTCCATGGCCAGTTCATTTGCGCTTCTAAGTAGTGATCTGGATTCTGGCTCGATACAACCACATTAAACTCGTCATTTCTAAGTTGGACGATTGCTCCGGTTGCCGCTCCAAATAAATCAGCCAGCAGATTAACCATTTCCTGCCACTTTGATAGGTCAATCAGTTGCGTGTCCGGATCGGTTAAACATTGCTGTGTATCTACCATTTGTTCTTCCCTAAATGCTGTACTGTTAGTTAATTATAGAGCGCCATTATAGAGTTTTTGAGGAATAAACACCTTTTTAATTATGAATCAATATCATAGACTTAATCTGTTTTAACGGGAGTGAAAAATGGAATTAAGTGTATTTATTGAACAACTGAATCAAAGCCCAACTATGGTACAGTTTGAACAAACAATGGCAGTGATTGACGCGAATTACGAGTTTACGCCAACGGCCTTCATCAATGGCGAAACGAAAAATGAAGCTAACCAAAACAATGGTTCGTGCAAAATATTCGCGTTCGCTCGGTTGAATCAGCTAACTGAGCAGGACACCTTAGCGTGCTTTGGTCGCTTTTATCGTGAAGATGTCCTTCAGAATCCAGACGGCGACGATCACGCCAATATCCGTAATTTTATTAAGTTTGGTTGGCAAGGTATTCAATTCGAATCAGATGCACTTGTTAGTAAATGATGGTTCTAGGAGCGTTATCGCTCCTTTTTTATAGGTGAATGAATATGAACAACAAACAGCTTGCTGAGTATCTGGACACCTTTATGAGCGCAGAGTCTGATTATCCTTTTGGCCCAGAGGCGTTGGTCTACAAAGTGAAAGGAAAAATGTTCGCCATTTTGTCGATGAGGGAAGGGCGCGAATACGTAACTGTGAAAGTAAAGCCTGAAGATGGTGAAGTGCTAACCTCCCAATTCGCAGACATTACACCGGGATACCATACAAATAAAAGGCACTGGGTGACGGTTTACTATCGCGGCGACGTCGAAGATGGACTGATTCAGGACCTTTGTGAACGCTCATATGAACTGATTGTGAGTAAATTACCCAAAGTACAAAGGGCAGTGTTAGGATACGATTAGAGTTGAGTTGTGCAAAAACTCGCAGGTTAGATCAAATAAGCAACCATTTGATTTAAATGTCAGCAATCAAACAGGAAAGAGATATTTTTGTTTGACTCTCATCGCTCAATCCGTAAAGTATGCATCGAACGCAGCGGTGGGTAACTAAAGCGTTAAAAGAAAAGGCGCGTTGGCAGAGTGGCTATGCAGCGGATTGCAAATCCGTGGACCTCGGTTCGACTCCGGGACGCGCCTCCATTCTTTTACTCTTCTCATTACATATCACATAAAATCACTTTCTCAATACTAAATAGAAAACCACATCCTTGTAGTTTATTAGCTGATTACAAATCGTTTGACGTTAAGAATACAGATTTGTCGACTTTAGAAAAGATATCTTGATAAGTTTTGGCACTATAAACAGGTTGAGACCACGACGTGCCGCCAGTATTGGTCAGTGCTTTAGCAACGATGTTCAAACGAACACGAACTGACTGGGATTTTTCCTGTCCAGTTGCTGAAACTTCTACACGTCTAACCGTTTGGTAGGTGCCAGAGCCAGGCCCATAGAAGAAATCATTAAAGCTTTTTGTACCGTTATCGAGTTCCTCCAATTCCATCGCCGCAGTAACTAACCCGAGTTCTGGCTCGACAACAGTGAGGATGTAGCCTTCGTCTTGAAGAGCCCCTATCACTGCGCGAAGCACGTTTCGCTCCGATTGTTCAGAGTATTCACGGGTTTGCATCTGACGTACTTGAAGTTGAGTCATTTCTGGTTGCTGGGGACGTGTCGAGGACGCGCATCCGGCTAATAGCGTCAAAACAAGCAGCGCGAATAGCCAGCGATGGTGACTAGAACGTAGACGAGTGATATTTAAAGTCATCTACGATCCCTTCTTTAAAGTTGATAATTACTGTAAGTGTCTTCTGAGTGGTTGAAGTCACGCCAGTTTGCTCTTCATAACCTGCGGACGCACCTCCGAGAAGTGGATATTTCCCGCCTTTGCCACCGAGAATGAGCGCAGAAACGCCACCGGAACTGGTTGAGTAGGCTGTTTGTGTGCTTATTTTGTCGTAGATCCAGCTTTCTTTGTCTGTACCACCACCAGTAACGATGTTTGGCGAGCCAAGCACTGAAGCCACATCTGCTTGCGTCATGCCCTGACAAATCTCTTTCTGTACTGTTCCCACTGTTGTCGTTGATTCGACATTGTTCGGCAGCGAGTTCGCGTGCTCAGATGTACTTTTGCAGCCTACGAGTAGTAGGCTTCCCGCAGCAAGAGCGATAAGTGTATTGATGTTTTTCACTTGAATATCTCTTTGTTAAATTCCGATTGGATATTGTTGTAATTATTAGACTTTCAGGAGCTTGCACAATGCGCTGTCTGAAATTGAAAGCAATAACGCAAGATTAATGAGCGTTTAGTTTGTTTCCTGCGATAGGCTGACGAATATTTATAAAATATCCTCTAATAAATTAGGGAATTTAGATTTCGGTTCATTTATGAGACGGATAAAGTGATGGTTTAAAAATTGATAAGAGCTTTAGCTACAGCTTAATAGCGAATTTATCAAAGCGAGAATTGGCTATGTGGCTCAACAACATGGTGAGTATGTTGCCAAAACCATATTGAACCAGCGGAGAAACAAAAACCAAAGGTTACAATCGAAACCCACTTATGGCTTTGTTACCTACGGGGCAGAGAACAGGCGTTGCGGATCTGCTTTTTGCGGTTACCACATTGAAGCCTCTTGTTAATATGGAGCGGAAAGATTTATTTATTGCAAAGTGTATAAAGCTTTCAGAGGCAGACACCTTTGTATGCCAACGATTGGGCAAAGAATTTAGCGGACATCTTTTGCGCAAAGTGATCGTCAATTACTCTGTGAAGTGTGGTTTTTAACCATTTGAATCAAAAAGACAAAATTTTTATTGATCTCAAATCTCAATCCGTTAAAGTACGCCTCGTTC
This sequence comes from Vibrio sp. B183, assembly GCF_000740665.1. Taxonomy (NCBI): domain Bacteria; kingdom Pseudomonadati; phylum Pseudomonadota; class Gammaproteobacteria; order Vibrionales; family Vibrionaceae; genus Vibrio; species Vibrio sp. B183. The sequence goes on along the minus strand of NZ_JPQB01000005.1, from coordinate 53,682 downwards.
TCACGGCAAAGGCCAGTGAGAGATGGTGTTACCATCGCATGATTGCGTTGCCCTGGTGGTGGAATTGGTAGACACAAGGGATTTAAAATCCCTCGGCGTTCGCGCTGTGCCGGTTCAAGTCCGGCCCGGGGCACCATCTAAAAAATGAGGCGCGTTGGCAGAGTGGCTATGCAGCGGATTGCAAATCCGTGGACCTCGGTTCGACTCCGGGACGCGCCTCCATTCTCTACAAGAATACAGTAACCAGCTTTAGCTGGTTTTTTTGTATCTGCGTATCGAAAAAATCATTTTAGATAGTGGTTTATTATTGTTTGATTGTACTCTCCTCAGTTTGAACAACCTCTTCCGTTCGGTATTCCATTACCAGAAAACTCAACTCTTAAACGCTCGACCGAGTTCAGATACTGATTATTATCTACATTGTTATGATCAAAATTGTTAAGTGTGACGTTCCAGTTAGTGAACGGTGTTGGTTCGAAGTAGGCGTATGCGAATTTATCTGATAACGCCCCATCGGTTATGATGCTGACCTGATTGCTTAAAGCGTCATCAAGACGGTAATAGAAAGCACGTGTCAACGGATTCGCGCTGAACTTAAACTCTTCGCGTTCAAATCGGTCGTAATAGATACCACCATTTGAGATGCTCAGGTTGAACTGCTTGCCATAAGGAAGATTTTCACCCTCGAAGAAGACACGGATCTTATCAAGTCTAACTCGGTCAAACGCACAGAACTGAGATTGTTCTAGTGGCACATTGAAATTAAATTCTCCCGTTTTCACCAAAGCTGCGATTTGTTCAGGGTCATCAACGATGAAGTTGTCGATGTTGAAATCCTGTGGTGCTGGCTGGAATCGATTCAGAGCATTGACGTACTCGTTTTCAATGGCCGCTAAGTCAAACTGATAGTCAAGATAGGTTTTGTTCAGGCTTGGTTTAATGTCGCTGTCTTTAAGTGCCCAATATTCATAGGCTGCGACGTAGTTTGAAAGTGCTACAAACATAGGTCGTTTGAAGTGGAGCGAAACACGTGCCAATTCCTGCTCAACTTTCTCTAGTGCATTGCTGTCATCAGAGGCATTCGCAATTAGCTGATTCAGACGCTCTTTCTGATTAATGGTCACTTTACGCGTTAAAAGGAGATCAACCAGCTTGGCTTGTTCCTGAACAAGGTTGAGTTGTGAAGCGTTAATTGCTTTACCAAGCAAAACCTGTTTTTCCAACTCAAGCAGGTAGACTCGCGCCCCTTTAATGCCAAGAGAATCCGCGTAGCGTAGATTACTTCTAACCTCTGCTATCATAAGATCCCAGGCCAAGTTACTTTCATTCAAAGAAGGCACAGCGAAATCGAAAGAATCCATCGTTTCCGAGATACGCTGCATCTTAATTGTGGATTTCACTTCGGTTGTCAGAGACGCGATACCCGCGACTGTTTTTGTAATGCTATCGATAATACCTGTCACATTCTTTACGTTAGTCACAAGGTTTTTAGCTTTATCAAGAGCTTCTGGTGTTTTAGCCAATTGTTCAGTGACATCGTTTATGCCTGACAAGTTACCTGTAAACACGCCGCTGACCGCGCTACCAATTTCTGCGATGGCTTTGAATATTGCTAACGCCGCGTTAAGCTGCTGTTGAGTTTTCCATACTTCAACGCCATAGAGGTAATCACTGCGAGCACTTAAAGCAGTAAGTTCTTGAGTTTTGTACTGGCTTTCCACCTCAGTGACACTATCAAGCAGCTTGGCAATGTTTTGTTCTGACTGCTCAACAACAGCGTTCTGAGATTGTAAAACATCTTCGATATTGCCTAGTGCGAGTTGAGCGTTTTCAATCTTATCTTCAACCCGAGTATTTCGGTCCGCAACGACATCGCGTTTTTGCTCAAAAGCGATCATGGCATCAAGATATGCTTTGTATTTGTCCTGATAGAGTGAACGATCAAGGTAAGGAACGAAGTTGTCAGAACGACTGCTCAAATCAGTAAACTGTTTGAACGCAACGGTTTGTAAGTACAGATCAGTCAGTATTGGATCATCAGATACTGTCGTGCCTGCATTACGCATACTGCGCTCTACCCAGTTCAGCAAGGCTAGGCTAGTCTGAGGCTGTTCATCATACAGGCTGATGGCCATATCGAATGAACGGTTCACAATGTCTGAAAACTGCGATTTTGCAAGCTGGAAGTTGGCAGCAAGGTCATCGGCAAGCTGTTGTTTGATGTAATGCTCGCCAGAGAGAATAATCGAAGTACCCGTACTTTCGCTGGCTCCAATTGTGTCGGCAGTTACGCCTCCATCTGGGGTGAAAGCGAGTACATTAAATGGCGTTTCCATGTCTTCTGCGATAACGGTAATGGAAGCCGCCGCGCCTTGCTGACCTAGGACGAAAGTAGGGACGCCAGAACCGACAATTTTACGTGCAAAGATAACAATGTTCTGGTTATTCATCACTAGATTGAAGTTATCGGTAACTTCAAGAGTATCGGCAAAGATATACACTTTAGTGGGTTTAGTTTGATACAGATTTTGCTGTGTTACCCATTCTTTAAGATTGACGTACAGATCAGAAGTTGAACGAGTGATTGGGTCCGTTTTTGAGTATGGGCTATCAAGCCACTCCGGGTACTGTGTGTTTGCAGGCAGGTTATTGATGTCTAGCCAGTCAGAGGCCATAACCCCATTCGATACTGCTGCGGTAACAGCAAGTGCAAGGATTGTTTTCATTTTTATTTCCTTATGAGGTGCTACCCAAGCAAAATTTTGAGTAGCCTTTCCCGCACCCAGCGCGTAAGCGCGGGTGGGGAAGGTATTTAGGGACTGAATCCCGTTATTGGTTTATGCCGGAATTGTGTTATTCGGCTTTTTGTATGTATGCGTTGTTAGCGAATGTTTTGGCTTTTTCGCTGATACTGTTCCAGTTTTGCTCTGCAACTGCGGTGTTTGCCATCGCTCCCGCTGCGGCAAGAACAGCATTAGATTGTAGAATTTCAGTATTTGACTCAGCTGCTTCAAGCGCAACGATCAGTGAGTCGAAGTCGGTATTCATCTTCTGCCAGTGCAGCTTTAGCTTGTTGACATAAGGGATCGCATTCTCGATTTTGCTTGAAATGATGTTGATGCTTTCTGTTGAACGAGAGTACGAGTTGTAGATCTTCTGAGTAGTAGACAGTTGAGCCTCAAGCACCTTTGCTTCGTCTTGAAGCTGATTACGAAGCTTTCTTGCTTTCTCTGCTTTGTCACCGTAGACACCCATGATAGGAACCGCCACCGCCGGGAACCAAGCATAAGTGACGGCTGTCGCAGCAACAGTCACATAGTGATCGTAATCTTTATTAAGTTGGTCGATGCGGTTGTTCAGGTCATTTACTCGCTGCTGCAGTGCACTGCCATCATCTTCCAGATAGCCGCTATGAGTGCTCTTCAGCACATCCAGTTGTAACTTCTGCTCTTCAATCTTGGTAGCGAAAGTCAGCAAGTCTTCACTGGCTTTTTCTACCTTCTGTTGATTATTCACTGAGAAGTTCTTCAGCGCGCTTAAGTACGCAATAGAAAGCTGACGTGCTTGCTCGACAGCCTGAACATCTGCTGGTAGTGGAGAAATAGACTTGGTGAGGATGACAGTCAGCTGATCGCTCAGTGGGTCAATCATGTATTTCTGAATGTCATTGTAATTGGACAGCGACAGCGCCAAATCGACGATGTCAGGGTAAAGGTCCTCTTTCCAGTAAAACGCCTCTGCGTGGACCTTGCCGTATTGTTCCATCAACGCTTTAAAGTTTGAAAACGGGACATCATCAGCGATATCAAACGCAGATTTCATGCTCGCTTCTGTGATTGGTAGAGACAGAGCGCCTTCAACGTATGTTTGAATCTGGAACCATTCTTTCTGATTAAGAACAAACTCGTCTGTGTCCAAATCAATAAACGCACCGTTTTCACCCATAATGGTGTCGTAACTGATCTGGCCGATTTGTTGCTCAGCAGAGTTTGGAGTCAGTGCCTGATTTGACGTAGAAGCCTGCACACCAGCGGCGATTAAGCTTAAACAAAGTGTTGATAGCAGAAGTGGCTTTTTTATGTTTTTCATTCTAATACCTTATTTTTATTTGTACTCGACTCTGCCATTTAAAGCATTTTATATAGCGAAAAGAGTTGAGTTTTATATTTCTAGCAAGCTGTGTTGTTTTAATATGGTTCTTTATAAGTTTGTTTTTTATTACCTCCGTCAAGCATTTTGGCTAAATCTATAGCAATGATATCGATTAGAATGCGTTATTGATCACATAAAATATAATTTGCTGATCAATGTTTGTTCGCTCTATTTTTAGTAATATTTAAATTAGTAAAAGTTAAATAAATGGCAGGCCAGATAAATAAAGGTCTCAATAGTTATTAATTCATAAAAACAAAAGCTTAAGTGATAGAACTGTTATTCAAAATTATTTAATAATTTATTTCCCAAACGCATGTTTTAAATAACTGTATATCTGTAAAATATTTGTGGTTAATTTTTTAATGATTTATTTAAATAAATCATTGTTGGAACAAATTGCCCAAATAATTCCCCAATAATTAGATAAAAAAGTTAATAGTTAATTTTCAGAAGAGGGGAGAATAATTTAACAACGTTAGCCTGTGTACGTTCGTACTCAAATTCCGAAAGTAGTGCGCATGTTCAGTTGATGAAGATACCGATGAAGTGAACCACTATGGTATTGCGATGCACAGAGTTGGTGCGACTGAGAAGTGGTTGAAATGGTAACTTATTGAATTATTTAAAATCCTAGTATGGCACTGGTTTTGCTCGTGTTCAAAGTCGCGAGTTAGAAAAGAATGTACAACAACGTCACGGGCAATGAAGCCTCCTTCACTAAAGCAGTGGAGGAGGCTTTTTTATTTCAAGGAGTGAGTGATGACAACGGAATGTATAAAGACAGCCTGTCCCTATTGCGGAGTTGGCTGTGGGGTGAAAGTCGATAAAGGGAAGATTGTAGGTGACGATGCGCATCCTGCGAACAAAGGGGCGCTTTGTGTGAAAGGTTCAGCGTTAGCTGAGAGCCTCAATATGCCGTCTCGTTTGCTTTACCCTAAGTTCAATGGCAAAGAAATCAGTTGGCATGAAGCGACAGATGTGATTGCAGAAGCCATGAACAACTCAATACAAACGGAGGGTCCTGATTCTGTAGCGATGTATGTATCAGGCCAGCTTCTGACTGAAGATTATTATGTCGCAAACAAGCTGATGAAAGGCTTCGTTGGCAGTGCAAACATTGATACCAATTCACGGCTTTGCATGTCTTCCGCGGTAGTGGCACATAATCGTGCGTTTGGGGAAGATGTGGTACCGGTCAACTACAGCGACCTAGATAAAGCCGAACTCATTGTTATATGCGGCGCGAATACCGCATGGGCGCATCCGGTGATCTTCAGGCGTATCCAGCAAGCAAGAGAAAAGAATCCAAAGCTGAAGCTCGTGGTGATTGATCCCCGGAAAACGGTAACGGCTCAACAAGCGGATCTTCATCTTTCTATCCCCAACGATGCTGATATCGCGCTTTTCGACGGACTTATAAGGCACTGTATTGACACTGGATGCTTGGATACTGAATTTATTGAGCGGAACACCTCAGGCTTCGACCAATTAGCGGAAAAGCTCAAAAGTTCCAAATTCACTCTCGCTCAACTGAGCGATACACTTGGCATTGATAAACTATCACTGCTGACATTTTATCGCTGGTTCAGTGAAACGCGAAAAGTGGTTACGGTATTTTGTCAGGGTGTAAACCAGTCACAAACTGGTTCAGACAAAGGTAATGCGATCATTAATGCGCATTTAGCCACTGGCTCTATTGGTATGGAAGGCGCAGGACCGTTTTCGATTACTGGCCAGCCCAATGCCATGGGTGGGCGTGAAGTCGGCGGGCTGGCCAATCAGCTAGCGATTCATCGCGGCTTCGACCAAGAATCGATTGACGTTATCAAAGCGTTTTGGCGCTCACCTGATATTGCGACAAAACCGGGATTGAAAGCGGTAGAGATGTTTGAAGCGGTTGAACGCGGTGATATCAAGGTTATCTGGATCATGGCGACGAATCCCGTGGTATCCATGCCGGATCATGACTACGTTCGTCGAGCATTGGAACGCTGCCCAATGGTCATTGTTTCTGACATCACGCCTGATTCGGATGTTGCGAAATACGCCGATCTCCTTTTACCGGCTGCTGGCTGGGGAGAAAAGCAGGGCATGGTCACCAATTCAGAAAGGCGCATAACTCGGCAACGTCGATTTATTCAACCACCTGGGTGTGCCAAGCCAGACTGGCAAGCGATTTGTGAAGTGGGCCAAAAGCTCTGTGAGCGAATGGAAATAGCAAACGGATTTGGTTTCTCCAATGAAGTGGACATATTTAGAGAGTTCGCCGCCATGACAGCATTGAATCAAGACTCATCGCTGATGCTTGATCTCTCTGAACACGCAGATATTTCCGAACAAGAATATGACAATTGGAAACCTCAGCAGTGGGGTAAAGAGAAGCCATTTTCAGATGGGAAATTTAGCTTTCCTGATGGCAAGGCAAAATTTGTTGTCAGTGACCAGCTGCCGGAAGCTCAAGATCCGCACTGGTGGCTCAATACAGGTAGGCAGCGAGACCAGTGGCATACAATGACACGAACAGGGCACATTGCTCATCTGGCTGCAAGCGAATTGGAGCCTACAGTTTATATGAGCCAATTATCCGCCGATCTACTAGGTGCTAAAAAGGGTGAGTTGGTTAGGGTCGTGAACGGTGACAACAGCATACTGGCTAAAGCCACGATTGAAGAGAGCCTGCCGATAAAACAGCTGTATATGTCGATGCATTGGGCTGGAGATTATGCTGGAAACAGTCAAGTTAATGCTGTGGTAAGCCGCTTAGTCGACCCTCATTCTGGGCAGCCAGCTTTTAAGTCCAGTCGTGTTGAAGTATTGCCAGAGAAGATTGCTAGCTACGGTTTGTACATTGGTGCTCAATTCTCTAAAGAGGCTTTTGCTTACTGTGCATTTCAGGCGGAAAAGCAGTCTGGTATTTGGCGATTTGCTAATACAAAACGCGTATCCAAGTCTTACGGTCAGAAATCTAACCAACAGAGGATTACGCTTGATCTGCCAGTAGGCTGGTTGGCTTTTGATTATGAAGAGACCTCAAGTTGCCGTATTGTCACTTCTATCCTTGTTGTTTCCCCCAAGCCTGTTGAAATTGACTACACCAAACTGATTGATTTGATTGGTAAACCACTGTCATTTGCTGAGCTAATTACGGTTGCTTCGAGTGAGAAGTCCAGCCAACTGGTATGTAGCTGTTTTCGAGTTAGTGACAAACAGATTACTTCTGCTTTGGAGGGCAGTCGTTGTCACAATGTTTCCCAATTACAGAATCACCTCAAATGCGGCACTAATTGCGGCTCGTGTATTCCTCAGGTTGAAGCGTTAGTGAATGAGCATAGTGCTAATAGAGCAGTGATGAAATAAAGGGGCATAAGATGAAATACGATATCAATCTAAGGGAAGGTTCATATTCAGATTTGAAAGGTGCAAGCTTCAGCGAACACCGTCGACTGTATAACGATTCTTGTAAGCTAAACAAACTTGACCGCTATCGAACAAAAGGAAAAGTCTATCTAGTTGGCGCTGGCCCAAATGACCCTGACTTACTGACCGTCAAAGCGTTAAAACTAATTAAGCAGGCTGATGTGGTGGTTTACGACCGCTTAGTCAATCGAGAGATTTTAGATCTAGCAGAAAAGGCCGAGAAACTGATCTATGTAGGTAAACGTTGTGGTCAGCCTAGTTTAAAACAGGAAGAAATCAGCCAGATTTTGGTGGATTTAGCAGAGTCTGGCTACATGATCGTGAGGCTTAAAGGAGGAGACCCTTTTATTTTTGGTCGTGGAGGTGAAGAAGGGCTACTGCTGGCGCAAAACAACATTAATTATGAAGTAGTACCTGGCATCACCGCCGCCATAGGTTGTGCAGCGGCGTCCTATATTCCGTTGACGCACAGAGCGTTGGCACGAAGCGTGACGTTTGTGACGGGGCAAGTCGTATCAGGCGCGCTACCTGCTTGGGCTCAACTCGTATCGTCTGGGCAAACGTTGGTGTTTTATATGGGATTGGAAAAGGCCAGTGAGATACAAGATGGATTGCTTTGTCACGGTATGAGTGATGACTTTCCTTTAGCGGTAGTAACACACGGGTGTAGCTCTCAGCAGAAAGTCTATGTATCAAGCTTAAGCCGCCTAACAAGTCTGTCAGAAGCGCTGAAAGGTGTGAGTCCGGCATTGATTATCTTAGGGGAAGTCGTCACACTTCGTGAACAACTTAACGCGACCGTAGAGTCGGTGATTTCTCAAGAGGTAATATGAGCATAATTCAGGAATGTATTCGAACGGTGGGTCGAGGTGAACGAGGCCGTAAGCCGCTGACGTTTGATCAAGCTTTTCACGTCATGGATGATTACCTTGATGGACGATGCGACGATGATCAGATGGCTATGCTGCTGATGCTGATTCGAGTGCAAAATGAAACTCGTCAGGAAATTGCTGGCTTCGTAAAAGCATTTCAATCTCGCGTGCCTAACATTGGCGCCGATATTGACTGGCCATGTTACGCAGGTAAAAGAAAAGCCGCAGGCAAACCATGGCATCTGTTGGCAGCAAAAATACTGGCTGATAGTGGCAGAAAAGTGCTCTTGCACGGCTATCACGACAGGCCCGCTGGGCGAGAGCATGCAGAAGATTACCTGAGTGTTCTGGATGTCAAAATGGTCGAGTCAGCGGAACACGCCAAGAATGTGCTCGAAGAAAGCAACATTGCATACCTGCCGCTCAAGCATTTCGCGCCTCAAGCTGAAACCATGATTGGCTGGAAAAATCGCTATGGTTTACGTACCCCGATTAACACCGTGGTGAGAGCGCTAAACCCAGGTGGTGCCAAGATTGGCATTCGTGGCAGCTTTCACCCCGGATTCCAGCAGTTGCATGCCGAGGTAGAGAGTGAAATCGGGCTGACTCGCCATGCGGTTGTGTCCTTCAAAGGCCAATCTGGGGAGTCCGAATATAACCCTAAGGTCAGTCAAACGGTTTGGATGAGTACGCCTTCCGGTGTGGAATCGCACTATTGGACGGAACAAATGCTCACAGACATTCCATTGCCTGATGAGTGCCCGTTATGTACGCCAGAGGAAGAGCTGAATATGATGGCAAACACCGTTGTTACCACAATGGCTAGCATTCTGTTTGCTGAAACGGGCGATAAAGACAAATCCTTTGAGCAAGCGTATCAGCTATGGTCAAAACATTGTTAGTCTCGCTCATAAGCATTTTTTGAGTCCCTACCTAAGTTGACTTAATCACTCTGGCACATTCCTTGTTATGTCTCTTACAAGCAAAGAGATAAAACAAGGAATGTTATGCAAAAGAAAATCTCTAAAACTCCCACCATTGTTTGCTGCGATTCGCTGGAAGAACAAGCAAGGCTGACCACCTTATTGGCTCAGGATTATGACGATGTCATTGGATGTCAGCTAAGCCAATTTGAAGCCTTGTTGCAACGTGAGCCGGGTGCCAATGTTGTAGCGGGTTGGAAACAGCCCAGTGCAGAACTTCGTTTAATCATTGATGTTTGTCGCGAGAAACAGCGGCCATTACTCGTCGTGATTAAGCAGTTTTTATCCAATGATATTAATCGTTTACCAGAGCGTATGGATTACGTTTTGTTACCTGCCGATTCTGATCTTAGCCTTAAACCTTGGCTCGAACATGCCGCTATTGCGAGGGCATCATTGCTCGCGATGGAGTCTGAAATTGAATCCTTAGCAGGGAAACTGGAAGAGCGAAAAATGATAGAAAAAGCCAAAGGGTTGCTGATGAAAATGCATAATGTGGATGAAGAGTCTGCCTATAAAGCGATGCGAAAATCTGCAATGCAGTCGAGCCAGACCTTGGCTCAAGTGGCGAAAAACATATTGATCACTTTAGAAACCTTGAAATAGCGAGCTACCTCTTTAGGGTTAGACATAAATTTCCGTAATGGTGCAGTATGCACAACTTAATAGCATCAATCGTTTCGACTAAATGCTTCAGGTTAATAAGGTTATGAAATAAAAAGAAAAATAGTATTGGCACGTAACTTGGAACACATATTTTAGAAATTTGGTTCACACGCGATTCAACGTTACCAACGGCGGTAATGTAGGAATGCAACGGCGCTACTGCTCGAAAGAGCAGTAGCGCTTTTTATTTGGAGAAAGCGAATGAAATGGACGTCAACTTTTAAACAATCACTACTGGCATTTCCCCTAGCATTATCGGTCTCTGTACCGTCTGCTTGGGCTGAACTCGGCGAGCCTGAACTGGAAGATCTCAAGTTTGGTTTTATTAAGCTCACTGATATGGCACCGCTTGCGGTTGCTTACGAGAGAGGCTTTTTTGAAGATGAAGGTCTGTATGTCACGTTGGAAGCGCAAGCTAACTGGAAGGTTCTGCTTGACCGTGTCATTGACGGTGAGCTTGACGGCGCGCACATGTTATCTGGTCAACCTTTGGGGGCAACCATCGGTATTGGTACACAGGCTGAAGTTATCACTGCGTTTAGCATGGACCTAAATGGTAATGCGATCACGGTCTCTAATGATACTTGGGAAGAGATGAAGCCACACATCCCCAAACAGGCTGATGGAAAACCTGTTCACCCAATCAAAGCGGATGCACTCAAACCAGTTGTCGAAAGCTACCTTGATGAAGGTAAGCCCTTCAACATGGGGATGGTGTTTCCAGTATCGACACATAACTACGAACTACGTTACTGGTTAGCTGCAGGCGGGATACACCCCGGCTACTACGCACCTGAAACGGGTGATAACAGCGGACAGGTCAATGCAGATGTATTGCTGAGCGTAACACCACCACCACAGATGCCAGCAACTATGGAAGCAGGCACCATTAAAGGTTATTGCGTAGGTGAACCTTGGAATCAACAGGCGGTGTTTAAAGGGATTGGCGCGCCGGTCGTCACGGATTATGAAATCTGGAAAAACAATCCTGAAAAAGTATTCGGAGTGTCGAAGTCATGGGCAGAGAAATACCCAAATACCCACATACGGGTTGTGAAGGCGTTAATTCGAGCGGCACATTGGTTGGATGAAAATAACAACGCCAACCGAGACGAAGCAGTCAAACTGCTAGCGAAAAGCGAGTACGTTGGTGCAGATGCAGAAGTGATCGCGAATTCAATGACGGGAACGTTTGAATACGAAAAAGGCGACAAGCGAGCTGTGCCGGATTTCAATGTCTTTTTCCGTTACAACGCAACGTATCCTTACTACAGTGACGCCATTTGGTATCTGACGCAAATGCGCCGCTGGGGCCAAATTTCTCAGGAACAATCGGATGACTGGTACATGGGCATCGCGAAAAAAGTCTACCGACCAGATATCTACCAGCAAGCAGCCGATGCATTAATAGAGGACGGTGTTCTGACTGAGAAAGATTTCCCAGACTTCGCTAAGGAAGATGGTTTTCGAGCTCCTCAAACTCATTTCATCGACAACATTGTTTACGACGGTCGAGAGCCTAATGCCTACCTCAAGAAATTCAGTATCGGTTTGAAAGGTAAAGACAAGGTTTAGAGGCAATGAAGGGGAGCAATCTGCTCTCCTTTAAAAAGGAATTAAGAAGTAAAGGAGTAAGTATGCCTAGCAATGTCATATCGCTGGTTTCCAGCCCTAAGCTGGTGGCTAATAAAAGTAAACTGATTCTGTTCCCTATGATCGGTATTCTGATGTTTCTTATGTTTTGGCATTTAAGCGCCCGTCAGGTCGAAACATCACTCGGCACATTGCCGGGGCCAGTTCAGACATATCAACAGTTTAGTAATCTGGTTAACGAACATTGGCAAGAAAGAGACAAAGAACAAGCTTTTATTGAACGTCAGGAAAAGCGCAACGCAGCAAAGTTGGCAAAGAATCCTGAAGCAAAAGTGAAGATAAGGCCTTATACAGGAAAGCCGACATTCTTTGACCAGATCATCACCAGTCTAATTACGATGGCAGCCGGATTTTTGTTGGCGACACTGATTGCCATCCCACTCGGGATAATGCTGGGGCTCAACCAAGGGCTTTATCAAGCATTTAACCCAATCATTCAATTACTAAAACCAGTGTCGCCATTGGCTTGGTTACCTATTGTCACCATGGTAGTGAGCGCGACCTATGTGAGTGACGATCCTTTGTTTGCGAAGTCTTTTATTAACTCACTACTGACGGTGGCTTTGTGTAGCTTATGGCCGACTTTAATTAATACTGCTGTAGGTGTTACGAGTGTCGACAAAGATCTGATTAACGTCAGCAAGGTACTTCAACTGTCTTGGTGGCAGCATATCCGAACCATTGTTCTGCCTTCAGCTATTCCTATGATCTTCACCGGCCTCAGGTTATCGCTAGGTATTGCATGGATGGTACTCATTGCGGCCGAGATGTTGGCGCAAAACCCAGGGCTAGGGAAATTTGTCTGGGATGAATTTCAAAACGGCAGTTCAGCATCACTAGGGCGGATTATGGTCGCTGTTATTACGATTGGCTTTATTGGACTAATGCTCGACAGAGGAATGTTGCAGCTTCAGAAATGGCTTTCATGGAACAAACAGCAAGCATTGCGATAAAAGGAATTAATGATGTCAAAACCACTATTAGATTTGACGCAACTCGGAATGCGATTCCCGACACCCAATGGTGAATTTATCGCGCTGAAAAACGTCAACCTCCAAATTAATAAAGGCGAATTTGTGTCGCTGATTGGCCACTCTGGCTGTGGGAAATCAACGGTCCTCAACCTTGTCGCTGGGCTACACCTACCCACTGATGGTGGCGTGATTGTCGATAGTCGTGAAGTGAGCGGGCCAGGACCAGATAGGGCTGTTGTGTTCCAGAATCACTCCTTACTCCCTTGGCTAACGGTGTATCAAAACGTTGAGCTGGCGGTAAAGCAGGTGGCGGGTGGTAAAGGTAAGCACTGGATTCGCGAGCAAGTTGAGCATTACCTTGAACTGATTCAGATGACTCAAGCCGCAGATAAAAAACCGGATGAAATCTCTGGAGGGATGAAACAACGTGTTGGGATCGCTAGAGCGCTGGCACTCAAGCCAAAAGTCTTGCTTATGGATGAGCCGTTTGGTGCGTTGGATGCATTAACACGCGCACGCCTTCAGGACTCATTAATGAGCATTCAGGCGGAGCTAAACAATACCGTGATCATGATTACTCACGATGTCGATGAAGCTGTGCTGCTTTCAGACAAGATAGTCATGATGACCAACGGACCAGCAGCAACCATTGGTGAAGTTCTGGAAATTCAACTTCCTCGCCCACGAAATCGCGTGGAACTCGCTGAAAACCCTGTTTATCAGCGCTATCGTCAATCTGTTTTGAAATTCCTGTACGAAAAGCAATCGAAACAAGAGTCGCCAGCAGATAAGAAAAAAGTAAACAGTAAACCTGCACCTGCGAAGACAGCATAAGGAAGTGAGTATGGAACATGTAGTGATTGTCGGAAATGGCATGGTCGGCCACCACCTTGTCGCACAGCTCGTCGAGCGTGGGGCGCATTTGGAAAAGAAGATCACCGTGATTGGTGAAGAGAGGTTTATAGCCTACGACCGAGTTCAATTGTCGTCTTTGTTTTCGGGAAAGTCTCATCAGGATCTAATGCTGAGTAGTGAAGAATGGTATCAGAGACACGGGATTGAGTTGATTCTGGGTAGTCAGGTGACTTCTATCGATAAGCAGGCTAAACGTATCATACTGGATGGCGAAGATAATCTTGGCTACAACCAGTTGGTGCTTGCGACAGGCTCGTATCCTTTTGTTCCACCAATTGAAGGCAAAGACAGAGAAGACATCTTTGTTTATCGTACCTTGGAAGATCTTTCTCAGATCAAGCAAGCGTGCCAAGGGGCGAAAACAGGTGCGGTTATTGGCGGTGGATTGCTAGGTCTAGAAGCCGCAAATGCGTTAAAACTGCTTGGAGTTAAGACCCACGTTGTGGAATTTGCACCGCGCTTGATGCCTGTCCAGCTCGATGACGGAGCGGGCACTGTGCTAAAAGAAAAAATCGAAGCCATGGGGCTGAGCGTTCACAACTCAATGATCACAGAAAAAATCTGCGACGGCGAAACCGCTCGGCATCGTTTGGTGTTCAAAGACGCTGAACCATTGGAAGTGGATGTCATTGTGTTTTCCGCCGGCATACGGCCACAAGACGCACTTGGTCGGGAAGCAGGGCTCACATTGGGGGAGCGAGGTGGCATTGTAATTGATGATGAATGTCAGACAAGCGACGCAAACATCTACGCCATTGGAGAGTGCGCGTTGTGGCAACAAAAGATATTTGGGTTGGTTGCCCCCGGATACGCCATGGCGCGGGTAGTGGCAGACAAGCTAACAGCACGAGAAACGACAGGATTTACAGGCGCTGACATGAGCACTAAGCTCAAACTGCTTGGTGTCGATGTGGCGTCGATCGGTGATGCTCATAAAGCGACGGAAGGCGCACAGGAGATGACCCTGCAAGACACGGTGTCCGGTGTTTACAAAAAGCTAGTTGTCGATGAAACGGGTAAATTTTTGCTCGGGGCGATCTTGGTGGGTGACAACTCAGACTACGATGCGTTACTGCAATGTTATCTCAATCAAACTGAACTTCCCTATCACGCTGCCAACCTCCTGTTTGATACCAGTATGCTGCAAGGGGAAATGAACGATACAGCGATCATATGTTCCTGCCACAACGTTTCCAAAGGCGATTTAGTGTCGGCCATTCAAGCTGGCGCACATGATTTAGATACTCTGAAAACTCAAACCAAGGCTGGGACAGGCTGTGGTGGCTGTAGCAATATGGTTAAGACAGTACTCGATGCTGAGCTAATGGCGATGGGTGTTGAAGTCAATAATCATGTTTGCGAACACTTTGAAATGTCTCGACAAGAGATGTTTCATATTTGTCAGGTCGAGCAAATCAAAGACTTTGACACTTTATTGAGCAAGCATGGCAAAGGATTAGGGTGTGATCTGTGCAAACCAACCGCAGCATCAGTCTTTGCTTCTCTTTGGAACGAACACATCATGGAGCCTCAACACAGTGCGCTCCAAGACTCGAATGATGCATTCATGGCAAACCTACAGAAAGACGGCTCATATTCGGTCGTCCCTCGGGTTGCGGGTGGTGAGATTACACCGGAGAAGCTCATTGTACTCGGTGAAGTTGCGCAGAAGTTCGATTTGTACACCAAGATCACTGGCGGTCAACGAGTCGACCTTTTTGGTGCACAAGTGGAGCAGCTACCGGAGATCTGGCAAACACTGATCGATGCAGGCTTTGAAACGGGTCACGCCTATGGGAAGTCACTTCGCACAGTAAAATCTTGTGTAGGATCAACATGGTGTCGCTATGGCGTTGATGACTCTGTAGGGTTAGCTATCGAATTGGAGAACCGATACAAAGGCTTGCGAGCGCCACATAAGATTAAGTTCGCAGTTTCAGGGTGTACGCGAGAATGTGCAGAAGCGCAAAGCAAAGACATTGGTGTTATCGCAACAGAAAAAGGTTGGAACCTTTATGTGTGTGGCAATGGGGGAATGCGCCCAAGACATGCTGATATCTTGGCTTCGGACCTGACTAAAGAGCAGTTAGTACAACTTATTGATCGGGTGCTGATGTTTTATGTCAGTACTGCTGACCGATTACAACGAACCTCAGTGTGGATGGAAAACCTTGAAGGCGGCCTTGAGTATCTGAAACAAGTGGTGATCCAGGATTCATTGGGCTTGTGTGACTCACTCGAAAGCCAAATGCAGCACATTGTCGAAACCTACCAATGTGAGTGGAAGAGTACACTGGAAAATCCGGATAAGCTCAGCAAGTTCCGTCCGTTCATCAATGATGATTCTACGAGCCAAGCGCTCCCTTACCAGCGAATCAGAGGACAGCGAATTCCAGTTAAGGAGGAGCTATGATTACCGAACAGAAACTAAAAATATGCCGATTGGATGACTTAGTACCCTACGAAGGTAGGGCTGCATTAATTGATGGCGAACAAGTGGCGCTTTTCCGAATTCCTGATAAAGGTGTTTTTGCGATACAAAACTGGGACCCGATAGGTAAGGCTTACGTCATGAATCGAGGCATAGTCGGTGATGTTAAAGGAGAGCTGTGTGTCGCTTCTCCCCTTTATAAGCAGCATTTCAGCCTAAAAACAGGTGAATGTATTGAAAAACCAGACGTAAAGATTAAATGTTGGCCGGTGGAAGTTGACGAAGGAGCTGTGGTTTTATTTTAGCTATGCAGAGCAGGGGCTTTGCTTCTGCTCCATTTCATATTGACGCATCGGCATTAAGTCAATGGTCTGCTTGATGTTTTCCCAATCCGTTTCTTTGCCCCAACGCAATTTTTCTGAGCCGTCTTTTCCAATCAATATTGCGGTATGTGTACCCGGTTCAACATCGTAGACTCTGAACATACTTGATAGGTTAAATTCGTTTTTAACCCAAGATGGAATGGTAAACCCATCTTGAGTAACGACTAAGGTGATGATGTCGCGGTCGGACAATTCGCATTCATTGATTAGGGTCTCAAGTAAAAACTGCTTCACATGTTCGTCGTTGGTTGGCGCAAAGTAAATCACGCTTCTATGCGCCCATTTCGGTGAGTAGGCGGGGTAACTCCACGCGAGTCCAATACTCTGAATAAGCAATAGAGTGAGAATCAAACAGCGCATAGTCGGCCTCCGTGGAACAAGAATTGAGCTTCTAAACCTCAATCACTTTCTACGTTAAGTGTAGGTGGTAAGCTCACCACTTACCTAAGTAATACGTAAGTACCTGATATGGAAAACCTAGAAACTCACCGTTTGAAACTGCGCTTACCAACTGAGGGAGATGCAGTCTTTATTCAGTCACTCTACAACACGGAAGGCTTCCTTCGCTTTGTGGGTGACAAACACATTAGAAGCCGCGGCGATGCTGTCGAATATATTCGTAACAATATGCTTGCGATGAGAGAGGCGAAAAGTGTTTGCTTGCTTGTCGTTGAAAGTAAATCAGACAGTAAACAGCTCGGTGTTTGTGGTTTGATTAAGCGCGACGAGCTGGATGCCTATGACATTGGTTATGGTTTTATGCCAGATTCATTTGGTCAGGGCTATGGCTTAGAAGCTGGACAAGCGGTTGTAGAGTACGCAAGACAACGCAGCGATATTGAAGAATTAGTAGCGATAACATCTTCGGACAATGAAGCCAGCAAAAGTCTGCTAAATCGACTCGGCTTTACCTATGTCAAAGTCCAAGGCCAAATAAGCGATAAAATTGACTTACTTTTATATCAATTGTCGTTCGCAGATTAATGAAGTTTACCCATTCGGATGTATTACAAGGCAAGTTACTGACAGAGTTTAAGACGGTCAGTGCGATGATTGCGATTTATTGTCGCGATCACCATGGATTGCCAGACGGTTGTTTGTGTCACTCGTGCCTAGAGCTGAAAGAGTACGCTGAGGCGAGGCTTGATCGCTGCCCGTATGGTCAAGACAAGCCCACCTGCAATAAGTGTCCGATTCATTGCTATAAGCCTGAACCTAAAGAACAAATGCGCCAAGTTATGCGCTATGCCGGGCCGCGCATGTTGTTACCTCATCCTATTCTCGCGATTCGTCATTTGATTCACGAGCGCAGAGCAGTGCCCGAAAAGCCGGCTAGAGGGGCGTCTAACCGGCATAAAAGGAAAAGAAGTGATTGAATTATTCACCAGCGACAGCTTGGTGTTTTGTCTTGATGCTAGCCACAAGCATATATAGGCAAGTTGCCAGCAGTATCGCAAACAGGTAGCCCATCAATCCATGATCTCCAGACATGTACCAATCCGCAATGATTGGCCCGAAAACAGACCCCAAACTATAGCTGAACAGCATGACTTGTGTTGCTGACACAATATACTCTGACTCCAATTTATCGCAGCCTAGATTGATTGCGATGGGGTATAGAGCAAAAGCAGCGACGCCTAGCAAGAATATTCCGACCGCTAAAATCCTGATGTTTTCGTCTAGTACAATCAGGCTAATGGCCGCTGTGCCAAGTAAGCAGAAGAAAGCCATCAATAAAGTTCGACCAAAGTACTTTGACATCCATGGCACAATCGGTTGAACTGCCATGCCACCAAGAATGACAAGAGCCATCAATCCACCTAAGTCATCATGATCAATACCTTGCTGCGCGAGTTCTAATGGCATTAATCCATAAATAGCGCCAAGGATCAGGCCAGAAACAATGCAACCAATAATCGCGGCATGGCTTAATCTAGTAATCTGCTTGAACGATAGATTGGTCGTATGTGCAGACTCTGGTTGATCGGTTTCTCCAAACAGCAATACCACGATAGCGAGTAGCAGCAGAGTCAAGATGGCAATAAAAGGCACGCCACCGTTAACCCCCAATACACCAATTCCTAATTGGCCAATCGCACTACCACCGTAAAGTGCCGCCATATACAGACCAAGACGTTTTGCTCTGGCTGCTTCATCGCCATGTAGCAACCATGACTCGACAATAACGAATACGCCAGCGACAGAGATACCTGCCAAAAAGCGTGCACACATCCATGCTACTGAGTTGGTAAATACTGGCAACGCGAAAATTGTTGCAATGAAAAGACTTAAACAAAGAACAAATGCGTTCTTATGACCTAATCGAGTGACTAACGGTTCAATCGCAATCGCACCAACTAAAAGACCTGCATAGAAAACACTGGCTAACCAACTGGCCAACGAGCTGTCCAGCCCGTAATCCGGTAGCATAAGTGGGATCAAGCTCATTAAGTAGCCTGATGCTACCGCATAAAGAGCCAGCGCGATAACAGGTACTGAGATGCGAGCTTTTGGTGCAGGAGCAAGAATGTTTTCCAACGTCGTAGCCTCTTGAGTTAGTTAATAAAATGGAACGTCTTTTGGCGCGACTATGGAGCGATTTTGATATTGGGTAAAACGAATAATTTTAGTCGTGTCGATAAAAATCATTTTTCGACACGAGTTTTCGCTATAGATAAAAGAAAAGGCCGCTAGCGATGAATGCTAGCGGCCTTTTAGAGCGGAAATTTTTGTTTCTGCTACTTAGTTAAAGCTTCATTAAGCCACTGATCAAATTGGCCTTTAGGTAGAGCTCCGTTGATAACATCAACTCTTTTGCCATCTTTGAATACCATGACAGTAGGAATGCTTCTAATTTGGTAGTTAGCTGCAAGGTTTTGCTGGCTTTCCGTGTCTATTTTTACAAATCGAACATTATTTGCTCGCTCTTTGGCGACATCAGAAAATACAGGTGCGAAACCGACACATGGGTTACACCATGGCGCCCAAAAGTCAACGACGACGGGTTGGTTGCTGTTCAAAATAGCATCAAAGTTGAGTTCGGTTCCTTCAACCGGCGTACCGTCCAGTAAATCCGATTGGCATTTACCGCATTTCGGGCTTTCAGATACTCGTTCATTAGGAACACGATTTACGCCAGAGCAAGAAGGGCAACGTGTGTTGAATGTAGACATGACTTTTCTCTTGTTTGTGTTTTTCTACGCAAGTGTGACGTCTATTTTACCAATTAGGTGACACCACAGATAATCGCTAGTTATACTCTGAAAATAGTATTTACCCAAGAGTTCTATCAGTCTTACTGAACAGATCGAATGGGCCGCTAACTCAAATAAGAATAAAAGGCTTCGAATGACAACATTCTACGCAGAAATAACAGGTTGGGGTAAATGCGTGCCGCCAACCACGCTCTCCAACGATGATTTAAGTACATTCCTTGACACTTCAGATGAATGGATTCGCACGCGTACAGGCATTGAGAATCGCCGTATCAGCCATGTTAATACGTCTGATATGTCGACGGTGGCTGCCAAACATGCGCTAGCATGTGCTGGTCTTGAAGCGAGTGATATTGATTTACTTATCGTCGCAACCTGTTCTCCAGACTCTCTTATTCCGAACATCGCGTCAAAGGTATCTCAGAACCTTGGCATGATTGGGACCACGGCGTTTGACTTAAATGCTGCGTGTACAGGTTTTCTCTACAGCCTAGAGACAGCGACACGTATGATTCAGGCGGGTAACTATAACAACGCTTTGGTCATAGGTGCCGAGCGTCTATCTTTCTTTATCGACTGGACCATGCGTGATACCGCGGTATTGTTCGGCGATGGCGCCGGTGCTGTCGTGCTGAGCAAAACAGATAAGCCTGTTGGATTACAGCAAGCTCAGTTAGGTTGTGATTCGAAAGGGCGTGATATTCTCTCTGTCCCCAAATTTGGTACTTCGATGGATCGCTTTGCAGCAGATAACGGTTATTGGGAATTCAACTTCGTAGGAAAAGAAATCTTTAAGCGTGCCGTTAAAGGCATGGGTTCAGCGGCTCAAAACGTGCTTGCGCGTAGCCAGCTCTCTACCGAAGATGTCGACGTAGTGATCCCGCATCAGGCAAACATTCGCATCATTCAAACATTGTGTGACTTGTCTGGTATTAGCCAAGAAAAAGCGTTTGTGAACATCCACAAATATGGCAACACGTCAGCGGCTACTGTACCACTGGCGTTGTGTGAAGCCATGGAGGAAGGATTCGTTAAACCTGGCGATAACTTGCTACTGGCAGCATTTGGTGCTGGACTGACGTGGGGAGCAGGCCATATTAAATGGGGTGACCGCGTAACGCCTTTGGGCAGTAGTGACGCAGCACTACCCGAATGTGATAAATCTGCACTTGAATTGCTTGATGAAGCGATCAAGTTCTGTAAAGAGCATGCGCCAAGCTAGTTAAAATCAATACCATTCTGGATAGTAGACGGTTCAGAATGGTATTATCCTGCCCTAGACGATAAGAATAATGCAGGGCTTAAATGAAGTTTCTTCACACCTCTGACTGGCACCTCGGACGCCAATTCCACAATGTTTCTCTTCTGGACGATCAAAAAGCCGTTTTGGCTCAAGTGATAGAATATCTGCAATCTAACTCCGTTGATGCTCTGGTAATTGCCGGAGATATTTATGACCGCTCGGTTCCGCCGACGGCTGCGATTGAGTTGATGAACGAATTTGTCCGTCAGGTATGCAACGAACTGAAGCTACCCATTATTCTGATACCCGGTAATCATGATGGTGCTCAGCGATTAGGCTTTGGCTCCTCACAGATGAAAGGGGCAGGTTTGCACATTATCTCAAATTTTGAAGAGATGCTGGAACCTGTTGTCTTGAATACGGACGTTGGAGAAGTGGCTTTTTATGGCATGCCCTACAACGACCCTGAATTAGTTCGCCACCATTTTGGCCAGTCTGTATCAACGCACGATGACGCTCATCGACTGCTGAGTGAAGAGATTAAATCCCAGTTCAAACCCGATCAAAAGAATGTCTTGATAAGCCACTGCTTTGTTGATGGTGCGATTGAGTCCGAGTCCGAACGTCCTTTATCGATTGGCGGCTCAGACCGAGTCAGCCATGAGCATTTTGTCGATTTTGACTATGTGGCTTTGGGCCATCTGCACCAGCCGCAAAAAAAGGGTGAAGATTACATCCGTTACTCGGGCTCACTAATGAAATACAGCTTCTCCGAACAACACCAGAAGAAAGGAATGACGTTGGTTGAGTTAAATGAACAAGGTTTTGTTTCTGCAACTCACATTGATCTCACTGCTCCTCACCAAATGCGGATCATCGAAGGGGAGTTAGACGAAGTTATCGCCGCTGGTAAAACAGATCCGAATAATCACGATTACTTGTTGGTTCGTTTGCTGGATAAACACGCCATTCTTAACCCCATGGAAAAGCTTCGCGCGGTTTACCCAAATGTTCTGCATATCGAAAAGCCAGGTATGTTAGTGGGCATTGAACAGGAAATGGCTCAGGCAAAGCTTGCTCGTAGTGAAGTGGATATGTTCAAAGATTTTTTCCTTGAAGCACAAAATAGTGAGCTAAGTGAAGATCAAAACTACGCAATAACCGACATCATTAAACAACTGGTAAAGCAGTAAGGGCAAGCAATGAAACCATTATCACTGACAATGCAGGCATTTGGTCCTTTTGCTAACACTGAAAACATCGACTTTACACTGCTTGGTTCCAATCCACTGTTTTTGATTAACGGCCCAACAGGTTCAGGTAAGACTTCTATTCTAGATGCCATTTGTTTTGCTTTGTACGGCCAAACAACAGGTAATGAAAGAGAAGGGACGCAGATGCGCTGTGATATGGCAGCAGTTTCGTTACCGACCGAAGTGGTGTTCGAGTTCGCACTTAAGGATAAGCGCTACAGAGTCACGAGATCACCCGATCAACTCGCGCCTAAAGCCCGAGGTGAAGGCACAACAACACGGAAGCACACTGCCTCTTTGTATGAGATTACGAATGAAGAGCAGCTGATAACCAGCAAGACAGCGCAGGTTAAAGTTGAGGTCGCAGAACTAATTGGTCTGAATGAAACTCAGTTTCGTCAGGTGATGGTGTTACCACAGGGCAAGTTTCGTGAACTCTTGCTTGCAAGCTCCAAAGAGAGGGAAGAGATCTTCGGTCAATTGTTCCAGACTGATATTTACAAGAAAATCGAGTTTGCGCTGAAAGACAAAGCGAGCGCGATCAGCAAATCAAAGGATGAGTTTGATAACCAGATTCGCGGTGCCCTGCAAGTGGCAGAAGCCAGCACTGAACAAGAGTTAACGGAGCAACTTGATGTTGTCGCCAAGCTGCTTGAAGAGGTGAGCTTGAGTGAAAAGGTTGCCCTTGAAAAGTTGAATAAAAACAAAGAAACACAACAGAAAGCTAACCAATTACAAGGTGAATTTGAAAAGCTGCAAAGTGCAGAGAAAGCGCTGTCAGAGCATAGTGAGAAAAGCGATAGCAACGCTCAAATTCAACAAAAATTGGCCATCGCTCAGCAAGCTTCCAAGCTAGACGTGCCTTATACCAACTGGACTTCACTCTCAAAACAGGTCCATGATCTAACTGAAAAAGGCAGTTCTCTTGAGAAAGCGTTGCAACTTTCAAATGTTGCGATAGAAGAGCACAAACAGCAGTTGGATACGCTTACGCTGCAAGCTCAATCAATTCCGACATTGACAGATAAGCTTTACCAATTAGAAAGCATTAAAGTTAAGTTAAACGAAAAGTTGGAGTTGGATAAAAGCCTGAAAGATTCTGTCGCCAAGAAACAAGAGTTCAATGCGACCTTAATCAAATATCAGGCGCATAAAGAAAAGCTATTACAAGAAGCATCTAAAGCTCAACAAGAACTTGAGAATGTGAAGCTAGCCATTGCAGGTAAAGCGACGGTGGAGTCTGAACTTGCACGCTTACAGCGTCTTACTGCTGACCTCAATAAACTGCAGTTGTTGTTTAAGGAATTGGTTACTTTAGAGCAAGGTCTTCAGCCCATTCAAGCTCGTGTAAAACAGTTGAAGGTCGATTGGCAAGAGCATAGCAAGCAAGCGGATGAATATGAAATGCGCTGGCATAATGCTCAGGCAGCGGTTCTTGCTCGTAAGCTTCAACAAGGTATGCCATGCCCTGTGTGCGGCAGTGATGATCACCCGAACCCTGCTTCGTTTGATGGTCAAGAAGTGACTAAAGAGCAAGTGGAGTTTTATCGTAACCAAGAGCGTCAGTCCCTGAACTCTTTAAACGAACAAACTCGCATTGAGGAGCAACAGAATGCCCTTATCTCTCGTCAAAAAACTCAAATTGAAGCGTTTCAGGAAGAGTTGGGGGAGCATAGAGACCTCTCTTTAGATCTCGTACAGAACCAGTACTCTGAATGTCAGGCTAAGTTAGCTGGATTGGTTTCAATTAACCTTGAGCAGATGGAGTCGGAGGTTGCAACGCTCAATCAACGCTGTGAAAAAGGTGACAATGAAATTAATCGCCTGAGAGAGGATATGTCTGCTCATGATGCAACATTTCAGGCGCTTCAACAGCGGTTAGACATGCTCGTTCAGTCCATTGGTGAACAGCATCAATCTGTGGAATCTGTCGACAATGAATATAAGCAAACCAAAGCATCAATCGATACTTTGCAAAAGCAATTAGAGCACGCCAATGAACAGCAACAGCGACTTGCTAAGCATCATGCGGAGCTTGAAGGGCAAAGACAGATCAACACACAGCTTTTAGCGGAAGCAAAACGCAGCTTAGATAAAGCAGAAACGAAATGGCATGTCTCAATTGAAGAAGCACAGTTTGCTAATGAGCAGGCTTACCTAAACAGTAAGGCGACGGATGAACAAATAGAGCGTTGGAAAGCTGCGGTCGAAGCTCACGCGAAAACCGAAGTTAAACTGAAACAGACGTTGGAGGATTTGAGATATACGCTCAAAGACCAGCAAGTGCCAGATTTGATTGAGCTAGGAAAACTTGTTGAATTGAGCAGCCAAGAGTACGTTGAAGCGAGAAATGCACTAGATACTACTCGTTCGAAGTTTGAACGATTTGAGAAAGTTCGTCGTGATATTGTCTTACTGCACGAAAAGAATGCGGAATTGGAAGCTGAGTACAGGGTATATGGAACCCTGTATGACGTCGCTAGTGGTAAGACTGGAAGTCGGGTTAGCTTGCATCGATTTGTTCTTGGCGTATTGCTGGATGATGTTCTAATTCAAGCATCTCAGAGACTCAGCCTGATGAGTAAGGGACGCTATATTCTTGCGCGTAAAACCGAAGGCTTCAAAGGTGCGGCAGGACGAGGCTTGGATCTGATAGTAGAAGATAGTTACACAGGCAAAAATAGGGACGTTGCAACCTTATCAGGGGGAGAATCTTTCATGGCAGCGCTGTCTTTAGCTCTTGGTTTATCTGATGTTGTTCAATCGTACAGCGGCGGTATCAGGTTGGATACGCTGTTTATCGATGAAGGTTTTGGCAGCTTAGATCCAGAGTCATTAGATCTCGCCATCCAGACGCTAATTGACCTGCAGCAAAGTGGTAGAACCATCGGTTTAATTTCCCATGTTAGCGAGCTTAAAGAACAGATGTCATTGCGTATTGATGTGAAGTCCAGCCGAGTGGGAAGCGAATTGAAAGTCAATGTCGCATAAAGTAGTTAATAAGGCCGATATTCTGGTCGGAAGTGGCTAAATGTGCTAGTTATTAGTTAAAAGCTATAAAAGTCGAGCGGCCTTTAAAACAGCTCTTTTAGTTGGCATCAGGATCATTCATGACAGCAGTTCTGGAATCAGTTCGCAAAGTATACCAGTATGCAGAACCAAACCTCACGCTCGTAGGTTGGATGGGGTTGCTTGGCTTTCCAACTTACTACTACGTCTGGACCTACTTATTCCCTCAGCCATACGAAAGCCTGACGCTCAGGCTCTTCTGTTCATTCCTATTCGCAATAATTGCTTTTCGGCATGCGTTCCCTAAGCATATACAGCGTTACATGCCGCAATATTATCTCGTCTCGATAGCGATCTGCCTGCCGTACTTCTTTAGCTATATGATGTTTATGAACGAATGGTCGACGATATGGGCGATGTCGTTTATGGCTTCAGTTTTTCTCCATGTTCTGCTCGTTCATCAAACACGAATTATGCTTCTGCAAGCCGCGATTTCGTTGTTGTTTGCTTTTATTACTGTCTACGGATTTAACTTTAGTTTGGCCATGGAGAAGATTGTGTGGCCATATTTGCCGATTTTTCTCTTCACATATGTGTTTGGGAACCTGTTTTACTTCCGTAATCAGGTTGAACATGAGAGTAAAGTGTCTATAGCTAAGTCCTTTGGCGCAGGAATCGCTCATGAAATGCGTAACCCGCTAAGTGCACTGAAAGCATCGTTTGACGTGCTAAGTTCCTTGTTACCTGATGAAAAGTCCAAAACTGCTGAATTTTACTCAATGTCTCATCAAGAATTAACCATTGCGAGAGAAGTACTCAGTGATGCGGATGAAGTGATTCAGAATGGTAATGAAACCATTGATCTTCTGTTAACTTCTATTGATGAAAACCGTGTATCAACGTCGACATTCAGAAAGCATTCTTTGAAACGTGTTACGGAAGATTCTCTATCCAGCTTTGCTTACAAAAGCTCAAAGGACAAACAGGCTGTTCAGTTCAAATGTGAACAGGATGCCGAAGTTTTTGGTAGTGATACGCTCATCAAGTATGCCTTGTATAACCTTCTCAAAAATGCATTTTATTATCAGAATGGCAATCACTTCCAAATTACTGTTGAAATAAAGTGCTCCGATAAAAACAGTACCATCGTATTTCGGGATAACGGCGTTGGTATCGCCCCTGAAGTGCTTGAAAACATTTTTAAAGATTTCTATACCTTCGGTAAGTCAGGCAGTTATGGCCTCGGTTTACCATTTTGTCGAAAAGTGATGCAAGCTTTAGGTGGCAGAATCAGCTGTCGGTCTGAGTTGAATGAATGGACTGAATTCACGCTGACGTTCCCTCATTATCATTCTGCGAGAGTCGATTATATAAAACTGGATCTAATGAAATCTAAATCAGCCCTCTATGTTGGGGAAACAAGTGTTATTGCACGGCTCCTCAATGAACAGTCTTTCTACAAAGGCTTCACCCTTAACACCGTTGACCTTGAGCTGGCAAACAATAGGGAAGAATACGAATTTGAATACGACTTGATATTCATCGATTTAGATGCAGTGATAACCTCACCTGATCAACTAGCAGCATTAGAGAATAAGCTTCACTTTACTGAAGCGAGAATCGTGTTTCTCTACGATGAGAACAACCGCTATCACAACGATATAGAAAGGCACCTCACCATTTATCCTGTTGAGAAGCATCGAATGTCGCTAGAGCCAGGGCGTGTTTTGGACGAATTGTTCTTTGAGTCTCCTGAGCCTGACCGAAACTTACTCCCAAGAAAAGAAGTCCGCGTGGGCAAAACGATTGTCATTGCAGACGACAATCATTCACTCCGTACTTACACGTCGATACTTTTAGAACAGCAGGGGTTTGAGGTGATTCAAGCTCAGAACGGGCAAGAAGTGTTAGATAAACTGCAGAACAACCTTGTCGATTTAGTGCTAATGGATATTGAGATGCCACAACTGAATGGCCTTGATGCAGCGAATGCTATTCGTTCATCAGATAGTGAGTACGCCAATATTCCGATTTTAGGCCATACTGGTGACTCTACATCTGTAGCTATCGATAAGATTCATCAGTCAGGGATGAATGATTATATTATTAAGCCTGCCGGTACAGAAGTACTGCTGGATAAAATATCGAACTGGATTTAAAAAGGCCCGTGATGTTTGGGCCTTTAAAATTTATTTAAATAAAATACATATCTGGAAGTTCGTAAGCCGTCTGACAAGCGCGAATGATTTTATTTACTTCTTCTTTAGTGGTAGAGCTATTAAGTGAAAAACGTATTATGTTTTTATTAGGTGTCGTTGCGGGTCGACAAAATACCGCACCAAATATTCCTTGTGATTCAAAAAAATCTCTCACTTTTTCGGTGTTACGTTCATCTCCCGTTTCAACCGCTATTATTTGCGATTGACTTCGAATAGTTAGCCCGATATTTGCTAGGTTAGTTTTTAAATACTCACTTAACTCCTGTAAGTAAGCTCTTTCTTTATCTTGTTCTTTTATTATATCCAGTGTCTTATCGAGCCTATCCAACTCATGTGGTAACATCGTAGAGCTAAATATCGCGGGGTAAGCCACAAATGGTACACAATCATTAGCGCGATTGTTGCACCAAATAGCACCAGCTCGATAGGCAAACGTTTTTGCTAAACTGGCGGTCATAAAGTCGACTTGATGACTTAGTTTTAAGCTTTGTAACAAACCAGCACCATGTTTACCGTGAGTACCTAGGGAGTGCGATTCATCGACTAATATCGCACAGCCATATTCCTTCGCGAGTAACACGAGCTCGACTAAGGGGGCAATGGTGCCTATGGTACTGTAAACCGAATCGACAAGAACGATTCCAGGGCCATGCCGGTTTATCAACTTATTCAAATGCTTGACGTTATTATGCATAAAGGGATGGATGTTAGCACCGGCGATACGCGCACCTTCCCATAAAGACATATGAGCAAAAAAGTCGATGTAGACATTTGTTTCACTGTCACAAATGGTTTGTAGCAAGGCAGTATTGGCCGCCCAACCAGATTGAGAAAGTAAACAAGATTGAAACCCGACATACTTGGCGAGTTTTTCTTCTACTTCAGGCTTGGAGTTTTCATCCTGCAAAAATATACCTGACATAAATGGGCTATTTTTACGTTCCATAATAGAACTAATATGGTGATCAATGATATCGGGGTTATTGGATAAATCGAGGTAATCATTACTTTGCAAAACGAGGTCGCCACTTTGCGGCCTTTTTCCAAGAACTAAATGCTTACCGTTCTTATTGGTATTAATTAAGTCATCCAGATAGAAATTTATTTTATTATTAATAAAATCTGGCAAAGGAGGGTAATGGTTAAGCGTATTCATGATAAATATATCCTTTTTGTTAAAACCATGTGCCAGCTGACAAAATGATATATGAACCAAAATGGATATAAGTTCGAGTGCTAATATTTATTATTTTGTGGTCTGTTACAAATAAAAATATCAACTATAATAGTATATGAATTCTTTCCCTACGCTGACCCGAGCCTAACTAAAGCTAATTATTATATTTCCCATTATTTATTCGGTACGTAGTGTTATTTATAAGAGTTGCCTTTCTTGCAAGAGATAAAGATTTCTGGCCAGTACATTTTGATATAGCCAACGAACACCCAAGCTACCAGTCCGGTAGCGACACTCAGCTCAAAAAATCCAAATTTGTGAAGCCAGTGCCAATGTGGATGATATTGCTCGAAAAAACTCGTAAGGCGGTGCATCGCGATCGCACTAATGACGGAAGGGAAGGTGACGGCCGCAATCGAAGGTTGGAATTTAAGCCGCATTAGACGGAAATAACAGAGGTAGATCGTTAACGTCATGGTGATAGCAATTCCAGCCAAAGCGCCGGTAAGAATAGGGTCTGGCTTTTGGAAATTAACCAGATAGGTCGCCAACGATAGGTTGATCGGTGCCGCCATGATGGCCAGAGTCGGTCTTGCCCTACGAGGAAGTCGGCCCTCAAACATCAGCCTGTAGAGCACGAGTGGCAGCATAAAGAAATAAATAGTAATACAGATGCTAACTAAGGTTTCAGAGAATACCGTATGACCGAACTTCGTCCCTGCCAGCGAGCTACTGATTAATCCCACTGGATACAAGAACCAACTAGGGACCATATTCGACACTTTGAAACGTGTGATCTGAAAGAAGAAAAACAGCACCATCATAGTGATGTGGAGCAACAGCGCTGCAAACCATAATGGGTAGGCGATCAAGGGCGAGATCACGGCGAGGTAATCACACAAAATCAACAATGCCATGCTCATGGGAGCCATCAAGCTGCCGCTCAGTGGGTGTCGAATATCGTTGATGAAAGTGGAGTAACTGCTGAAGTATTTTATTAGCACTGGTAGCAGCAGAATAGCACCGCCTGCGGCAAGATAAGGGCGGATAAAAACGCCAATGTCAGGAATATATAACGCCCATGCGTGCCCCAGTCCTATCATGCCTAGCGCTAATGCTGCTTGTGATGGTGGTACACTCTGAAATTGTGTAAAGCGTCTCCAGTTCAACGGCTTAATCCTGACTAGCTTGAAACAAATGATTGGGGACTAAATGAGTAAGCAAATCCGTGCTACCGATCATTTAGGGCAAGGGATCATATCAAGCTCATCGGTTGCTGTGCAATTGTCATTTTGACTCGCAAGGAAGGTCTTCTTGTCTCAACTTCTCATTTTTTAATGTTCGATGTAACAGTTGGCTATAGATTGGTTGTCCTCCAAGTAATTGAGCGAAAATAACCGCGCCGAGACAGGTAATGATCAGTGGCAGTATCAGGTAGTAATTGTTGGTCATTTCGATCACCAATAATATGCCCGTAATTGGAGCGCGAACGGTAGCCGCGAACAATGCCCCCATTCCTGCAATGGCGAACATGCCCGGAGAAATCATCAGTTCAGGCATCAACCCATGGGCGATTAATCCAAACGCATATCCAAACAGTGTACCTAAAGCCAACATCGGTGCGAAGATGCCACCAGGTGCTCCAGAGCCAAAACAAATCAGTGTGGTGAGAATTCTTGCAACAAACAAAAGCAGCAACACTGTGGCTCCGTAGCCACCGTTAGTGATGGTAGGGATTAAGCCAATGCCGCCGCCGGTTATTTCCGGTAGATAAAGCAGCATCAAACCAAAAAAACCGCCGATACAGC
Source organism: Vibrio sp. B183 (assembly GCF_000740665.1). Taxonomy (NCBI): domain Bacteria; kingdom Pseudomonadati; phylum Pseudomonadota; class Gammaproteobacteria; order Vibrionales; family Vibrionaceae; genus Vibrio; species Vibrio sp. B183. The sequence continues at coordinate 23,309 of NZ_JPQB01000005.1, read as the reverse complement.
TTCCGGTGATCAGGTAGCGTCTACGATCGTTCTTATGTAGTTTGACAAATAAGTCCTGAGACAGGGTAACTAGACGATTAAATACGACTCCAAATACGCCAAACATCGCACCTAACAGTAAGAAAAGCCATAAGGCGGCAAGCTCTGGCGGGTGATATTGCGGCATAGTGATAACCGCGTCTTGACCATTAATGTAACGAAAGACAATGTTGGCGGAGATGGCTGAAATGATAACCGCACGAATAGAAATGAGTGAGTATCGAAATTGGGGGCGCATTTCTTCAACTACAAACATGATGCCGGCTAACGGAGCGTTAAACGCTGCGGCTAAACCTCCTGCCGCACCCGATGCAAGCAGTGAGTGTTTGGTATCATCATTTTTTACCTGAAAGAGATCCGTCACCATGCGGCCAATGGCTCCCCCCATTTGAACCGTTGGCCCTTCACGTCCAAGAACCATACCAGAGCCTAGTGCACCCATACCACCGAAGAACTTTACAGGTAGAACACGCCACCAACGAACAGGGCGTATGCCATCCATCGCGCCTTCTATTTCTGGAATGCCAGATCCCGCAGCTTCAGGAGCAAAACGGTGAACGAGGTAATAGCCAACAAATGCCAACGCGGCACTGATTAAAAATGCAGCGAGCCACAGCGGTAATGCGCTACCAATCGCTTGTTTGAGCCAGTCAGTCCGAGTCTCAGAGACAAAATGAACCGCAATTTCGAAGAAGGTTCCAACGATGCCCGCAAGAATACCGACAAGTAAAGAAAGGATGAGAACAGAGACGGGCGTTTTATCTTTAGAGAGAAACTGGTTAATAGCATCCTTTGGCATACTGGCTAAAAGGGACTGCTTAATTTTCTCTCTTTTGGTCATAAAAAGATCAACCTCGTTTTATCTATTTTCTTATTAGAAATGGTGATGTCTCTAGCAAGAATTATACGCTGGTATAGGCTTAACTATAGCGTCAAGATTGAAATATTGATTTTCAAATATGGAGATTCAGAGATATCGACAAATAGCCTGAGAATTGGCAAGAGATCACGTTTATTCGCTTGCACTTTGGGAGTTTTGAACCATATTTAAATGGTAAGGCAATCTGAACCGACCCGCATGGAGGATTTTCTGCCTTACCTACAATTTGGATGGATTCAACAAGTCATTTCGAGATCCTCGTATTAAGATCAGGACGCATCAACAGACGGTTCTGATTCGCAGACTCACGATTGAGTAACGAGGGATAGGGCGCACTGTATGGTGCGCCTTTTGTCTTTTATAGGGGGCTAGTCAATTGAAGCAATTTGCTTAAGTACCTTTTCCAATTGATCCCATGGTAGAAGTTGGCTATCGATGACTTCCATACGGCTTTCAAAGCCTTCTAATGACATCTCATTAACAGAGACAACACCGTGGCTTACATTGAACGCATAGCAGCCTCTGTCGGTGTTCATCACACCTTTGACGCGTTCGGCATTTAAGTCAGATAACATAGAAAATAGGTCATCAAAATTGAACGTGATTTCTGCACCAAATAACCAACCGCAACTAAAGTAACCTTGGCCTTTGTTTTCTTTGCGAACCATTATTTGATCTGGCGCTAGGGCAAATTGAGGTTCTGCCTCAGCATGTTCATGATGGTGTTGTGCAATGTCCGTTGAAACCGATGGATCCCTTCTCTGGTTGTCCAGAAGTTCGATAGGGAAACGCCCTTGCTTGACGAGTTGACTGTAAATCTTGGGTGGATTTTGGTCAGAAACCCAGTCGTTAAATGCATCGATGTCACTGACATGACATTCGTCTACTTTATTACCAATCACAATATCTGCGATGTTGAGTTGGTCGTTAAAGTTCTGACTCTCCAGATACTTAGGGCTAGATAAGTTACGTGGGTCGACTAAGCCGATGGTTGCTCTCAGGTCGATGTAATCTCGAAACTGAGCAGAGGTTAAGGTTGCGAGAATCTTGTGGGCGTGACCCAAGCCGGTAGGTTCAACAATCAGGCGATCGGGTTGCGTGCGAAGCAAAGCAGTCAGAGCAACGGAAGTTGGGACTCCAGCAGCACAACACATGCAGCCACCGGGTACTTCTTTGATCATCGCACCTTGTTCGGTCAGCATTGCGCCATCAATACCAATTTCGCCAAATTCGTTAACCAGAACTGCCCAGTTTTCGTCAGCAGGTTTTTCTTTCAGTAGGTTTAGGATTGTCGTGGTTTTTCCGGTACCCAGAAAACCAGTAATGATATTGGTTGGGATTTTCATTGTGCAAAACTCGTCGATAACAATGCTTTGACTATATCAAAGGTTAGCGTGGAAGCTAGAATAAAAAACGGCGGTAGATACCGCCGTTGTTGTGATTAGCGTTTGTTCTTTAAGTAGCGTTTACGACGCTCTTCTTTTTTCTTGGCCTTCTCTTCAGCTTTGCGTGTCGCTTCGATCTCTACTTCGACCAACTCTTTGGTGATCATTTCTGGCAACTCAAGTGTTATTTGACCTAAGGTACCATTACGTAGTTCGTGAAGTAAGATTTCCGAACATTTATGCAGATCGACTCGTCCGCCAGAACGTAGCGCGCCTCTTCGACGACCAATCTCTTCCATTAGTTCTATGTCGCTTTCTGGCATTTCTTCGATCTGATAACGCTCTTTCAAACGCTCAGGGTACGCTTTTGCAAGGTACTCAACTGTATAGAAAGCCACTTCTTCGTATTCCATGGCCGTGTCTTTAACGGCACCGGTTGCAGCGAGGCGGAATCCGCTGTGTGGGTTTTCTACTTTAGGCCACAAAATGCCGGGAGTATCCGATAAAACAATACCGTTTTGCAGGTTGATACGTTGTTGACGACGCGTAACGGCTGGCTGGTTACCAGTAACTGCGATAGTACGGCCTGCAAGAGTATTGATAATGGTTGATTTGCCCACATTGGGAATACCCATGATCATAGTACGAATGTTCTTACCAATCTCTTCACGATGCGGCGCAAGTTTACGGCACAGCTCTAGGATCTTGTTAACTTCCTGAGTGTTGGAAGTCGTAATCGCCATCGCTTTTACATTGTGTTCTTTCTCGAAGTGTTCAATCCATAGTTGAGTTAACTCTGGATCGGCAAGGTCACGTTTATTCAGTACCTTAACGACTGGCTTCTCACCACGGATTTCAGAGATCATTGGGTTTTCACTACTGAATGGAATGCGAGCATCCAATACTTCAATAATGACATCTACTTGAGGGATCGCTTCTTCAATCTCTTTACGGGCTTTGTGCATGTGGCCCGGAAACCATTGAATTGTATTGTTAACCATTTGAAAATATTGCCTTCTAATTTAATGGTTTAATCTGCCGTGCAACTTTAAACATAACAAAGCGTTCGCTTATCACAAGTTTTTGAAGCCCAATAAGGCAGGGCAGATTGACTTGGGCGCAATATTAACACCGACTTTAGTAATCTCATAACGAAGGGCAGGAGAAAGGCGACTAACCACATCAATCGTTTACGTTGTAGCCAGTTAGTGATGTCCGGTAAGAGTCGAACTTCAATCTTTGCGTGAGCTCCATTGGTTTGGCTGACGTTATCACTACGTGTATCGGCTTCAAAAGCTCAAAGGGGTGAGCATTTGAAGCTAAGCAAAAAAATAGCCAACGCGTTGTAAAGACGCGATGGCTATTTCATAGAAATCCATCAACTCAGTTAGATGATGGGATGAACACTACGAGAATTAGTTGGCTGGTCGCCAAACGCCCCATTTGTCCTTACTGTATGTCGTTTCAGGATCATCACCGCCTTGTGTCCACCATTGTGCTTTCCACTCCTTACCAGCATATGACACAACTTCACCGCCGACGTAAGTCGTTGATGAGCTCCAAGCATTCCCTGTATCTGGGGCCGGTTCTGGAGTTGGTGGAGGAGTGACACCGCCACCATCAACAACCACCTCAAACGTAAAGGTCTCAGTTCGATCGCTGTTGGTCGCGCTCGCTGAGAAGATTAACGTTTCATTCTGAGTAATAAACTGGGTGTCGATAATGATCGAAGAAGAACCGTTATTCTGAATCTGTACAGGTGTGCCCTGAGTTTGAGTCAACGTTGCATTTTCTTCTGTTACGATGACGACTTTATCACCCGCGTTTACGACATTATCACTTTGGGATAGCTCATAGAGTTGTCCTGCTAACGGATCAACATTGCCATTGTCGTCTCGGGAAACGGTCATTAGCCCTGAAGCACGGCTGTCCTTAGAGTTAAAGAAATTGCGTGACGTATCATTCTGGAAATACATGTAGTGCTGCATTTCTTCATGCCAATCACCGATAAAGACAGCCCCATCTTTGAATTCTGCGTGCCAACCATTAATCTCAGAAGCAAGAAGACGATCCCAGTCACCAACGTTGTTTGAATCTACTCTGATATCAAAGCTACGTGCAACCGCGCCATCCTTGTTGATGATGTCATATTTTACTACATCGCCAATTTCAGGTGCTTCCAATCCACTAGGGATAAAGGACGCTCCACGATGCAAATCTGGTTCTGGTGCTGGCTCAGGAGGTGGAGTGTTACCATTCTTAATCGTAATATCAGAACAGTTGTAGAAGCCTTCACCCGCGGCATCATCTCGTTGCCAACGCACAAAGAGAATGGCGTCTCCAGATCTATCAGATGGGATAGTTACGTTGATTCGGTATTTTCCGTTCTCTACAGGTACATTGCCCGTTTCTTGAATCAAATCTAGATCGCCCCAAGCTAGGCCTTTAGACAGGTCAGCATTTGGTTTGGTTAAGTAAAATTCCCAGAAAGAAGGATTGTGCGGTGCCGTGGCATTAAACACATATTCGAATGTACCCGTGTTCATTTCTGTACGAGTCCAGGCCGTATGCGGGGCTCCCATGCCACGTTTCTGAGGATCGTTTGCGTAGCATAAAGTGCCATCTGGAATAGCGGCTCTTACTGCACTCTGGTTGTTAAAGTCGGTAATGTTCTTTGCGTATTCGTTTCGCTGTACGAACGGGTAAGATCCCGAAATGTCTTTGGCATTTGAACAAGCGGCGTTGGGTGGACTGCCAGACCAGATACCGCCTTGTTCGTAACAAATGTTTTGTCGAGCATTTGGATATTCAGACCAACCATGTGCGTAGACATCGGCTGGTAGGGCAGATAGCAAGGCGCTACCTACCGCCAGTTTTAAAATGTGTTTATTCGCTGTCATTTTCTTACTCTATTCCGTTTTATAATTAATATACCCAATCAATAGTTTTGATTTATTGACTGGAGTTTTTCTATTATTTTTATTTCTATTAGAAACGGTTGAAAGATAAGCCAAGATTATTTTTATGAAAGTTTTAATATTCGTTATATGAATTAAGATCGCAATTGTCGAACTTCTTACAAATCTGTCTTAATTTTTGCTATGTAACTTAAGTTCCTGATAAGTAAAAGGTATTTAATAACCTCTTTAAGGTTTCAAACAACGTAATGCAAAAGTTTTTTAATATGTGAATCCGATTCAATAAATAAAGTTACTGTATATATCATGTCTTTATAACTGAGATGATGACGTTAGCATGACATTTGGTTTTATTTTTTATGGCTATTGGTTTTTGATTTATTATGCTTACTGGTAATTGTATAATTGATTAAGATTTATTTTGTGAATGAGTATATGTTAATTAATTATTCTGCTTGATGGTTTTTAAGTGTACTAACGTAGCTTACAAATAGGCTCATTTATTTGTAGGCAATAGAGGTTCACTGTGGGTAAAGAATCAATGATGTTTGAATAAATGAGCAAAGAAGATAGCTTTATTGTTTAGTCTCGGCTCACTGATTTGCTTGAGGATAGTATGAAGTTTTATTTACCAGAAGAGTATCAGGATTTGTGCTATACACAATTTCAAGCTTATAAGAGAAGAGTAAGTTTGTTGCTCCCTGATGCGGTTGTCGAGCATGTCGGCTCTTCGGCAATCCCTGGTGCCATATCAAAAGGTGATCTGGACATCTATGTCGGAGTTCAGCCACGAGAATTGGAAGGGGCGATTCAACAGTTGTACAAGTTAGGATTTTCGGTAAAGCAAAATACCTTGCGGACCCCTGAATTATGTATGATTGAATCAAAGACAGAAGATGTCGCATTTCAAGTCGTTGCAAACGGCTCGCAATATGAGTGTTTCCTTAAATTCAGGGAGCAACTACGTTCAAACCCTGACTTAGTTAATTGTTACAATAAACTTAAACAGTCTTGCGAAGGTTATTCACCTGAAGACTACCGCAGGCTTAAGTCTGAATTCATCGAACAAGTCTTAAGTAAGTAACCAATTTGAGAACATAATGTAAATGGAACAGTGTACTTAAGATGTTGATTCAGCATACAGCATTTTTAATTTGTTGTATTTTGTCTGCCTACGGCAGAATGAGCGTTTGATGTGAGCTAATTTCTGACTTCAAGGGATGGCTCTATTAACATTTCAGGAGATTCCACATGTTAAAGTTTGCCTCTTTAGGTGCCATTCTGCTGTCTGCATCTATGTCAGTTATTGCTGCACAGGGTGTTGTCATGCATGAGAGCCCGTATTCTGTAAAAGAAACAGCAGATCGATTTGAAGCGATTGCTAAGAAGAAAGGACTTAATATTTTTGCCCGAGTTGATCATCAAGCTAATGCTGAAGGTGTGGGCTTAGAGCTCAGACCAACTGAACTGATCATCTTTGGTAATCCGAAAGTAGGCACGCCACTTATGCAGTGCGCACAGAGTGTTGCGATTGACCTACCGCAGAAGGTTTTGGTGACTCAAGATGAAGAGCAGAAAGTCTGGCTGTCTTACAATGATCCCAATTACATTAAGCAGCGACACGATGTTAAAGGCTGCGACGAAGTAATCACCAAGGTAACTAATGTATTGAGTGGCTTATCAAAGGCTACAACCAGCCAATAGCCTATATGTAGTAGGTGTTATAGTTGACAAACAAGCAGCAAACTAAGCTGCTTGTTTTCGTTTGCAATGTTGCTCTAACTGCTGATTCATCTTCTCAGGCCTGAATAACTTAAAAGTATTACATCTCAGGAGCAGACTCAATTATCTTCGAAACAACACTAATTAGTTGCACAATTTAAGTTGTGGCTTTGTAAGTTGTTAATGAAAGCTCCAGAGGCATAAGTTTTCCGGGGTTTTATGCATTAGGAGTAAAGATTAACGCTGCGTTTTATTGAGTGACTTGTTGTCATACATAGCGGCATCTGCTTTACAGAGAAAGTCTGTCAACTTGCTTGGATCTGTATCACTAGCCAATTCTACGCTACCGATAGAGTACTGAGGGATATGCTCCTGACATGAAGTTTTAAGGCTTTCATCCAGCCTTTCAACAAAGCGGGATTTATCCACCTCTTGTTCACTATCGAGTAAGACGACAAATTCATCACCCCCCCAGCGGGCGACTAAGTCGCTCTTTCTGACACTCTTGAGAAGGGCGGTAGCAAAATCTTTAAGTATTTGGTCTCCAACAGAGTGGCCCCATTGGTCGTTAATGGCTTTGAACCCGTCAATATCGAGATACATTAACATGCTCGAACGGTTGAATGAGTTTGAAAGGCTGATATGACGCTCGAAAGACTCCGTAAAGCCTCGGCGGTTTAGCGCTTTTGTTAGTTCATCAAAACGACTTTCTACTTTGAGTTGATTAGCTTTATACAGGTAGGCCAAATCACTGTTGATGGTGTCTCTAAGAAAACTAAGTACGGTCATGAGTTTGTCGGAATAATCCGTTGGCCGTTGGTCCATCACGCACAATGTGCCAAAGCTATTCCCATCCGGCCACTGAATGGGGTATCCAAGATAGCTTGAAAATTGGTCTTCTGTATACTCAGGGTTATCAGACCATTTTTCATCTTCACTGGCATCCGCTACATACATCATTTGGTTGCTCTGAACGACTTGATGACAGTAAACATTGGTATTTTTATCAGAATAAGCACCTGGACAATATTGCGAAGGAGCCTGCTCTGAAGCAACTAATACCTCAATGCCATTGGTTGTCGCCTGGGTAACAAATGCGGCGGGGGCGTCAAATAATAGGGCAATCATATCCACTAATTTCTGCCATCGCTCCCAGTCAACATCCTCAATTTTTCCGTAATAGCATGAGCCGTATTTATAACCAGACATTGAGTTTCAGACTCCTTAGTTCAATTTTCTTCTTATCAACAAGAGATAGACTCCAAGCTTAGCTTTAATTATAGAAGTATTGATAGCTGCATGGGGTTAGGTGCTGATAAATTTGCAATTGCCACGCTTACATCGTGAAACCACATCTTGCCGATGGCAATTTAGTTAGATGATCGAGCAGTAGGTTAGCTTACCTGAGAGATATTTCTTGATTAGGGCGGCTGGCGACGAGCTCTCTAACGGCTTGTTCCAATTGTGGCAGTAAATGTTTATTGGAAACGTGAATATAATGATAAAGAGGCTCATGCAATATCGCCTTGCTAACAGGTTTGATATTAGGGAACTGACCCTTCAAAATTTCATAAACCACCTTAGGAGCGAGCCATAGATCAGCGCGCCCTTTACTGACCATTAATGCCGCCTGTTCAGATTTTTCAACCAGGTAGAGCTGTTTGTAGTCTGAGATTTTCTCTGTAAACTTCATCCCCAATTGTGAAACGAGTACTTTTTCTGACACTTCACTGAGCTCTTCGTAAAATTGCCCTTCAAAGCCATACATAAAAATACTGACGTAATAGAGAGGAACATCGACTTTGATCATGTTCTCATCATTCGCAAGCCTCGATATTCGTAAATCTAATCCTTGATAACGGCCTTGACTAACCGCACGAATTGCTCTCGCATTAGGCAAATAAACAAAATCGACCTCAATACCGGATTTTTGGTATATAAACTCGAGATCTTCTCTCAAAGTAAAGCCAGCGAGCTTGTTTAATTCAGGGTTTTGATAAATTTCGCCTATAGCAATAACAGCAGGTTCGGCAACGGCCGACCGAATAGAATAGATGAACAAAACTAGCCAGAAGATTCTGGCAGTTTGGATGTGCATTATTGAGGCCACTCTACACAGGACATATCACTGGTATAGCCTATCTAAGGGAGATGGTAAACCTCAAGCATATTGGTATAGGTGTTTGGTGGAATATGGAAAACCACTTTTCTTATTGAGGAAACTTAATTGGCAAGAATGATTTGGTAGCCGTTTCTGCCATCTTGTTTGACCATATAAAGTGCTTGGTCCGCGAATTGGAACAAGCTTGTTAGATGTTCATACGAAGTAATGCGTTTTGATGTTGCTCCAGCACTCACTGTTATGAACGGATGAGTTGGTGAATATGCGTGTTCAAGTGCCATTTCGCTGATTGCTCCAACCAGCTTTTGTAGGTAAGCATCTAAATTGAGCTCTATGTCGCTGGCTAGGATTACGCAAAACTCTTCCCCCCCATACCGGCATACTAAGTGTTCATATGGCGATACGACGTCACGCAATGCCTCAGCGACACGCCTCAAGGCTTGATCTCCAGCCACATGACCATAGTTATCGTTGTATTGCTTAAAGTGATCGACATCGACCAGAATGACACCTATATGGTTGTAACCCAGCTCCTCAATGAAATGACGGGCTGTTTCATATAGGTGCCTACGATTGGCAATGCCGGTAAGTGGGTCGACAATAGATTGCTTTTTGAGGATTTCGCGCTTTTCATCCAGTTCGGTGATTAAATTGTTGATGTCGCGGGCAAAGCTTTTCATTTCTTTCGAGATAAATGTTGCTTCATTTGGCAGTTTGTCACCGGATTTCTGAAACTGGCGCAAGGCTTTTTGAGCCTGCCCCAGTGGCTTGATCAGCTTAGACACTACAGACAAGTTAAGAGCAAACATTACCAGAGAAAAACAAGCCAGTACGCTTGCTTCTGAAAAAGTCAGGAAATCTGGCAGCTTTTCGTTGTGAGTAATTTCAATTGCAATGTTATCGCCATCAAGGAAATCATCACGGTAAATGACGGAGACATCAATCGGCAAAGCGCCATGCAGGGAGTCATGTTCACTGTATGGGTGGACGTTGATCTCTACACCTGTTGCAGCTTCAATTTCAGAGATAAAGTCTTTGCGAATTTTACGAATAAATACGATGTAACCGAAATCGCAGGATTTGCCGTCGCTCAAGCAAATTCTGGCGGATGCGACCATATAAGGCTCACTTTGATAAACCGCATATTTGATGTGTGAAGATACCTTAGCGCTCGAAGTATTGATCGATTGTTCAAGAAGTTTGTTCACGACAGCAGGGTCATTCAGAGCAATGAATTGTGCAGAGTGGACTTGGCCATCTTTATATAAAGCGCTCCATTTTACTTGTAGCTGCTTATCAAAAATGATCATGCCGTCGACAAGCTTGGACTCGAATGCGTGTGGTCCAATACTGTCCCTGATGAACGCCTCCGTGGGGTGCTGAACGAATTTCGTCAGCGTTGTCCAAGCAGCGTAATCTTCTAAAGATGCTCTCAGTTCAAGCTCTTCCATTTTCAGGACAGTTTGTACGCGCTCTATTTCAAACTGTTGTCTCTTCTTAGACGCCTCAATCGCCAGCTCATGGCTCCATAACGCTTTAAACGAAAAGTAAAACATTAGAAACAGGAGAACGACAGAGAAAGAAACCAGAATGGTGAGCTGTTTGAGACTGAAGTGTTTTAACTTATACACTAATAACGGACTACCTGAACAATGAGTAACTGAGCAAAATTGCATCGCTATTGTAGAGATCATTTTCAACCGGAGCCAGCAATTAACGTGCTAGATCGTCGCCATATGGAGGAAGATCTTGTGTTTAAAGCAAAAAAAAACTCAAATAATCCAAAAGTGTTACATGGGACGACTTTAATATTTTGTCATAATTTAAATTATTGTTTATATTTCCGTGCCACATAATTACTACAAAAGTTTATCCACATGACTGCTAGCCAAATTTCGTCGGAACGTGAAACCCTACTAGATACCAACGAACAGTTAGTATCAACTACAGACTTAAAAGGTGTCATTACCTACAGTAACGATGCCTTTTGCCGTATTGCTGAATTCACTCAGGAAGAACTTCTGGGACAGAACCACAATATTGTTCGCCATAACGGAATGCCAAAGGCGGCATTTGCAGACATGTGGGCGAACCTGAAGCAAGGTAAAGCTTGGCGTGGAATTGTGAAAAACCGAACGAAGTCGGGCGGTTATTATTGGGTAGATGCGTATGTAACGCCGATTTATGAACGTGGAGAAATGACGGGCTATCAATCTGTTCGTGTTAAGCCAAAACGTGAATGGGTTACCGTTGCTGATGCAGCTTACAAATCGTTGCTTAAAGCTGAAAAATCTGGCCGGACCTGGTCACTACAGATCAGTGATTCACTTCGCTATGCGATTTTGCTTGGATCTTTGTCTGCGCCAGTGTTGGCTAACATGATGGATTTGGAAGGAGCGGCAAATTGGATCTCAAGTTTGTTACCACTGTCTGTCGTAGCACTTTTGTTCAGACAAGAATTGATTGATACACCAAAGCAGCTTAAGAAGCTGCAATCTAAGTACGACAGTGTCAGTCGCCTAATCTACTCTGGTAATAGTAAGTTTTCTGTTGCTGATTTCCATATCAAGCTTCTTTCAGCGCGTATTCGTACAGTCTTGGGTCGTATGACAGATTCCGCTAAGCCGCTTCAAGATCTGTCTGATGGTCTAAGCGCAACGACCTTGCAGGTAACTCAAGCCCTTGAGCAGCAAACCAAAGATATTCGCCAAGTTCGTGAAGCTACCGAAGAAGTGGAAGCATCTGCTAACGAAGTGTCCACCAGTACGCATGAAGCGCATGAGTTGATTGATGTGACGCTCAAAACCTGTCTGCTTGCGAAAGATACCATCGATCAGACACACGTGAATTTAGAACAGCTCAGCGTTCAGGCTGAGAAAGCGACTAACACTACTTACCAACTGAGTGAGCAGGCGCAAAACGTCAGTAAGATGATGGAAGAAATTGGTGGGATCGCAGAACAAACCAACTTGCTTGCTTTAAACGCCGCGATTGAGGCTGCTCGTGCTGGCGAACAGGGCCGTGGTTTTGCTGTCGTTGCGGATGAGGTTCGTGCATTGTCGGGTAGAACGTCGAATGCAACAGTGCAAATTAAAGACAGTATTGAAACCATGTTAACGACAATTGAAGGCTGGCAACGTGACATTATTGCCAACCGTGAGCAAACTGACGCATGTGGTGAAGTTGCTGAAGAAAGCGCAAAACGTTTATCGGAAGTCGAAACAATGATGCAATCGATGAACGATTTGATGACTACGGTTGAAGATGCAGCGACTAAACAGCGCCAGCTTTCCGGTGATGTGAATCTGCACATTCAGTCAATTGCCTCAGCCGCCGAGCAAAACCTTGCGGCGACCCATTCCGTTAATCAGCATTCGCAAGAGTTACGTAATCAGGTCAACGAGTTTTATCAGTTAGCTCAGCGATTTGAAGAAAAATAAACGAAGCCCTGCAAACGCGGGGCCTTTTCCTTCCGCACCCTGGTGTTATAAATTCAGCTTCAAACAGCGGTTTTTCTCTTCAACTCGCGTCAACGCGTTAATCCCGCAAATCTCCGTCTCTTAGCCGTTAATTTCCTCACCATTGTCATTCATAAAGCATAATGTCTGCGTGTTATGTCGATAGACTTTACCTATACCCATTCTGCACATACGTTTCATTAACGACATGTGTGATAAGCCAATGCATTGATAAGGATACTCTCTATGCCGTTATTGACAGGTACACTGACTCACTTTTCAAATCCGAAGTCCGACCCAACGTTGGAGTATTCGAATGCTCAGCGAGAAATTTTGAGCGTTGCAGCTTCAAAACAAGCGATTGCGGATATTTCACAGTGGCCAGGATATAAAGAAACGCCTCTTCACGCGTTTACAAGCATGGCGGCGAAGGTAGGAATCGCCCAGCTCTGGTATAAGGACGAATCTCAACGTTTTGGATTAAAAAGTTTTAAAGCCTTGGGCGGCGCTTATGCCGTGGCACGCCAGCTCCAAATAGAGATCTTCAATCGGTTCGGCAAAACTCCTTCAATCACCGAACTGCTCGATGGAAAATGGAAATCTGAAGTAGCCGAAATAGTTGTTAGCTGTGCAACAGACGGAAACCATGGGCGTTCAGTTGCTTGGGGCGCGCAGATGTTTGGCTGCGGTTGCGTCATCTATATCCACCGAGATGTATCCGAAGGGCGCAAAACTGCGATGGAAGCTTTTGGCGCCCAAGTCATTCGTATTTCGGGTAACTATGACGAGTCGGTAAGAACTGCAGATAGTGAAGCCAAAGCTCACAATCGTGTGATTGTGTCTGATACTTCCTATGAAGGCTATATGGATATTCCCAAAGATGTAGCACTTGGTTACACCGCAATGTTGGCTGAAATTGTCGAACAACTCGATGGCACAATTCCAAGTCACGTTTTCGTGCAAGGAGGAGTAGGTGGACTGGCTTCAGCCGTGTGTGGTTACTTCTGGGATCTGTGGGGAGAAAAGCGACCACGATTTGTGATTGTCGAGCCTGAACAAGCCAACTGCTTGCAGAAAAGTGCGAAAGCAGGAGAGCCCGTTGTCGTTGAAGGTGACCTTGATACACTCATGGCGGGACTAGCGTGTGGGGAAGTTTCTACGTTAGCTTGGGAAATACTAAAGAACGGTGCCGATGATTTTATGACTCTCAGCGAAGAAGCTGTTCCGCAAGCAATGAGACTGCTTGCTGGTGGATATCAATCCGATGCAGCGGTTGAAGCTGGGGAGTCTGCTGTTCCGGGTTTAGCTGCGGCCATTATCGCTTCTGAAGATGCGGATTTTTTGCAAGCTCTTGGGCTAAATAGTGAAAGCAGAGTATTGGTGATTGGTACAGAAGGAGCAACGGATCCCGAGCTTTACCACCAAATCATAAACGAATAACAACAAAGAAAAGCTCAAGAGAAGTATTCGGCGTGTAATGTGAGGTTACACGCCGTTTTTTATTCGCTAGAAGTCTCGATCGGAATTGTCATGCCAGTCTTGACGTTGTCCATCACGACATTGGTCTGGAAGCTTTTGATATTGGCATTATCGAAAAAGGCTTCACGAGTGAAATTATCATAGCCTTCCATATCTGCCGCGGTCACGATCAAGATAAAATCGGAACTGCCCGTTACGTAGTAACACTGCTGAACAGAACGATTTGCCGTCATTTCTTTCTTGAAGTTATGCATTAAGTCGACACGTTCACGCTCCAGAGTAACCTGCACGACAAACGTCATTGCTTGCCCTACCGCCTTTGGGTTGATGATAGAAACATCGGCTTGGATGACACCCTGTTCACGCATTTTTTTGAGCCTACGTTGAACTGCTGCAGGGGAGAGGCCGACTTGCTCTGCAATGTTGTCTGATGTCACTCGGTTTGATTCCTGAACGATATTTAAAATCTTTCGGTCAAAGCTATCGACTGTAAGTTCTGCTTGTTGTGGCATCTCAGATCTTCCTGATTGTCATGTGTAATTGAATTGTTAAATAACTCTGTGTTCCGTGACCTACGTAAAGGTATTTTTCTATCGAATTGAACCATATCCAATGGAGAACAAAAAACTAATATAACTCAATAAAAATGCGGAATAACTGCACAATGATATGGCTTTTTGATGAAATTCATTAAAGTGCTCGGGGCATTATTGATCTTGTGAACAGAATGTAAAGTCATTATTGATTGGCTTGTAGGTAATGTAGATACAAGTTTTTAACAATGATAGCGCTTGATAATGATTCCCGAGAGAAAGGATTGTCATGAAATCTGAAACCATCGCTCCCCAATTTGAACTGGATCAGCTTGCGTCAGCCGGGCGTGTTGGGGTTATTACTCTGGCAACGGATTTCAATATTGAGCGAGATCTGAAACAGTTTTATCCGGTGGACGTGGAGTCGTTTACCGGGAGGGTTAGAAACTATAACCCTTTAACTATGGATAATTTGCGTAAAATGGAGCCGGGAATTAGCGCATGTGCCGATTCCATCCTTCCAGGGACTGACCTTGATGTGATCATTTATGCTTGCACATCGGGCACTATCGCTATCGGATCGGAGCGCATTACCGAGTTAGTTCATCAAACAAGGCCCGGTACACCCGTCACTAACCCTGTGACTTCGGCTTTAGCAGCATTTAAGAGTCTCAATGCTAAGCGTATTTCCATTCTTACTCCCTATACCGATTCGGTGAACAAGGAAGTGGCTGACTTTTTCTTATCTCAAGGTCTCGAAGTGATGAACATCGCTGGATTCGGCTTTGAAGACGACACCGCGATGAGTTTTATTTCACCTGAAGATATTCGCCGCGCTGCGAGTCAAGTGTGTGACCCTGACGCTGACTTACTGCTCATCTCGTGTACTGCTCTTAGAACAGGCAGCGTCATTGAGTGTATTGAAGAAGGCCTGAACAAACCCGTGTTAACCAGCAATCAGGTTTTGGCTTGGCATTCGCTTAAGCTGATGCGTTATTCCCGACCTGTTAATGGTTATGGGGTGCTGCTTAAACAACACCTTATTAGCAGTTCCAACTCAGATATAGCCTAACGTAACCCCTAATTCATGTGATTTACGGAGTAAAAAGTATGTCATCAACTTTCTCGATTAATCCTGAACAGCTGCCAAACACGCTCATAGAAAGTATGACGGAGTGGCGTCAGCATCTACACCGCTTTCCAGAGTGCGGTTTTGAGGTTGATCTTACAGCCAACTTTATTGCTGAGAAATTGGAAGAGTTTGGTATCGAGGTGGTACGCCACATTGGCAAAACTGGTTTAGTTGGGATTCTTCATAGCGGTAAACATGGCAAAAGCATCGGCCTGCGTGCTGATATGGATGCGTTGCACATTCATGAACAAAACACCTTTGACCACTGCTCGCAACATGACGGAAAGATGCATGCGTGTGGCCATGATGGACATTCTGCAATGTTGTTAGGCGCCGCGTGTTATTTGGCCGAGAACAGAACGTTTGACGGAACCGTTTATTTTATTTTTCAACCAGATGAAGAACATGGATGCGGAGCTCAGGCCATGATCGATGATGGTCTCTTTGAACGATTCAATATAGATGAAGTGTATGGCATTCATAACTTTCCAGGACTCGCTGAAGGTGAGCTCATGGTTAAATCTGGTTCGCTGATGGCCAGTGAAAGTAGCTTTGAAATCACGATTAATGGAGTCGGTGGCCACGCGGCGCTGCCTCATCAAGGTGTCGATCCTCTTGTGATAGGTGCGCAGGTTGTTCTTGGGCTGCAGACGATCGTGTCCCGAAACCTCAGCGCTATCTATGACACAGCTGTGGTATCGGCGACTGAATTTATTACTGACGGCACAGTCAATGTGATCCCAACCCAAGTCATTATCAAAGGGGACTGCCGCTGTTTTACGGAAGAAACGCTCACACGTATTGAACATAGCATGGAAAGGATCGTAGCCGGTATTTGCCAATCAGCGGGAGCAAGTTACCAGTTCGAATTCATAAACACATTCTACCCAACCATTAATAGCGAAGAGCAAACTCAATATGCGGTAGAAGCGGCTAAACAAGTGTTAGGTGGTGAACACGTCAATGATACTTGTGATCCACTGACTATCTCAGAGGACTTTTCCAGCATGCTTCGCGTTAAGCCGGGTTGTTATGTCTTGCTAGGCAACGGAGTAGATTCCGTTGGGGGATGCGCTTTACATAACCCAGAATACGATTTTAACGACCGGATATTGAAGCTTGGCGCAAGCTATTGGATTCAATTGGTTAATAACAGATTAGGCCTTGGCCAATAAACAGGAACTGTATGGCTGATTTTGCAATGCGGTATCTGTAAACGAAGTCATCATTGCCGATCGTTAAACGGCACCATGCGTTTAGCGTGACATTAGAACGGAAAAAGGAAAGACAGGATGAAACGATTAAGCGTAGCCTTGCTGAGTTTAGGGGTGGTTTTGAGTGCTCATGCCGAAACATGGAAGTTTGCTTCAGAAGAAGACAAGACAGACGTTCAGGATATTTATGCACAAAAATTTGCTGAAGTGATCAAAAAAGAGTCCGATGGTGATATTCGCGTTCGAATCTATTATTACGGCCAACTGGGTACCGAAAACGATATTGTTGAGCTGGCAGCAAAAGGCACTATTCAGTTTGTATCCGTGGGGGCAGGTCATCTAGGTTCGTATGTACCTGAAGTTCAGGCGGTAAGCTTGCCGTACGTACTAGGCACTGACGAGGAAGTGACGCATAAAGTACTGACTGAAAGCCCAACTATTTACAATGAGCTCGCGCCTAAATTCGAAAGTGTGAACCTTAAGCTACTTTCCATGATGTCTGAAGGCGAGATGGTGTGGGGAGGTAACAAGCCAATCCGTACACCAGAAGATTTCGCTGATCAAAAAATCCGCACCTTTACCTCAACAATCCCAGTGGAAACCTACAAAGCGTTTGGCGCGACACCGACACCTCTGTCTTGGGGAGAGGTGTATGGTTCTCTGCAACTGAAAACAATCGACAGCATGGTTAACCCTATCTACTTCATCTACAACGCGAAATGGCATGAAGTACAGGACTACTTAATGTTCCCAGGTCAGCAACCTTACGTCAGTACCGTTTCAACAAACAGCAAGTGGTACAACGGGCTCTCTAAAGAGAAACAAGCGATGGTGAATAGGGCAATCAAAGCGGCGGATAAAGCAGCTTATGATTACCAAATCAAAATCAACAAAGAGAATATGGAGAAGATTCTTAAAGAGCGACCAAACATGCAAGTGGTTGTGCTTAATGACCAAGAACGCGAGCGCTTCAAGGTACTCAGTGAACAATTACACGACACCTATTTTGATGTGGTCGCTAATGCCTATCCAGCCGACCAGCAAAGTGAAGCGCGCGCAAGTGCCAAAGTCATCCTTGAGAACATTTTGGATGAAGTCAAAGTGGCGTCATCGCAGTAGAAGCGGTATCTCGAATGGAAACCAGCTATCCGTTGCAAGGAGTGACGGATAGCGCCTTTCCAGTCAGACAAGGTCTGTGTGGAAAGTTGCTGACTGAAGTATGGAGTTCAGCGTGTTATGAAAGACCTTTTACTTAAGATAAGTGTGGTGACTGAAAAGCTGGAACGCTTTTTAATTATGACAGCCATCCTCGTAATGATGGCGAATTCGACCGCAAACGCCATTGGGCGGTATGCGTTCAACAAGAGTTTATTCTTTTCTGAAGAACTGAATCAATTCCTCATCGTGATCGTCACTTTTGTCGGCTTCGCTTACGCGGTTCGACAGGGACGTAACATACGAATGACGGCCGTTTACGACTCACTCAGTTTCCGCTGGCAGAAAATCCTGACGACCATTATTGCGCTGCTTACGTTGGCACTCATGTTTTATCTTGCCTACCATTCGTTGCTCTATGTTGAAGAGCTCAAATCCATTAACCGCTTGAGTCCGGCACTACAGTTTCCCGTTTATTGGGTCTACGCCATCATCCCGATTGGATTTTCCATCGCTGGGCTTCAATACAGTATGAGTTTCGTTATGAATCTTTTGCACAAAGAGATTTACGTGTCTTTCGATGTGACTGAAAACAAAACCAATGAAGTAGGTGAGTTGTCATGAATGAGATTGCTCAGTTTCTATCGGATGTGATTGCCGGTGAGCTCGATATATACGTGATCACATTTACTTTAGTGACCGTTATGGTGGTGCTGCTGTTTTTGAGCTTCCCGATGATAGTACCTTTGGCGGTTGGTGCTCTTATTGGCTTGATTCATTTTTCTCAAGTTGAGCCAGGAGTGCTCATACAGCAAATGGTGACCGGAATATCACCAAACGCGCTAATTGCGGTACCAATGTTCATACTTGCTGCGGATATCATGACACGCGGTCACACGGCTTATAACTTACTGGGCCTTATTCAGGCGTTTGTTGGTCATTTACGTGGCGGCTTGCCCATTACTACGTGCATCAGTTGTACCTTATTTGGTTCAGTTTCAGGTTCGACTCAGGCAACGGTGGTATCGGTAGGGCAGATTATGCGACCGAAGTTACTCCAAGCGGGGTACAAGGATAGCTTTGTTATGGCGCTCATCATCAACGCCAGTGACATTGCTTTTCTGATTCCACCCAGTATCGGTTTGATTCTTTACGGTACGTTGGCGAATGCCAGTGTTGGAGAATTGTTTATCGCGGGTATCGGCCCGGGGCTTGTGCTGGCAGGCTTGTTCTCACTGTATAGCTATGCATACAGTGTGAAGCATAGTGATAGTCTAACGTTGGTTGATAAAGCAAATGCCGCAGAACGTATTGAGGCGGTTAAGAAGGCAATTCTGCCTTTGGGGTTCCCAGCTTTAATCATCGGTGGTATTTACTCTGGTATTGTTACTCCGACCGAAGCGGCTTCGTTCGCTGTTTTATATGCGATCATCGTTGAATGTGTCTTTTACCGTAAGCTCGGCGTCAAAGACATTTGTGACGCTGCGTTAAATACCGGTTTGATCACCGCGGTAGTTTTTGTACTGGTTGGTGTTGGTCAGGCATTTTCGTGGTACATCTCGTTTGAACAAATCCCTCAAGAGTTATTGGCTCCGCTTGATCTGGGGAGTGCTTCTCCAGAATACATTTTGTTTGTTATCGCGCTGACGTTTTTCATTGGCTGCATGTTTGTCGATTCGTTAGTTGTGCTGCTGATTTTAACGCCTATCTTTATGCCTATTGTTGATGCCGCTGGAATTGACCCGATTCTTGTTGGTGTGATGGTGACGTTGCAAATGGCAATTGGATCGGCAACACCACCTTTTGGCTGCGATATATTCACTGCGATTGCTATCTTTGAGCGGCCTTATATGGAAGTGATTCGCGGCACTCTGCCTTTCTTCATTATTTTGATTTTTATGTCTGCACTGCTGATCTTTTTTCCCGGCATTGCATTGCTGCCGAGAGATTTACTGTTCAGCTAATCCATTTGCATGGTACAGACAAACTAAGGATAGAACGTATGAATACGACTCAACTAGTCGCCCCGAATCGAGGTTTTGAGACCGTTGAATTTGAGCACCGTACGGTGGAATTACAAAAACGGATGCGAGCTCAGAATATTGGAGCTGCATTTTTTACCACAGAACCTGAATTCCGTTATTTTAGCGGCTTTAAATCGCAGTTTTGGGAAAGCCCAACTCGACCTTGGTTCTTGGTAGTACCTGCGGTTGGTAAGCCGATTGCTGTTGTGCCCGAAATTGGTGTCGCTGGGTTCGAGAGTACTTGGATTGAAGATGTTCGCAGTTGGCCATCGCCAAGGCCAGAAGATGATGGTATTTCTCTGCTGGCTTCGACACTGAAGGAGGTCAGTAAAGGCACTCACAAAATTGGCAGCATGATTGGGCCAGAAACCCATCTACGTATGCCAGCAAATAACTATGCGCTATTGCAACATTCCCTAAGCCAGTACCAATTCGTCGATGTGTCTTTGATCGTTCGCGATCTTCGCAGCATCAAATCAAAAGCTGAGATAGAAAAGATTCGCTTCGCCTGTCAGGTGACGGCGCAGGGGTTTGACTTTTTACGCAGCCACTTATCGATTGGAATGACCGAACGAGAAGCGTGTAAGGCGATGCACTTTGAGATGTTACGTCTTGGCGCTGATGCTTGTCCGTATTTGATTTCAGCGTCAGGAAAGGGTGGTTATGACAACATCATTATGGGCCCTACAGATCGTGTTTTAGAACAAGGCGATGTATTGATCATTGATACAGGAGCCAACTTCGACGGCTATTTTAGTGACTTCGACAGAAACTATGCCTTTGGTTTTGCTCAGCCAGACACCGTCTCGGCTTATGAGGCAGTTTATCAGTCTACGGAAGCGGGTCTGATGAAAGCAGGGCCGGGCATTACAACGGGCGAGGTATGGCAAGCTATGTGGTCCGTGCTGGAAAGCAACGGCGCTCTTGGCAATGATGTAGGAAGGATGGGGCATGGGTTAGGGATGCAGCTTACTGAATGGCCATCCAATGTACCCGGGGGGGATGTTGTACTCAAACCGGGTATGATTTTGACCCTTGAGCCGGGTATGGCGTTTGCCAAAAATAGAATGATGGTGCACGAAGAGAACATCGTTATTACTGACAACGGCTGTGAAATGCTACATGAGAGAACATGGAAGACGCTTCCGGTGATTAGCTGATAATAAAAGCCCAATCACTTGGGCTTTGAGTTGATCATTGCTGCTGAACGCTTTTATACAAATATCTCTGACAGGTGGGCTCGCTTATGCGTTTAAGGATCTGTGACATAACAGCGATGACGACAAAAGCAAATACCAGCCTTCCCCAAAATATCGTCACGAAGTCGGCACCAATCAACAATACGAGAATGGTGTCTTCAATCATGCTGTGAGCTAAGTTAAGCAGCATGACGGCGGTAAACACATCTCGTGCTGGTATGTGGCCTCGTTTGGCTTCGTTGATCAGCAGGCCGCCACCGAAAGAAATACCTAACGTAATACCGACGATGGTTAGGTTAGTCGCCTCTCTGCTGATACCTAGCACAGAAAGAACAGGCTTGAGTGCCATCGCCATTAACTTCTCCACACCTAGCAGCTTTAGCATCTTTAACGTAAACAGTAATACTGCAATGATGACAAGTATCGCTATCAAGTTTTCGACTTGCGACCATGCCCATTGAAGATAAGTTTGCTCTGGAGGTATTTCCGGATTCCAAACGATCTGGGCAGGCGTATTCAGCAAATCGCCGAACTGATAAATCTGGTGGAGAACCCACGCAAACAAGAGTCCACCCCCAACTCTGACTAACGTTGTCATGGCAATACTCACACCGGCACGCTTCGCAATAGCCGCTTCAATCGGGATAGAGTGTGCGATGAGCATTAATGAACCCAAAATTGATACCTGAGCAACGGTGAGTTCGCTGTTGGTGCTCATAAAGATCAATAGACCCGCGTACATATTAGTAAGCAGAGTTGTCGCCCAAACTAAGCCCATTTCATCGGGTAAACCGACAAAATTCATCAAAGGACTCAGCCATTCGCTAAGCAATGCAACACCTCCTAGCTCTTCAACAACTTTAATGACGATGATGATAGGAATCATCACTTTATACAGAGTCCAGGTGACATCGATTATTTCTTTAAAAAGGTCATGAAAGAAACTTTGTAACTTTTCCATGTTGAAATCCATACTGAATGATTCGATAGCAAGAACATTAATAAAAGCATGGGAAATATCGATGTGCGATTTGCATGCTTCCTGTGCCTCATATTTCTTTATTGAGTTAATACTGTGTTAAAGTTTCTTAAAAGTACTCTCTGGAGAAATTATGGAAATTGACCGTTTAGACAGGAAGATTTTGTCGATACTGCAAAAGAATAATCGTATTCCGAATGTAGAGTTGGCGGAAGAAGTGGGGTTGTCGCCGCCAGCTTGTTTGAAGAGGGTAAAACGGCTTCGGGAAGACAACGTGATAACGGGTGATGTCTCTATCATCAATCCCGAGCTGGCCGGTAATAAGATGAACTTGATTGTTTCAGTCGAAATGGAGCGGGATAGACCTGATATATACAGCGTGTTTCGCCAATCAATAACAAAAGCGCCTGAAGTCACTCAATGTTATCAGATCACGGGAGGCTACGATTTTATGCTGGTGGTAAGCGTTCCAGATATCAAAGCGTATGAAAAGTTTATTGAACGCGTATTGCATCAAGATAAGAACATTCGTAAATTTCAGACTTCGGTTTCTACTCGCACAGTAAAGTTCAGTACTGAAGTGAATGTAGAAGAGATTCAATAAAAAACGCCCCGCTAGTGTAGCGGGGCGTTTTCATATCAAGGTTCAGTGATTAAGCTAAAAGCTCTTTCGCTGTGTTCACAACGTTTTCAGTTGTGAAGCCGAACATCTTGAATAGTTCACCAGCTGGTGCAGATTCACCGAAGGTGGTCATACCGATGATACGGCCGTCGAAACCAACGTACTTGTACCAGAAGTCAGCAATACCTGCTTCTACCGCGATACGTGCCGTCACGTCAGATGGCAGAACCGCTTCACGATATGCTGCATCTTGCTTGTCGAATGCGTCCGTTGATGGCATTGAAACAACACGTACTTGCTTGCCTTCAGCAGTTAGTTCAGCCGCAGCGTTAACCGCTAGCTCAACTTCAGAGCCGGTTGCGATTAGGATAAGCTCTGGCTTGCCTGCGCAATCTTTCAGGATGTAACCACCCTTAGCAATGTTCGCTACTTGCTCAGCGTCACGCTC